>JADFVW010000423.1 GCA_015222725.1 Pseudomonadota bacterium | reverse complement strand
GGATATCTGTTCATAACTACTTCCCCTGCATGATTATAATTTTTGTGGGAAACCGAGCAAGGTAGTTGTGCGGCTATCATTCCACGACAACGCCCTCCACACCCCATTTCACAGTAACGCAAAACAACCCATCTCTAACCAGTACAGGTTATCCGCCCGACAAATATTAGTCAAGCATCTTGACCTTGCAGTTATTCAGATGCAAGATACTTCGTAAATGACACAGCTCCACAGAAGAATATCCGTGGGAGATTAAGGAGGGCTTATGAACACAAAAACCTGGGATCACAGTACCGACTTTTTAATTGTCGGCTCCGGGGCCGGTGCAATGGTTGCTGCCATTACCGCCCATGATCTTGGCGCAAGTACACTGCTGGTCGAAAAAAGCCCCCAATACGGTGGGTCCTCTGCAATGTCGGGCGGCGGCCTGTGGGTGCCCAATAACCACAAAATGAAAGATCATGGATTTGAAGACTCCTTTGAAGAAGCACTGACCTATGTGAAAGGCACCGTCGGTGATGAAGTTGCCGAACAGCGAATCATCAGCTACTTGAATAATGCCCCTAAAATCGTCAAATATCTCTGTGAAAAAGCGGAAATTGAACTGGACCTGGTTCCCGACTATGCGGATTACTATCAGGATGTTCCCGGCTCCAAAGAGGGGGGTCGCACCCTGGAAGCCGCACCCTTCGATGCCCGCCAACTGAGCGAAGAAGAATTCCTGCAAATGCGGCAACCCCCTCCGCAGGAACTGATCATGAACCGTGTTTCAATGAATATTCCCGAGGCTCAATCAGCCCTGACCCATTCCCCTGGCTGGATTAGGAAGATGCTGGTCCGATTCCTTGAATACTGCTCGGACATACCCTGGCGCTTTAAAAGTAAGCGGGATCGCCGCTGCGCGATGGGAAATGCACTGGTCGGATCCCTGCGCCTGGCCCTGAAAAATCGCAACATACCCATATGGCTCAATAGCCCAGCCAAGCAACTGATTGTCGAAGAGGGTCGAGTGGTTGGCATAGAAATCAGGCAGAATGGCACCAATGTACGAATCCAGGGGGTCAAAGGGGTGCTCTTCGCCGCAGGTGGATTTGATAACAGTGCTGTGATGCGCGATAAATACCTGCCCAAACCAACCCGGCCTGAGTGGAGCTGCGGTAACCCCTATGCTACCGGGGATGCTATTAATATGGGGCTGGAGGTCGGCGCGGCACTGGAGATGATGGATGAAGGCTGGTGGGGCCCCACAGTCGTCGTACCAGGGGAGGAACGTGCCCGCATGCTGGTCATTGAAAAGTCTCTCCCAGGCGGTGTGATGGTCAACAAGCAGGGCAAGCGCTTTGTAAAAGAGACTGCGGCTTACAATGATATTGTGAAAGCCATGTATGCCAATCACTCCGAGGCGTCCCCCTGTGTGCCCGCCTACCTGGTTTTCGATGCAAACTTTCGTAAAAAGTATCCCGTTGGCCCCCTGCTTCCCGGGGCGCAACAACCCGACTGGGCAGTATCGGCGGACATCAAAAAGCTGTTTATCAAAAAAGCTGACACCCTGGACGAGTTGGCTCGCCTGCTCGGTATTGAGGCCCAGGGGCTGAAGGATACCGTACAGCAGATGAATGACTATGCCCGCACCGGCGTCGACCTGGAATTTCATCGGGGGGAAAATGCCTTTGACCAGTTTTACGGTGACAAGTCAGTGACCCCCAACCCCTGTCTGGGCCCCATTGAAACCGGGCCATTCTACGGCTTTGAAGTCTATCCGGGGGAATTGGGAACCAAAGGCGGGCTCAAGGTGGATGAATACGCAAGAGTCCTGACCGAATCGGGTCAGGTTATTGCTGGGCTGTATGCAACAGGAAACTGCTCGGCACCGGTTATGGGCCGTTCCTATCCGGGTGCCGGTTCAACACTGGGTCCCGCCACCACCTTCGGCTATGTCGCCGCACAAAATGCCATTGGTGGGGATCTGTTTTGAGCCCTGCTTTTTGGCGGCAGTGGATTTATCGGCAGCCAGACCTGTGAGCCGGAGTCATCCCGCCAGCAATCCATTATCGACAACAAAGATCGATCCGTTGACCATTTTTGCTTCGTCAGATGCCAGGTAGGCGATTGCCGACGCTATATCCTCCGGCTCTCCGACCGCAGCTTTAGTGGCGCGCTCAATCAGGTTCCAGTCCATGTCCTCGGAAAAATCTATGCCGGCCATCATTTCTGTATTTGTGGAGCCCGGACATATGGCATTGATACGAACAGATTCTTTTGCATACTCCACCGCCATTGATTTTGTCAGCTGAATAAGCCCCCCTTTGCTGGCACAGTAGGCCGCGCTGTAGGCCTGCCCCGTTACCCCGAATACCGACGCCACGTTAACGATATTCCCCTTCGATTCAATTAGCGCGGGAATCGCCGCCTGTGATAAAAAGAAAGGGCCTGACAAGTTTACCGCCAGTACAAAATTCCACTCTTCCTCAGTGACAGCATGGGCGTGACCGAAGCGACATACCCCCGCCACATTCGCCAGAACATCCAGGTGCCCGTAAGTCTCCACTGCTTCGTTCACCGCAGACACGCATTGATCTTTGCTGGTAACATCACGGACAGCCACTTCCATTGTGCCACCTGCAGACCTGACTCGCTCAGCGGTGGCTGCCAGCCCCGCATCATCCAAATCAATACCGTAGATTAGTGCACCCTCAGAAGCCAGACGAAGACAGCTGGACCGACCCATGCCGGAGGCCGCGCCAGTCACTAACACAACCTTATTTTTAAAGCGTTTCATAAATATTCCTATTGACTACGAGCAAATTTGTAATAAAGTAGCTTTACTAGTTAATTCAGTCAAGCGGGTGCCAAGCCGGACTCCCCATGTGTTGATCGAGAGCAATTTTTCGTGCAGGTACATTTCTCTTTGATACAATGAACCAGGTTCTCAGCTTTTCAAACCGGGACAAGGCGAACCACCACTCACCCAAACAGCGGTATGGCATTAATGGCAAAAAATAAAATTACCCAGGAAGACCTGGATCAATTCCGAAAACACAGCATTGGCCAGTCCCTGATGGAGGTTGCCAGGCACTTCCAAAGACATGCTATTAGCGGCTTTGCGGAAGAGGGCTATACCCAAATACAGGGGTCGCATCAAGCCATCCTCAACCACCTGAACCTCTCCGGAACGCGGCTAACAGACCTTGCAAAGCGAGCCGCTATAACTAAACAGGCAATGGGACAGCTGGTTGATGAGGTCGAGTGCCTTGGCTTTATTGAGCGTGTTCAGGACCCACATGACGGGCGGGCAAAAATTGTCAGGTTTACCGCCAAAGGCCACGCCCTGATGAAAGCCGGAACCAGGGTAGGTGCTTCAGTTCAACAGGAATATTCTGCCCTGATAGGGGAGAAAAAAATGCAGCGTCTGCACGACTTGCTAGACGAGCTCTACGAGAAAATTCGTAAGGAGAAGGATTAATCGATCTCGCCGCATACCTCTTCACCAGATATAGTAAAGCAAATTAACTATAACTTCTTGCTTGGTATAGTCAGCCTCTGATAGATGTTCCGGGCGACCACGCCTCCTCCTCCTGCTGGTATCTAACCGCCCAGACTACCTTGCAAGCCCAGAATCAGGCCATTTGAGGAAGGATGGGCCAAAACGCCAATGTGGGACATCCCAAGCGGAGACTAGAATATCTACTTTAATGAGTGAGATCAGGATGAGTGGATTACACAAACAAACTTGTATAGCAGGCATAGGACAAGCATCTTTTTTTCGGCTTGAGCACCCCATCAATTTAGTCAAGTAACTTGATAGTCAAGTAACCTGTATTATATGGAAGAAAGGTGCTATGTTCGTACCATGGCAGCTTGTTGGATAGTTGAGTTCTTTCAATTCAGTACCTTAAACATTTCAACGACTAATTATTTTAAATAACATTACAGGAGGTAGCGATGGACTTTCGCTTCACACCCGAAGAACAGGCCTTCCGCATGGAAGTACGCCAGTTTATCAAAGATGAGATCCCCGATATCTTAAAAGGGGTTGAAGAGATCCACTCAGATCATATCGAGCTGGAGATGGAAGTCGTACGCAAAATTGCGGCAAAGGGCTGGCTGGGCGCGGCTTATCCCAAGGAGTACGGCGGGCAGGGTGACAACAACGCCCCCATGACTGAGTACATCCTGCTTGACGAACTACACCTTGGCCGCGCGGCAGGAATTTCACTCACCTGCACCTACCTGGTATCAATTATCGGCAACACGCTGCTGAGCATTGGTTCTGAGGATCTGAAGCAGCGCTTTATCCCGCGAATTCTCAATGCGGATATCCGTTTTGCCATCAACTACAGCGAGCCGGATTCGGGTAACGATATCGCCAGTATTAAAACCAGTGCCATTCTGGAGGGTGATGAATACGTGGTAAACGGCAGCAAACGCTTTATCACCTGTGCCGATACCTCCGATTACCTGTGGTCGCTGGTACGGACCGAGAAAGGCTCCAGGCGCCATAAGGGCTTAAGCATAATACTCATCAAGACAGACTCGCCCGGGATTACCACTATTCCTTTTGAGATGATGAACGGTATCGAGACCTGTGATGTCATTATGGAAGATGTTCGGGTTCCCAAAGAGAACCTGGTTGGTATAGAGGGGCATGGTTGGGCCCACCTGATGGAAGCACTGAGCCGTGAACGCTTTACCATGATTAACTTCAAGGGTGTCTCCGGGCCCTTCGATCGTTTTGTCCAGTGGGTTCGAACCGCTGAGATCGATGGTGAGCGCCTGGCTGATGACCCTGTTACCCGTCAAAAGCTGGCTCGACAGCATCTGGATATGGTCGGTGGCAAATTGATGCAGCTTATCGCCGCCTCGCGAGCAATGCGCAAGGATTACATTCCCACCGTGGAAGCAGCGGCGTCCAAAAGTTGGCGGGCAACGCTAAGCTGGGGCAAGGCGGATATGGCCCTTGACATCATGCGTAACTACGGCCTGATGACCGAAGAATGTCCCGGTGCACCAATAGACGGTTTGTGGGCCGCTGAATACTGTTGGGCCGGGCACGAACTGTCCGGGGCCGGGGGGCTGGATCTCAACCGCAAAATTATTGCCCAACAGGGTCTCGGTTTACCCCGTTGGTCCAACTGATTCACCGCAGTAGAAGGTAGAAAAACTATGAACCTTGAGTTTTCTGAAGAGCAACAAATGCTCATGGACAGCGCCCGTGGCTTTCTCGAAAAGGCCTGTCCGCTGGACAAAATCCGTGAATGGGAGTCGCTGCCGGAGGGTTATCCCAGCCACATGTGGCCCAAAATAGTAGAGCAGGGATGGACCGGCATCGTCTATCCCGAGGAGTACGGTGGACTGGACCTGCCTAACATCGATGCCACATTGCTAATGCGTGAAATGGGCCGTGTGGCCCTTTCCACGCCCTTTCTGTCCACCATACTGCTAAGCGGCCGGGCAGTTCTGGAAGGCGGCAGTGATGAACAGAAAAAAGACGTCCTGCCTGCCATTGTCTCCGGTGAGCGCTTGCTGTCCTTTGCTTTTAGTGAGGCCAATGCCAGGCCCAATGCGGCAACCGTCAAGACCACGGCCCGGGCCGAAGATGGTGGCTATGTGCTGAACGGCAGCAAACATTTTGTGGAGTTTGCTGAACAAGCCGATCAGATTCTGATTGTAGCTCGCACCAGCGACTGCGAGGACCCGGAGCAGGGTCTGACCATGTTTCTGGTAGATGCCAATACTCCTGGCATTCAGTATAAGACCCTCAGAGTTATGGCACTGCAACCCCAGGCAAAAGTCATTCTGGACAATGTTCGGATTGAGGCCGACAGTGTAGTAGGTGAGGTCGACCAGGCATGGTCGGTGCTTAACCCGGTAATTCAAGCGGCTACTGCCATACTCTGTGGTTACATGACCGGTATTGCAGAGCGTGCACTCGATATGGCGATCAATTATTCGAAAGAACGGGTTCAGTACGAACAACCTATCGGAGCCTTTCAGGCGATCCAGAACTATCTGGCCACAGCCTGGACAAAAACCACCATGGGTGAGTACATGGCTTACTATGCGGCATGGCTGATCGATAATGACATGCCCAGCCGTGAGGCGGTAGCAACGGCTAAAGCGTTTGTCGGCTATGCCTCAGTGGAGGCCACTCAACTGGCCACCCAGCTCCACGGTGGTATGGGTGCGACAGTAGATGCGCGCACCACACCGTTCCTTAAGTGGGCCAAGCAATTGCAGCATACCCTGGGCAATAGTACCTACCACGAAACGGTGGTTGCCGAGGAGATTCTGGACAAGGACCCTCTGGGGCTGGACGTAAAATATTCTGTCGCACTGACGTAAGTTTGCCCGGGAGACGGGAGAGTAGCCGGGCCACAAACTTTCAATATCGTTCGACTAACTCTCGGCCATGCCGGGGCTTAATCATTCAGGAGATGGTTATCATGCAACTACCAGAAGTAAAAGATACCTATTATGAAGATGTTGAGGTAGGCGTAGAGATCCCGTCAATCAGTATTGGCCCGCTGAGCCATACCCAGTTCGTCTTTATCGCTTCGTCACACCATGACTGGTATCCGGCCCACCACGATGTGGAGTATGCCCGCAAGCAAAATTTGCCGGACATCTTTATGAACGCGACCTGGCAACACTCCCTGATCCAGCGCCTCCTTTGTGGCTGGGCAGGACCCAACTCTATCCCCCGCAAAATCAAGTACCGAATGGCTGCACCGATAGTCCGTTATGAGACCATTACTGTGAGGGGCGTCATTACCGGCAAGCGTTTTGAGGGCGGCGAACACCTGGTTGACCTGGATATCTGGTTCGACAAGGAAGACGGCGAGGGCAAAGTAAAAGAAAAAATCACTGCCGGTAGCGCCATTGTTGTGCTGCAGGGCAAGGGTTGAAAAAGCGCAGGCTTGTCGATATTCGAAGAACACGATCGGGAGAAAGAACATGACTGAGCACAAGACTGAAACCGACTCATCCGGCCTGGTTTATGTCATCGGTACGGAGGAAGAGGCTATGGGCTGGATAGGACGTGAGTCCGATCCAGTCGAAGAGGCCTACCCCATAGAGACAAGAGCCATTGAGCATTTTGTCGAGGGCATCGAGGATCCCAACCCTCTCTACTGGAGTGATGAATTTGGCAAGCAGACCCGCTGGGGCGGCCGCATTGCGCCCTGGGGTGTCATCGTGCTGTGCAAAGAGCACCAGGTCTGGCGCCCGGAATGGATGGGTACCCACGAGGGGCAGATTACATTCCACTGTCGCACACCGCTGCCAGGCAATCGGCTGCTCGCCACAGACTACGAAATCGAATGTTACAAGCCGTTTTATCCCGGGGACAAAATGTTTATCAACGAAAAATTAATTAATATCGCCCCCAAAGCCTTCAGTATTGGTAAAGGACACCATATCACCGTGGAAAATTACTTCCGCAATCAGCGCGGTGAGCTGTGCTACAAGGACAGCCGAACGGTATTTCGCTACAGGCAGGCTGACTGAGAAACATTGGGAGAAAAATTATGACCGACCAACTCAGGCGTAAAGCCGCCATCGTTGGCATTGGGGCCACGGAGTTTTCCAGGAGTTCAGGGCGAAGTGAGCAGCGCCTGGCCGTGGAAGCCATTCTGGAGGCGTTGCAGGACGCAGGGCTGGAGCCGGACGATATTGACGGCATCATCAACTCCGATTACGAACCCACTAATCAGGTCGATGTGGTCAATGCGATGGGGCTGCGCAATATACGCTCCTACGCCACTATTCCCCACGGCGGGGGGTCGTCCTGCGGCACCATTGCCCAGGCCACAATGATGGTGGCATCCGGTGAGTGCAAGTGTGTCGTTGCCTACCGTTCCATGAACGAGCGCTCCGGACACCGCTATGGCTCCCCGGAAATTCCCGCAGCATTCGAGTGGATCTACGGTCTGCATGCGCCCTACGGCCTGCTCGTTCCCGGCGAGTGGGTTGCCATGCATGCCCGGCGGCGGATGATCGAGTTCGGTGAAACGCGCGAACAGTGGGCGAATATTCCCCTGACCTGCCGTGCGCACGCCAACCTGAACCCCAATGCCATATTCCACGAGAAAAAGATGACCCTGGAGGATTACCTCAACGCGCCGATTCTCGCCGATCCACTGTGCCGTCTGGACTACTGCCTGGAAACCGACGGCGCGGTAGCCTATATTGTGACCTCCGCCGAGAGAGCCAGATCTCTGGACACTACGCCCGCCTATATTCACGCAACGGCACAAGCCATGGGCTACCCCGTTTGGTATCAAACAAACTACTATCGGGATTCACTGACTACTGCCTCTGAAATAGTGAATACAGCGAAAATCCTGTGGGAGAAAAGTGGCCTGACACCCCGCGATATGGATGTGGCCCAGATCTACGACCACTTCACCCCCGCCGTGCTCACCTCCCTGGAGGATATGGGCTTTTGTAAGAAGGGTGAAGCAGGTGACTTTGTCGGTGAAGGCCGTATCGGTATCGACGGCGAGCTGCCAATGAATACCGCAGGAGGGCTGCTCTCCGAAGGCTATATTCACGGTTGGAACCTAATCCTTGAAGCCGTACGCCAGGTGCGCGGGACATCCACAGCTCAGGTCAGGGATGTTGAGTTCTCCCTGGTCACCAGCTGCCTGGGAGCTCCCACCAGTGCCGCTATTCTCTCGAGGTAAAACCATATGTCACAGGAAATCCCGAAGATATCGCGCCCCATACCCAAGCTTAACGCCGATACCGAGGAGTGGTGGGCCGGACTGCGCCGACACGAACTGCTGGTGCAAGAGTGCGCAAGCTGCGGACATTTGCTTCACCCGCCGGGCCCCATGTGCCCCGAGTGTCGCTCCCTGGACAGGGGTTGGCGCAAGTGCAGCGGCAAGGGCAAAGTCTACAGCTGGGTTATAATCAACAGGCCCATGCACCCATACTTTTTCGGCAAGGCACCTTTCCCAGTCGTACTGGTGGAAATGGAAGAGGGGTTTCGCGTGGTCGGCTCCATCGACTGCGTGATAGATCAGTTGTGTGATGGCCTGCCAGTCGAGGCTGACTTCCAGGATGAGAGCGATGAGTTTAGTATGCTGCTATTTCGCGTTGTTCTGTAATATTCACGGCAGGGGTGGACTCTGGCAGCAGAAATTAGTCGTTAGGAGAAAGTAATGGCAACTTTGGAAGCACTGCGAGTTCTGGATATTAGCACTGGAATATCAGGTCCTTTTTGTGCAAAGTTACTTGCAGATAGCGGTGCAGACACCATCAAGATAGAAGACCCGGCAGGGGGCAATGATCAGCACACCAGCCCCCTCTACGTTTTTCTCAATCAGAACAAACGGGGAATCTCTGTAGATATTACCAGTAGGCCTGGTCAGGAGATATTCAAACAACTGGTGGCAAAATCAGACGTGGTTATCGAATCATTTCAACCCGGGACAATGGAAGAGTTGGGGCTGGGTTACAGCGACCTGGCAGCAGTTAACCCTGGAATTATCCTGCTATCGGTTACCGAGTTCGGTCAAACGGGCCCCTATCGGCACTACAAGAGCGATCATCTGACAATCTCTGCGCTCGGTGGCTGGTCATTCTGTTTTGGTGAGTCAGACCGGGAACCTCTGCAGGCTGGCTTTCCATTTATGTACTACATGGCTGGCACCTACGGTGCTATAGGAGTCCTCTCGGCAATTCGAGGTCGACGGGAAGATGGTAAGGGGCAGCATGTCGATGTGTCCGCACAAGAGGCATGCCTCAATGTACTTGCTTACCCGCAACTGCTGGAGCAGTACAACTGCCCGTCGCCAGTGCGAGGCTTTGCCGTTTCGATGCAAACCTTCTATGTTGAGGCCACAGACGGATGGATAGCGCTCAATCACCTGTCAGCGATAGATTGGGAAAACCTGTGCGCGCTGATCGGTGCTTTTCATCTGGCCGAAGATCCCACTTTGCTCTACGACATCGAAAGAAAACGCGCTATTTTGCCTGAATTTATGCGCATAGCCAGCGAATGGGCAAAAGACAAGACACAAAATGAGGCTTTCCAGGCTGCCCAGGAATTGCGGGTACCCGCCGGTATTCCCTACACGGCGAAGGATATGCTCAATTGCAGCCAACTCAACGCGCGCAACTTTTTTGCACAGGTGTCTCAACCTGGGCTGGGCGATTTTTATCAGCCACGCAACCCTTTTAAGTCCATGTCATGGAGAACCGACAGGCAGCCGGCTCCAGATATTGGGCAGAACAATGAAGAGGTGCTGGGTAATATCGGATTGCAGCCTGAAGAGCTACGGAGGCTGCGCAATGCTGGCGTCATTTAAAGAAAGCCCGAGGAACATATGATGGACAAAGATCTGCTCAATGGTATCCGGGTTGCCGACCTGACGCACTATCGTTCTGGCCCATCTGGAACATCCCTTCTGGGTGGCCTCGGTGCAGACGTGGTGAAGGTAGAGGCCGTCCAAAGGATAGACGGGTTTCGCGTTTTTAACACCCTGGACCCCAAGGACCCGCACTT
This sequence comes from Pseudomonadota bacterium, assembly GCA_015222725.1. GTDB lineage: Bacteria > Pseudomonadota > Gammaproteobacteria > Pseudomonadales > Halieaceae > JBALVT01. Next base: position 18,615 of record JADFVW010000423.1, on the reverse strand, counting down.
TTACGAAATGGGTTCCTATTTCAATGGCTGCAACACCAACAAGCGAGGATTGACCCTCGACCTGAATTCTACCAAGGGCAAAGAGCAGTTTTTTAAATTGATCAAAAAGAGCGATGTGGTGATAGACAATTTTTCAACCCACGTAATGGATAAGCTCGACCTTGGCTATGAACGACTCAAGGAGATTAATCCGGAGCTCATTATGGTCTCCATGACCTGCTTCGGACAGACCGGCCCCTGGCGGGACTACGTAGGTTTTGGCTATGTATTTGACCAAATTGGTGGTGCCTCCGCTGTCACCGGTTACCAAGACGGCCCACCGGCGCATATCTCTGCGGCCTCCGACGTGGTATCCGGTATTATGGCCGTTTATGCCATCGTGCTGGCACTCGAGGAGCGGGAGCGCTCAGGTCAAGGCCAACATATAGATTTATCGCAGGTGGAAACACTTGCATTTCTAATGGGCCCGAACATCATTGAATGCCAGACTGCGGGTAACATCCAGTCGCGGATGGGAAATAAGCATCCCATCTTCGCACCTCATAATGCCTACCCATGCGAAGGGGAGGATGAGTGGGTGACTATTTCGGTTGAGTCCGATCAGCAGTGGTCGGCGCTGGCGATGGCCATGGGCAAAGCCGAGTGGATTAGTGATGAACGGTTCGCGACTTCACTGTCTCGAAAAAATAATGAGCACGACCTGGATGAAGCGATTTCAAAATGGACTCGCGGGCAGAAAAAACGCACTGTGATGGAGTTGGTTCAGTCTCTCGGCATAGCCTCTGGTGCAGTTCTCAATGGTATGGAGTTACTGGACGATCCCCATCTCAAAGAAAGAAATATGCACAAGAAACTGAAGCGCAAATATACTGGTGAACACCACTACCCTCAATTCCCAATTCATTTTTCCAACGGGATCTGCGAGCAGCGAAGGGCAGCACCGACCCTCGGGCAAGATAATGAAGAGATATTGGCCGACTTGCTTGGACTAACTTCCCAGGAGATAGAAGATCTCCGCAAGGAGAAGGTCATTGGAACACACCCACTTTAAATACACACAAGGTCAGAACAGTGACATACAAAGAACCCACTTTAGATGATATCCCCGCCAGCTCCAAACGCTGGGTCGGAAAGGATGTAGAGCGACTTGAAGACCCGCAGCTGGTAACCGGGAATACTGAATTTATCGACAATGTCGCTGTTCCCGGAATGCTTCATTGCGCGATGCTACACAGCACTTTTGCTCATGCCAGAATTAAAAATATCGATATTTCAGAAGCCGAGAAATTGCCCGGGGTAATCGCCATACTAACCGGCGAAGACGTGCACAAATGGAGCAACCCAGCTGGCGGCCTACCCGATGGGACCGGCGCCTATTGCATGCCACTAAATAAAGTGAGCTATGTTGGCGAACCCATTGCGGCTGTGGCTGCAGAAAGCCGCTACATAGCAGAAGACGCGCTGGATCTAATTGATGTCGAATATGAACCACTGCAACCAGTAGTGGACACTCTCAAGGCAATGGAGACGGACAGCCCACTGGTTATCGAAGAGCTGGGTACCAATATTGCGCTGCAACGTAATTTCACATGGGGCGAAGTGGATAAGGCTTTCGCTTCAGCAGATCGTGTATTTACCGAGAAATTTCGCTGGAATCGTATGGGTGCAAACCCAATCGAAACCTTTGGCTGTATTAGCCAGTGGAATATTATCAACAGTGAGGTCACTATTCGCGGTAGCATCCAGTCACCCCTGTTTACCGCACTGGCAGCGGCAACGGTATTGGATCTTCCATCCAATAAAGTCCGTATTATCAGCCACCCCCGGGGCGGCAGTTTTGGTGGCAAAGGCCACCCCCGCGGAATAAATATTACCTGCATGCTTTCACGCAAAGCAGGTGGTCGCCCCGTGAAATGGATAGAGGATCGATTTGAATATCTCACCAGTGGCGCAAGCCAGGCCTGGGATCGTTTTTATGAGGTCGAGATTGCCCTGAAAAATAATGGCACGGTAACCGGCCTGCGCGTCAAGTTAATTGAAGATCTCGGCGCATTTGGTGATAACTACGGCTCTCTTGCTGTGGGCAAGCCACTCGCCGCATTCACCGGGTGCTACACAATTCCTGTCGCCTCCTATGACATCAGTATTGTTCTTACCAATAAGCTCCCTGTCAGCGCCTATCGCGGAATGGGGCCCCCTCCCCACTTTTTTGTACTGGAACAAATGATGGATATAGCCGCTCGAGGCCTGGGAATGGACACAGCGGAAATTCGTCGCAAGAACTATATTCAACCAGAGCAGTTTCCTTACACCATTGCAAGCGGCAATGTATACGATAGCGGGGAGTATGAGAAAGCTCTCGATAAAGTACTGGAAATGGGCCAGTACCATGAGCTCAGGGAGCAACAGGAAATTGCTCGCAAAGAGGGTCGCTATTTAGGCATTGGTATTGCCAATGCTGTTGAACCCGGAGTCTTCGACTGGAATGCCTATGCCATTGTAGGCCAGCAGGGAATTGGCATCCCGGAAAGTGTGACGGTCTCTTTCGATGTGTTTGGAAATATTACGGCAAGAGTGGGCTTTACCTCCGAAGGACAGAGTCAGTACACCCTGATAGCGCAACTTCTGGCCGATTACTTCCATCGTGAATTGAGTGATATCAACGTTATTCCCCTGGATACACTTTCAGCTCCCCCCGCTTTTGGGCCCGGGGGAAGTCGCCTTGGTGTCGCCCTCGCGGGTGCAGTCATGGGAGCCGCCAAAAAGCTTAAACAAAAGATGGTTACTATTGCGGCACAATTGCTGCAATCAACACCCGATATGGTCGAGCTGATTGATGGCGAATTACAAGTCAAAGGCACTCCCGAAGTGAAGATGACTGTGACAGAGGTCGTCGGTGTTGCACTGGGACGTTCCGACCTGCTGCCCCAGGGAATGGAAATGGGCATGGAAGCAAGCAGTTCCTGGACGGCCCAGGACCGCAATGTTGCCGATGACGAGGGCAGAGCAAGAAGCTATTTGACCGCCGCCAATGCCTGCCACCTGGTATTGGTTGAGGTAGATGCCGAAACTGGAGAAACCACCATTTTGAAATATTATATTGTGGATGATTGCGGCACACGCCTTAACCCCGCGGCCGTTGAAGGAATGACCCAGGGAGGTGTCGCTCAGGGTGTCGCTGCGGCCCTGCTGGAGGAATACCCCTATAATTCTGATGGGCAGCCACTGGCATCAACCTTTGGGGATTACCTACTTCCCTCCATTCACGAGGTTCCCATGACCGAAAAATTTGCCATGGTGACCCCCTCTCCTCTTTCGCCATTGGGCGCAAAAGGCTGCGGTGAAGGGGCTATTCACACGACCCCGGCCGCAGTACTCTGCGCCATCAACGATGCATTGACACCCTTTTCCACCCTGGCCAGGGAAGTACCCGCCTCCCCCAACAGGCTATGGAAACTGATACAGGCTGCCAGACAGGGCAAGGCGGAAAAATGACAGAGAACTCATCTACCAAGATCGGGGGAATTAATTCTGACTATGCCGGCACCCTGCCGTTGGTATTTGATGAAGGGCCTGGTATTAAAACCCCGGACCTGGGAAGAAGATGCCGTGTGGTGTCTTGAGGGAAACCTGTTTTTGGTAGATAAATAAGCGATATCCAACACCACAGTCTCACTGTCGGTATTGGTCAAAAAGTAACCTGAGGAAAAGAAAAATGAGATTTGGATTTCACCTGTTTATGGTCAAGCCCGATGAGTTACAGGGCATCGCACGCACCGCCGATGAGTGTGGCTGGGATAGCATTCAGGTGGCCGACGCGCCCTTTTTTCCTGAGGAAATCTCCGTCCCCTACCCCTATACGCCCGATGGCAAGCGCTTTTGGCCCCTGGATATGCCTGTGTTGGACCCCTGGGTGGCTATCACTACCATGGCTGTTGTAACCGAACGCATCCGCTTCTTTCCCTCTGTGCTCAGGCTGGCGGTGCGCCAACCTCTGTTGGAAGCCAAGAGCCTGTGCTCGGTGGCAGCGGTCTCCAACGACCGGGTTGCCCTTGGGGTGGGGCTGGCCTGGATGCCCGAGGAGTTCAAGTGGCTGGGCCAGGACAAAAAGACCCGCGGTGCCCGCCAGAATGAGGCCATTCAAGTGATACGCCTCCTCCTGGAAGGCGGGATGGTCGAATTCCACGGCAAGTACATAGACTTCGATCGCCTGATAATGGCGCCGGTACCGGAGAAAAAAATTCCTATCTACGTGGGCGGAACAACCAGGCCCGCCCTGCGACGGGCGGCGCGCTACGGCGACGGCTGGCTCAGCGTCATTCACGATATGAGCGAGGTTGAAGGGGTTATTGCAGAGTTGAACGGGTTTCGCCGGGAGTTTGGCCGCGAAAATGAGCCCTTTGACATTATAATGCACTGCCCCGATGCGGAGAGCGTAGACGACATCCGTCGCCTGGAGGACATGGGGGTTACCGACCTGCAGGTCACACCCTGGAGTGAGAAAATTCTGGCCGAACAGGGGGTGGGTGCCATCATGCAGCAACAGCCCAGCCTGGAGATAAAGCAGGATGCCATCAAGCGCTATGCGGATGAGATAATTTTCAGCTTCAATTAAATACAAGCTGCCCTTCTACTAAGGGACACCTTGAGTGATAACGCCAGTAGCGGTGCTGTACCTCATATTTCCCTCGACTTCCGCTTGATCAAAGGTAGGGCATTTATTCGGTGATTTATTGACCTGTAACAAGTAATGTCGCCGCCTCCAGTGGCAGGCCGGTACTATTTGATTCAAGATCGAGACGAGGGAGTTTCGTGACGTGAGTCGCTGGGAATTTCATGGTGGGAGGAAGTTGTGTCCAAGCTAAGACAGTTGACCAAACAGGATGTGCTATTTGTCGGCGGTGAGACGGCCACAGTATATCAACACACCGCTGGGTTGGTAATACTGGACAGCGGTGGACGGCCAGATTTCAATTTCAGGATGTTTCACGAGCACGTCATTGAACGGGTCGGCCAGATTCCGCATTTTCACTGGAAATTGCACGAGGTGCCTTTGGGTCTGGATTTGCCCTACTGGGTAGACGACGACAACTTCAGCTACGAGCACCATATCAAACGCATCGCTGTCCCATCCCCCGGGGATCGCGTGGCACTGGGCGAGCTTGTTGCCCACCTTTACAGTAAACACCTGGACCGCAGCAGGCCGCTGTGGGAAATATGGTTCATCGAGGGCCTGCCCGATGGCAAGTTCGCCATTCTACAAAAATTACACCATTGCATGATGGACGGACAGGGCGCCAGTAAACTGGGTGAGATCCTCTGTGATTTCGAGCCGGACGCACCGCCGCACAAGATTGACGACTCCATTACTGGCGCCAAGGCGGGCGATACCCCCAGCCCGTGGCAGCAATCGCTCAATACTACCGCGCATTTTGCGAGCATGGCCGTTGGCGTCAGGAGAGAGATTCTCGATTTTATCGGACCTAAAATCCGGCGGCAGCTTACGTTCAAAAAAGAACCTGCAGTAGAGGCGCCAGTAGTGCCCAAGGCATGCTTCAACGCGGATATCAGCAGCCACAGGGGCTTCGTATTCGGTTCCCTGCCACTGTCGGAGATCAAGGCGATCAAGAAATTCTTTGAGGTGTCAATAAACGATGTGGTGATTGCCATAGTAGGCAGTAGCATGCGCGCCTATCTGCTGGCCCAGGATAATCTACCGGAACAATCCCTGCGTATTGGCATGCCGGTTTCCCTGCGCAGCGAGGAAGATGACGAATTCAGCAACAAGGTGACCAATACCATTGTGAGCCTGGCAACAGACCTGGCGGATCCAAAGCAGCGCCTGCAGGTGATACATGAAGAAGCCGAACAAGGCAAGAATAAAGCACGGGGCGGCGCAAGGGGACTGATGGAGATCATGCAGATGATGCCTCCGTTGCTGGTCAATGCCATGCTCAACATCTCCTCGGCGGAACAGACGGCCCGGCTATTGGGGATGAACTTTATCGTGTCCAGTGTCCGAGGCAGTTCCGCATCGATGTACGTTGCCGGGGTGAAGATGAAAGGCATCTACCCCATGTCGATTATTACTCCGGGAATGGGTATCAATTTCACCTGTGTAAGCTATGCCGATAACATTGATTTTGGTGTGGCCATCGAACCGGAACTGCTCCACGATGCCTGGTCTATCGTCGACGGACTGGAAGAGGCGCTGGCAGAATATATGGCCCTGGTGCGGAAAAAGCCCCCAGGGAAAAGGGGCAACCGCGCCCCGAAAAAAACAGCTACAAAGAAAAAGCCCTCTTCCAGAGCGAAGCGCCGTGTGAAGAAATAGGCCTCCGGAGTGAACATGAATACAGCAGCAGTGCCTGCGCGTAGAGATAAACAGATAAAAACGGGCCGGCCCCACTTTGCTCCCACTGGTGTATTTGTTGAGTTGCCTGGAAGGGGTACCTGCTTTTATAGGCAATACCCGAATCCTGGCAAGCCCACTCTGTTGCTATTGCACGGTATGGTTTGCTCATCAGGTTTGAGCTGGTTTCGACTGTTCCCCGCCCTGTCGCAACATTTCAATATCATCGCGCCTGATATGCGTGGCCATGGTCGCAGTTGGCGCGCCAGCGACCGATTCACCTTTGAGCGCGCCGCCGACGACATGGCGGCATTACTGCAGGAGCTGAATACCGGCCCGGTAATCGCAGTGGGTTATTCCATGGGTGGCGCCATAGCGCAGTACCTGTGGAGGCAACACCCCAAACTGGTCTCTGGCCTTGTATTGGCCGCTACCAGTTACAAAGCGCGAATCGGTCGCCATGAGGAGCTAGTTGTTCTGCCTTTATTTGCCTGCATGGTAGGTCTGAGTCAGGCGGTGGAAATATTCAGCCATTTGCCCAAGGGGTTGATCAAGCGGCTTCTGCCTAAACTGGCTGACCAGCTTCACGAAGATGAAACCCGCTGGGCTCTGGATGAGATGCGCCGTACCAGTTTTCGCGTGGTAATCGAGACTGGAAGAGAAATAGCAACTCACGATGCCAGTGAATGGCTGCAGGAAATCGATGTACCCACCTCAGTAGTTATTACCGAAAGAGACCGAGCAATTCCGCCCGCACACCAGCTGGAGATGGCAAAGCTTATCGAAAGGGCTGAATGTTTTTATCATGACGATGGGCACCTCGCCTGTGTAACACCCGGTTTTGGGTCAGTTCTGGCACAGGCCTGCCTGGCTGTCGTCAGGCGTCAACAGTAAATACGGGGGCTGGTCATGCATAGACTGTCAGGACAAGACGCCAGTTTTCTCTACACCGAAACCCCGACGGTGTTGATGCACACACTGAAGATACAGATACTTGAAACCGCCTATGATGGGACCGAGTACAACTTGCTGCGCGAGCGCCTGAAAGCAGCCCTGGATGTGGTTCCCATGTTGCGCCAGAGAGTGATGTTCGTCCCTTTTAATTTGCACCACCCGGTGATGGTCGATGACCCGGATTTTGACCTGGACTCCCATATCTACCGCGCGGCGCTCCCGGCACCGGGAGGCGATCGGGAACTGAATCAGATGATTTCCCAGATCATGTGCCACCGGCTGGACCGGCAGCGCCCGCTATGGGACTTGTGGCTGTTGACTGGCTTGGCAAACGGGCGGGTCGCCATCGTACACAAGGTGCATCACTGTCTGGCCGATGGTGCGGCGACCGTGCGCTATCTCAGTCATGTGTTTGAATCTCAGGCGGATCTGGTGTCGCCAGTTGCACACGCCTCCACTTGGCAAGCAACCCCCCTGCCCAGTGGCTACCGTCTGGTATGGCGTGCCCTGACGGACCATCTAAAATACGACATCCGCGCTTTCCCCGGCTTTATCCACACCCTATGGCGTGCTGCAAAGCGCCTGCTGGTTTTTAATCGTGATATTGGTTCGCCGACTGTGAAGTTGCTTACCAATCGACCGCCCCGTACCCGCCTGAATCACGTGCTTTCTGCCCGGCGCAGCTTCACCAGAAGACAGCTGTCGCTGGCTGATGTGAAGCAATTGGCCCATAAGCTCGATGGCACTGTGAACGATGTAATCCTGGGGCTGGTGGCAGCGGCACTGCGTGATTACCTGCAGTTTCATAATGGACTACCTAACGAACCACTCGCTGCTGCAATCCCGGTATCCGCCGAAGAGCCCGGCGAAATGAGGGAGTCGGGTAACCGCACCAGCTACCTCCCCATTTTCCTGTGGACCAATATTGCCGATCCGCAGGAGCGATTCTGCGCAATCCAACATTCCACGCGACTGGCCAAGCAGGAATTGCAGGTTCTGGGGAAAGATACTTTTTTGCAACTAATGCACTTCACGCCGCCTTTTATTACGCTGTGGAAGACCAGGCGTAAGCAGCGACTGCGCAAGGCAGATCGGCCGGATTTTAAACCCATGACCAATGTAATCATTTCCAATGTGCCGGGCCCACGCAAGCAGTTATCCGGCAACTATGGCACTCTGGTAGATATCTACTCCATGGGTCCGCTGGTAGAAGCGGTTGGCCTCAATATCACGGTCTGGAGTTATGCTGGCAACTTGAATATATCCATAATGGGATGCAAGAAGGCCGTGCCTGACATCGAAAGGCTGGCGGACGCCATGATAGCTGCAATGACCGAATTGGATCAGCTGCCTGCTGTAGCACAAGCCAAGGAGAAGATTTATCCAACAAGCGGAGAGGAAAGCCGATGAGACCGCTTAGCTATCTGCAGCGATTCGATAATGTCGAGCTCGCCGTGCAACAACACGGCAAGGGCGCTCCCCTGGTATGGGGGCATGCTCTGATGGGCAGCATCAATGTGGAAAACAGAGCCGGCCTGTGGAACTGGGAAGAGGTGGAAAAACACGCCGAGGTAGTACGCTATGACGCTCGTGGACACGGTAATTCCGATGGCAGCTATGACCCGGAAGACTATCGCTGGAGCTGTATGGCACATGATATGTTAGCGGTGGCCGATTCGGTGGCCACAGCCTGTGGCGTAAAGAAGTGTGTGCTAGGCGGGCTGTCCATGGGCGCAGCAACCGCACTGGAAGCGGCAGTGCAACAACCCGATAAAGTGGCCGGTCTGGTACTGGTGTTACCACCAACGGCCTGGCACAGCCGTCCCCGACAGGCGGCAATTTACCGGCGTCTGGGCCGGGTCTCTGGCCTGTTCGGTGCAGCGCCCTACCGCTTACTGGACATGCTGCCCATTCCGGTGAAGGAGGATGGCCGCAACCAATTGGCTCTGCACACCATGAAGGGGCTGGCTCGAGCTAATCCCCTGCATGTGCAGGCGATTCTGCGGGGCGCAGCCCTGTCGGACATGCCGGATCTTTGTACACTGGAAAAACTGGATGTACCCACACTTATTCTGGCCTGGGAAGACGATACGGCACATCCTCTGACCACGGCGACAACTCTGGCGGAGACCCTGCCCCAAGTACACTCACTGATTATCTCCCACCCCACTGACATTTCCGATTGGACACCTGCTTTGTGCGAATTTCTGGATAGATTGGCAGCCCCGAAAAAGCGTCGCGCAGCTACAGGGAAACGCCGCCCAGCGATTGCCTGTTGAAGGTGTCGGTGATGGATAAAGACAAAAGGAACACGATGAAATCATCACTTAAATTACTGGGTTTTGTCATCAAATCGGAAATTTCCAAACGATTTCCCAAACTGGCTGCCCGCCCGTCAATCGAAGAAATAAGAGCGATACTAAGCTCACCCGGTCTGCCTTTCGAGATAGAGCAGGTCGAAGTTAATGGTCGCAGCATTCGCAGCTGGAAAAATGCAGCTCCCTCCATGGCTGCATTGCTTGAGGGCACCCTGGAATACGGCGACATGGAATTTATCGTATATCAGGATGAGCGTCTCAGTTTTGCAGAACATTATCGGCGGGCGGCGGCAGTGGCGCATCAGTTGATTGATCGTTTCGATATTGAAAAAGGTGATCGAGTGGCGATTGCCATGCGCAATTACCCCGAGTGGTCGGTCGCTTTCTGGGCGGCGGCGGCGGCGGGCGCTGTAGTGGTACCGCTGAACGCCTGGTGGACCAGCGATGAACTGGAATACGGCTTGAAAGACTCCGGCACCAGACTTATATTTGCCGATGCGCAGCGGCTGGAGCGCCTGCAACAGATAGACTCGGAGCTGCCATTGCAGCATATAATTTCCGTGCGTTGCGAGACCGTCCCGGAGGGAGTGACCGCTATCGAAATGCTTTGGCAGGGAGCCGGCGCAAATTTAAAGCTGCCAGCAGTATCGACAGGCCCCGAAGACGATGCGACCTTGTTTTACACATCGGGTACTACTGGGTTTCCCAAGGGGACACTGGGCACACACAGGAATTTCTGTAGTGCTGCCCTCACCATGCCCTACACCGGAGTGCAGGGTATATTGCGTAGCGGCAGCAGTTTGCTTGATTTACTCGCACTGAAGAAGAAGCCGCGGGCCGCATTGCTGACCGTCCCTCTATTCCACGTTACCGGCTGCCACGGCATAATGCTGGGTATATTAAGCAATGGCGGCAAGTTGGTGATGATGCACAAGTGGGATCCGGTGGTCGCACTGCAGCTGATCGAGCAAGAGCACATTAATATATTCAGCGGCGTACCTTCCATGGTCAGGCAGCTGCTGGATGTTAACGAGACCGAGCAGCGAGATCTGTCCGGAGTAACGAATATTGGTTACGGTGGCGCACCGGCACCACCAGACCTGCTACGCAGAATCAAAGCCGCTATGCCGGCTGTGGGCGCTTCCAATGGCTGGGGAACTACCGAGACCTCGGCGGGAATCGCGACTAATAGCAGGCAGGACTATGCCGACAAGCCGGACAGCGTCGGCCCCCCGGCCCCGGTGTGTGATGTTAAGGTAGTCAACGAGGATGGCGAACAACTTGCCAACGGGGAGCTGGGCGAGTTGTGGGTGCGTGGCCCAAATGTGGTGAAGGGCTATTGGCATAACCCGCAAGCGACCGCAGCGTCTTTTACCGATGGCTGGTTCCATACCGGTGATGTGGGCAAGATCGACGCACAGGGGTTTATCTACATCGTTGATCGTCTTAAGGATATGATTATCCGGGGTGGCGAAAATATCTACTGTGCAGAAGTGGAAGTCGCGCTGTCTGGACATCCAACGGTAAAATTGGCCTGCGTCTTTGGCTTGCCCGATGAGATACTGGGTGAGCTGGTGGGCGCAGTCGTCCAGGTTGCTCCGAATGATTCGGTATCTGAACAAGAGCTACAGCAGTTCGTCGCTAACAGTCTGGCCGCCTACAAGGTGCCGACTAAAATATGGATCCGAAATGAGCCCCTACCCACTGGAGCTACCGGCAAAGTACTGAAAAAAGAACTGAGGGCCTTTTATACAAAAGCTGAAAACTGACAGCGCGCTACAGCCCTGGTAAAAATATCGTTACGTTGCTTGAGTGTTTCCCGGAATGAGAAAATCACCAGATTTCTTGGGCCATTACTCCCCGGTAAAATCAGGTTCGCGCTTTTCCAGAAATGCACCAAACCCCTCCTGGAAATCCTTACTCTGCAGCAGGGGCAAAGTTTGCAGGTCCAGCGTGGCTGCCAGAGCAAAGCCGTCCTTTGCAATACCTTCTTCACTGGCTGTACCATTCAGATCCAGCCCGGCGCAAAATGCTCGGCCCTGCGTCCGGCCTCTGCAATTGACGTCAGGCTTTGCGCATTCTGCCCCCGACCCGCATATTGGCCAGTTTCCGGACCCAAAATAACACTTTCGACTTTTAAGGACACACTCTCCCCATTGATAGCAGCCTTTAAAAAAACGATGAATAACATTCTAAACATAGCATCAGATCAAATCCGGACTTCAACATCTCATTTTCGGTCATCCGGTGTTCAGCACAGGGGCGGGAGTTTATTTTTTCCCGGAGAAGCTGTAGATTTCCGTGAGCTGAAGAGGAAGAGTCATTATGAGTGATCCGCTGCACACACTACTTTGTGAGAAACTGGACATCGAGTACCCGGTGGTGGCTTTTACCCACTGCAAGGATGTGGCCGTCGCGGTCATTAATGCGGGCGGCTTCGCCGTGCTGGGTGAGGCAATGCATCCACCCGAGCACATTCGCGCGGATATCAAGTGGGTTCGCGAACGGATCGGCGGTAAGAAGTTTGGTATCGACCTGGTCCTGCCAGCATCTGTGTCTGAAGAGGTTACCGTTGAAGAGCTGATGGCAATGATTCCGGAGGAATCACGCGCCTTCGAACAAATGATCAAAGCCAAGTACGATGTACCCGACCCCAAGGAAGCACCTGACCTGCACACCTGGGGTGGACTGGATCAGTCACGCGCACTGGCCCAACTGGAAGTTATCTTTGAAGAAAATGTACCTGTGTTCGCCTCGGGCCTGGGCTCACCGAAATTCCTGCTGGAGCGGGCACATAAGCAGGGCATGATGGTGTGGGGGCTGGTTGGCACACCACGCCAGGCCCAGAAACAAATAGACGCCGGTGTCGATGTGATTATTGCCCAGGGCTTCGATGCCGCGGGCCACACCGGCCAAATCGGCACCCTGTCTATCGTGCCCCAGGTTGTTGACCTGGCCGAGGAAAAAGGCATTCCAGTGTTGGCGGCAGGCGGCATTACCACCGGCAGACACCTGGCAGCCACCCTGGCATTGGGTGCCTCCGGAGTATGGACAGGCTCCCTGTGGCTGACCTCACGTGAGTCTGATCTCAACCAGCCACTGAAGGAGCGTCTGCTGGAGTGCGAAACCACTGACACAATGTATTCGAACTGTATCTCCGGCTACACCATGCGCACCACCCGCAGCCCCTGGCACGATGAGTGGATGGGGCCCGATGCGCCGCCGGTGTTAAAAGCACCCCTACAAATGATGCTGTCGTCCGACTATATTCAGGGCTCACTGGACTACCAGCGCAAAGACCTGATGACCGAGGCGGCTGGCCAGGGCATTCACTATATCACTGAGATGAAGCCAGCACGGCAGATCCTATCCGACATCATTGATGAGGCTATGGACGTATTTGATCGTTTTGCCGGTGAAGATGACGACTGAGGACACTGCGCCTCCCTACAAGAGCGGCTTCAACCCCGACTACCAGAGGAAGCGTGCGGAATGTGAAGGCGGGGCCCAGATAGCGGAGACAAAATATGCCGGGCGCCAGTTTTTTGCCGGCACCCTGACAGGGAGTTATCGTGATTTTGGCAACTACCCCTGGCGCTGGTACTTGCTGGCAGACTTGACAGAAAAACCGGAAACGTACGCCCAGGAGGCGGTCTGGTGCGATGAGGAAAGCCTCACCCTGCTTGACGTAACAGGAGATTGATAAAGTGCGAATCGCTGTATGTGTAAAGGCAGTACTGGACCCGGATGCGGTGAACAATTATGTCCTGGCGGGAAACCTGAAAATTGGCGCCGATGGAAAAACGCCAGATGTGTCAGCCATTCCGCAAATCATGAATGGCTTCGATGAGCAGGCGATAGAAGCTGCATTGCGGATTCGTGATGCGGGGGTTGATTGCACCATCACCGCCATATCTATCGGCCCCGACCTGAAATCCCTGCTCAGGCATTGCGCCGCTTTGGGAGCTGATAAAACGGTTGCTATTCACGCAGACCCGGGCTCTCTGGACAGCCAGGTAACCGCCAATATTCTGGCGGCAACTATCCAAAAAAACGGTGGGGCCGATCTTGTCCTGTGTGGCCGCCAGGCTTCCGATGATGACCAGGGCGTGGTACCTGTGTTAATTGGCGAAAAGCTGGGAATGCCTACTGTACCCCTTGCGCGCGCCATCGAAGTCAACGGATCGATCTTGAAAGTAACCCGGGCAACGCCGGATGGCGATGAGGTTGTTGGAGGTGCCACTCCCGCTGTTGTCACCATCAGCAACGAACTGGGTGACCCACGCTTCCCTACAGCAAAGGGCAAGATGGCCGCCCGCAAGAAAAAGCCTGTCAATATTTCCATCGACGATCTGGGACTATCAGCGCAAGAGCTGGCACCGGGCGTTGTGCTTTCCAAACAGTACGTACCTGAAGTTCAGGGCAACTGCGAGTTTATTGAGGGCTCCCCTGCGGAGGCGGCCAGAATCCTGATTGACAAACTGAGGGCCGACAATGTGGTTGAATTAAAGAAACAGGAATAAATTATCCAGCGGAGAACTGACCCATGGCAGAGTACGACTCAGGTATAGAAATCACTGAAGAAATGCTGGCAATACGCAACACCGTTCATCGCTTCGCCAATGACGTCATGCATCCGGTGGGCGTAACGCTGGACAAAATGCATGATCCAGCCGATGTGATCGCCGAAGGCTCTCCCCTGTGGGAGGCACTGGACAAGTATAAAGAACTGGGGCTGGTGGGCCAGCAGGAGGCCTACGGCCCCGATCTTAGCCCGGCACAACGTGCCTTGATGCACTGCATGGTGCTGGAGGAAACCTGCCGGGGGGATGTTGGCCTGAGCATCACTCTGTCGCTCTACAATATGGCGCCCCAGGTTGCACGAAATTTTGGCAATGAAGAGGCTGCGCTGTTTTTCGATGAGCGCAACGAAATATGCTGCCTCGCCCTGACCGAGCCCAATCACGGCTCGGACCATGTGGCGTTTAATGAGCCGACTTTTTTTGACGAAAAAATAAAACCCGATTGTCGAGTAAGCCGGGATGGCGATGATTTTATTATCAACGGCCAGAAGTCATCCTGGGTTTCGGCGGGAACCCTGGCGGGGGCAATTATCCTGTTTGCCACCTTCGAGGAGGGCGGCCAGGGCCTCGCCAACGGTGCCGTCTTCGTTCTGCCTGCAGACCTGCCCGGCATCAGCAAGGGCAAACCATTGGATAAAATGGGCCAGCGCTCCCTTAACCAGGGCGAGATATTTTTTGACGATGTAAAGGTGTCGCACAAGTTCCTAATGATGGAAGGTGTAGGTGTCTACCCCATCGTCTGGGAAATGTTTCTCAAGGATGCCAACCTGGCCATGGCCCAACAGTTTGTCGGTGTCGCCAGAGCCGCCTATGACATGGCCCTGGAATACGCCAGGGCACGCGTGCAGGGTGGAGTACCGATTATTCAGCACCAGAACGTAAAATTGCGCCTTTTTAGTATGTATACCAAAGTGGAACTGGCCCGTTCCCATGTCCGTCGTCTGTCGGTCAATAATGTCGTGAATGAAAACGGCATCAGCTACCAACAGGCTGCCAGTGCCAAGGTATTTGTGACTCAGTCCGCCTTTGAGGTGGCCAGCGATGCGATACAAACATTCGGAGCTTATGGTCTGTGCAAAGAGTACCCAATAGAAAAAGTTTTCCGCGATGCCCGCGCCAGTACGATTGAGGATGGAGAAAACAGCATGTTGGCAATTATGGCAGCATCACGGTTGTAGCCCCGACTTTCATACTCAGTGTATTGATCAACAGGAGTTCAGCATGGAATTAAGAGAAGTTATCGGTAATCGTCGCTCACTGCGATACCTCGATCCGGAGCACCCCGTCGAGATCGAGAAAATCCAGCGCATGCTGGAAGCGGCTCGTATCGCCTCCCACTTCGGTAACAACAACGCTGCCCAGGCTCTGGTCATACATCGCGAGACCGCTACCGAAGAGCAGTGGGATTCCCTGCCCTCACCGATCGGTGGTTTCCAGATGAAAATGGCGCCGGTGGTTATTCTCTGGTATGTCAATATGGATGCCATGGATGAAGCCGGTGATCGTCTACGCGAGCTGGTCCAGTGCGGTGCTCTCGGTTACGGACCCACGAAGCACGAAGAACTGGAAGAGACGCTGGTACCTTTGTTCAACTCCATCGGTGAATTCCTGAAGCTGCCCGGCATGGTGGATATGGATCTGGGACAGGCGGTGGCTCAATCAACCCTGATGGCCTTTGAACAGGGCCTGGGTACCTGCTGCCAGGGTTCCGGTGACTGGTCCAAAGTGGAGAAGGCTTTTGGTTTCCCCGACAGCTTTCGCATCGTCGTTGGCCAAACCGTTGGCTACCCGCTGGAAAATTCAGACGGCGGTGGACAGCGCCCTCGCCTGGCCTTTGCAAAACTGTTTCAATTAAACAGCCTTGATAATTCCTTCCCGCGCTCGCAGGCTGTAATGGATGAACTAACCGCCGACAAGCTGTTCCAATCCCAGGCTCCATCTGCAGAAAGGGAAGGGGAAGTTGAAGCAATCCGTGAGAAGTATAATTTACCAGGCTCCGGCATGATCTAATGGCCCGACAGCACTCCCCACAGTAGAGGAACCAACATGAAAGTAAATGCTATTGTAGCCGGCGTGGGCATGAACAAATTTGGTAAACACCTCAATGTGAGCCTGAAGCAATTGGGCGGTGATCCTGTATTGGGGGCTGTTGCAGATGCTGGCCTGGAGTTGGGCGATATCGAAGCAGCCTATGTAGGAAATTGTGCTGCGGGGACAGTTACTGGCCAGGAGTCAATTCGCGGCCAAGTGATCCTCAGCTCCATAGGCCTGGGCATGATCCCCATCATTAATATTGAAAATGCCTGTGGCAGCAGTACCACCGCCTTGAACCAGGCCGCGATGATGATCTCGGCTGGCTACTACGATGTGGCTCTGGTGCTTGGTGTCGAAAAACTCTTCCACGAAAACAAAATGACTACCTATGCAGCATTCGCCGGTGCGGTGGATATTGAAGTGCGCGACCAGATGATCGCCGAGTTGTCCAAAGGGCAGCCTGAAGGTTCCGGGAAAAATCGCTCGATGTTTACCGATTTTTACGGCGTCATGGCCAGGAACCACATGAAAAAATATGGCTCCACAGTGGAACATTTCGCTATGGTAAGCGCCAAAAACTCCCTGCACGGCAGCCTCAACCCGAAAGCACAATACACCACCGAAATGTCCGTTGAGGATGTGTTGGCCCAGCCAATGATTGTCGACCCTCTCACCAGGCCCATGTTGTGCCCGGTAGCAGATGGTGGCGCTGCACTGGTGCTGGTGAGCGAGCGCAAGGCCAGGGAGCTGGGAATTAAAGATCCGGTAAAAATCGTCTCCAGTGTGCTGCACTCCTATTACGAGCATGAGCCCAATGAGGAGGATAATGTCACCACCCGTTGTATCGCGGAGGCATACAATGAATCGGGGCTTGGGCCGGATGATATGGATGTTATCGAATTGCACGACTCCTCTGCGGTCTGTGAAATCCTGACATACGAGCATTTACAAATATGCAGACCGGGCGAGAGTGTCAAAATTCTTGAGAATGGCGATACCACCCTGGGTGGACGTATTCCGGTAAACACCTCCGGGGGCCTGCTGCGTAAGGGGCATCCAATCGGTGCCACGGGTGCCTCACAAATTGTCGAACTGACTCTACAGCTTCAAGGCCGTGCCGGTAAGCGCCAGGTTGAAGGGGCCAGGCATGCTCTGGCACACAATGGAGGCGGCACTATTGGCAATGAAGTGGCGGGCATGAATATCACTATCCTGTCGAAGTAAACAGCGCCAGAGGAACCTCCATGCGCGATCGCAACGAATTTATCCTGGCAGATTTGATAGCCATACGTGCTGAGCAAAAGCCCGATCTGGATGTACTCACTTTTGAGCACCTGAGCCTGGACGACGGGGCAACAGCCGATGAAGTGCGCACTTATGCTCAATTGCAGCGCAATGCCAACCGAATAGCCGCACAAGTAATTAGTCGTGGCATGAATAAGGGCGATCGATTTGCCATTATGATGCGCAATCACCCCGAGTTTGTCGAGGCCATGATTGCCGCGTCAATTACCGGCTGTATCTTTGTGCCTATCGACCCCCGTACCCGGGGTGACAAACTGGGATTTATGTTACGCAATTCGGGATGTCGCGGAGTGATTTGTGCGGACTATTGTGCCACTCAGGTAGCCGCAGTTGGAAAACAGGCACCCGACCTGAACTGGATTCTGGCTTTGGAGAGTGGCGAGCCTGGTGCTGTATCGCTATCGTGTGTTACAGGTGTCGATTCACTCAACGTGGTACTGAGTACACCTGCAGATACGGTGGACCCGGTTGCAATTGAGCTATCAGATCCTTTACAGATCATTTACACATCGGGCACCACAGGTGACCCAAAGGGAATCGTCGGTGACACCATGCGTTTCGGCGGCACCGGCATGATGGGCGGGTTTTATGGCTATCAGGAAGACGAGCGCCCCTACACAGGCCTGTCTTTCACCCACAATAACGCCCAGGCAACGGCACTCTGCCCCTCCCTGATGATGGGCTATCGGGCGGTATTCAGTCGTCGCTTTACCAAGTCCAGGTTGTGGGATGTAGTGCGTCACTATGGCTGCACGTCCTTCTCCCTGATAGGAGGCATGGCCACGGCGATTTATTCCGAGCCGAAGAAGCCCGATGACAGTGACAACCCGGTACGCATGGTTGTGAGTGGCGGTATGCCGGCGGCCATCTGGGAGCCCTTCGAAAAGCGTTTTGGAGTAAAAATATTTGAATTCTATGGTGCCAGCGATGGTGGCGGCATGGCTTACAAGCCGGTGAGCGAAGGTCCAGTGGGCTCATGCGGAAAGCCTATGGCTGGCATCATTATGAAAATTCTGGATGGGGATGGCAATGAATGTGCGCCCGGTGTTGTTGGTGAAATATGCTGTCG
>JADFVW010000068.1 GCA_015222725.1 Pseudomonadota bacterium | reverse complement strand
CCCCAAGGTAGCCCTGTGGGTTACAGCGGGCATTGGCGTGGCATTTATGGGGACATTTTCATTGCTGCCCAGCAACGATGTCTCCCTGAACATTATGTCCACTTTCGCTTTCCTGTTAGTGCTGGGTATTGTCGTTGACGACGCCATTGTAGTGGGCGAAAGCATTCACGACCACGCTGAGAAAATGGGCGGCGGTGTAAAGGCCAGCGTTATGGGGGCCAATGCTGTGGCCAAGCCGGTGATCTTTGCGGTTATCACGACCATGATCGCCTTTGCGCCGTGGTTTTTCCTAAGTAGCGAGGGCGCACAAATGACGCGCCAGTTTTCCATTGTTATTACCGTGGCCTTGACAATCTCGCTCATAGAAGCTTTCCTGATTCTGCCCTCCCACCTGCGCCACCTGGAGCCACGTAAAGAGCTCAAGGGCCTGGCACTGCGGCAAAAACGCATAGAGCACAGCATCATCAATTTTGCCAATACCCGCTATCGCCGATTGCTGGAATGGGCCACCGATCATCGGTATCTGACAACCAGTATCTTCGCCGCCAGCTTTATCATTAGCCTGGGTGTTTTCACTTCCGGCTGGGTGAAATTTACCTTTATGCCAGAAGTTGAGGCGGAGCAGATTTATATCAATGTACAAATGCCCACGGGTACGCCCTATTCGCGGGCGCTGACCATCCTGGATCAATTGCAGGTTGCCGAACGAAAGTTGATAGCAGAAGTTGAACAGGCCGCCGAATCCAGTAGTGGAAGCGGAAAGCTGATCGAGGGCTGGTACACCCGTTCGCGCCGGGATAGCGTGCTGGCCATCATCAGCCTCGCTCCGCCCGAGGTCAGGGATTTATCGGCTAAAGACGCGGCAACCCGACTGCGCGAACTGGTTGGTGACATCCCGGACGCAGACGAAATACAAGTCAACTATACAATGAATAACGGCGGGCCCGGCATCACCTATTTACTGCGTCACCGTGACCTCGACCTGCTACAGGAAGCCAGTCGAGACCTGCAGACACAACTGCGTAGCTACGACGGCACGTACTACGTACGAGACAGCCTCAGGGGCGAGTCCGACGAAATCCATATGAATTTGCTACCCGGTGCCGAGAAACTGGGTATTACCCTGGAGCAGGTCTCCAAACAGGTTCGCCAGGCCTATTACGGGGAAGAAGTGCAACGCCTGCCACGGGAAAACGGTGACGTCAAAGTCATGGTGAAATATCCCCTGGAACTGCGGGAAAACCTCAGCAGCCTGAGTAATTTCAGGGTGCGCACCGCGGACGGACGCGAAGTACCTTTGATGTCTGTGGTAGAAATTGAAGTAGCCTCCGGCGTACAACGCATTCAGCGTCGTGATGGCGAGCGTATTGTTCGTGTCACCGCCGACCTGAACTCGGATTTGATGAGCGATATCAACAAGGATTTGCAGGATAACTACATCCCCACCTTAAAGGAAAAATTCCCCGGCCTGTTGGTATTGAAAGGTGGGCAGCAGGAGAGTGAAGAGGAATTCTTCTCCGAGATTCTCGCCCTGTATGCCATCGCACTATTTATGATGTACGCCGTTATCGCGGTTGCCTTCAAGTCCTACTGGCTGCCGCTGTTAATTATGACGGCTATTCCCTTTGGCTTTATGGGTGCTATCTACGGCCACCTGGCCTTCGGTGTATCCATGGCCATGTTCTCCTATTTCGGCATCGGTGCCGCTGCGGGAGTGGTGGTGAACGACAATCTGGTACTGGTGGATTACATACGAAAATTGCGCGATGAGGGAATGGACTACTATGATGCGGTGATTGAGGCGGGCGTAAAACGTTTCCGCCCCATCTTACTGACAACGGTAACAACCTTTGTTGGACTGATTCCCATTATGGCAGAGCGCTCCACTGACGCGCAGTTTCTAAAACCTGCGGTGTTGGCACTGGCTTTCGGTGTGGCCTTTGCCCTGTTTGTCACTCTGTTAATG
>JADFVW010000422.1 GCA_015222725.1 Pseudomonadota bacterium | reverse complement strand
GGGTTCGGTGGTGCTGGATGCGACCCGTACCACGCTAACCTCGCGCTTCGTCGATGAGCACGGTGAAGTACTGGATTACTTCACCATCACCCGATAGCGGGTTACTCTGGTGAAGCTGCCCCCTGGGCGCCCTTTTTACTGTTTAGCAACCAGGCTAAAGCAGGCAGGAACAACAATGCCCCGAGCATGTTCCAGAAAAACATGAATGTAAGCATCAGGCCCATGTCCGCCTGAAACTTAATGGGGGAGAAGATCCAGGTACCAACACCCACAGCGAGCGTGAGGCCGGTAAACGCCACCGCTGTGCCACTGGTTCGCAGAGCCCCAAAATAAGCCTCTTGCAGGGGAGCGCCGCGACGCAGGTGATCCTGCAAGGCGCTGTAGATATAGATACCGTAGTCAACGCCGATTCCCACCCCCAGGGCGATAACCGGCAGTGTCGCCACTTTTACGCCGATACCCAGGGCCGCCATCAGGGCCTGACCCAATACCGAGGTCAGTACCAGGGGGATGATAATGCAGGCAGTAATTTTCACTGAACGGAAATTGATCAGGCACAGCAGGATAACCACACCATAGACCCACAGTAACATCCTGGTCTGGGACTGGCTGATTACAATATTGGTAGCCGCCTCCACACCGGCATTGCCCGCCGCCATGCGCAATTCCAGTACGTCGCTGTTGTATTGTTCTGCGAAAGTGTCTACCGCATTGACAACAGTCGTCAGTGTATCGGCTTTATGGTCGTCCAGAAACAGTAGTACAGGGGCCATCGAACAATCGGTATTGCGCAGACTTTCGGTTCCCCGACTAAGCGAGTTGTTGAGAATATACCGATTGCTGCTGATATCGTGCCATTTCGGGTTGCCCTCATTCATCCCCATGATCACCAGTTTGGACACATCCACCATTGACAGGGCCGATTGCACCCCGGGCACCGACTCCATCACACCCTGGAAATAATTAACGCCGGAAATAAAGCTGTATTCGCAACACTGTTGTTCGCCGGTGTAGGCCATTACCACAAATACATCGGTACTCGTTGAATAATTGTCAGTCAGGAAGGTGTTGTCGCGATTGTAGCGTGAATCCGGCTGCAACTCCGGCGCGCCCGGATCCAGGTCACCAATTTTCTGGAACTGCCCCATATACAATCCCACTGCGAACAAAACCGTGCAGACTGCCAGAATGGTCAGTGCCGGCCCCCTTTCTGTCACCCGGGCCAGGCGACGCCAGTGGCCGAAATTGCTGTGATCCTTGGCATTGCGGTAAGTCACGCAACGATCACTGATACCAGTGAATGACAAAACCAGAGGCAACAGCACCAGGTTAGTCAGCACCAGAACTGCGATGCCCGTGCTGGCGACCACGGCCAGCTCCTGGATAACAGGAATATCGATGACCCTCAGGGTCATGAAACCCACGCCATCGCTCAACAGGGCGATAAAGCCCGGCTTGGACATTCTGATGAAGGCCAACCTGGCGGCTTCCACATTGGAAAGGCCATGGTGCACGTGGTCGCCAAAGCGGTTGATGATTTGTACAGAGTGGCTGATACCCACGGCGAAGACCAGAAATGGCACCAGCATGGAGTACGGGTCAAGCCCCATACCCATGACCCGCAACAAGCCCAGTTGCCACACCACGGCCACAGTGGAGCACAGTAGTGCGCTAAAAGTGAGCCAGGCACAGCGGGAATAGGCAAACAACATGATCGCTGTAATGGTGAAGGCAACCAGGAAAAATATTCCGACCAGCGTGGCGCCCTCAATCAGGTCGCCAATCAATTTGGCGAAGCCGGTGATATGTATTTTCACCGTGTCCGACTGGTATTTGTCGCGTATCAACGCCTCCAACTGGCGAGAAAACTGCACGTAGTCCAGACGCTCTCCGGTGGACGGATCAGTTTCCATCAGTGGCGCCACGATAATTGTAGACTTGAAATTATTGGCGACCAGGCGACCAATTTGACCGGACTTCAGTGTGTTCGCCCGCAATGTCTCCAGGGTTCGCGTGGAGCCGTCATAGTCATCCGGAATAACCGCGCCACCGACAAACCCCTCCTCAGTCACCTCCGACCAGCGAACATTGGGTGTCCACAGGGACTTCAATCCAGAGCGCTCTACGCCATTGATATAAAAGACTTCATCCGTCATGTCCTTTAGCAATTGTTGAAACTCGGCGGTAAATATATCGCCCTCGGTAGTTTCGACGATAATGCGCACCGAGTTACCCAGGCCTTTCAAATCGTCCCTGCTCGCCAGGAAATTCTGGATATATGGATGTGAAACAGGAATCATTTTTTCGAAACTGGCATCCGGCTTTAACTGCGTCATCTGCCAGGCAAACGCTGCCGTGAGCAGGGCGAACAGGATTATCAGGGGCAGGCGGGCCGCCAGCAGCCGCGTGCCCAGCCAGGGACGGAAGCTGCCATCCTCGGGGCCGATTACATCTGGGTTACGTTCACTCATCGCCGCGCAACTCCTTCATTTCCAGAGGCCGTACTCCATTCATTCCCACGGCCAACACCTCCCCCTCTCTTCCTCCAATAGCGGCGGAGAAGGTCGTACGCGTCGGATCGTTGAACGCGCGAAAGGCGCCGCCGGCACTTGGCGCCCGCAACACCAGGCCGCCGGAACCCAGCAGTAACACATCACCACTGGCGAGAATTGAACCGCCATAAAGGCCATTTTCAGCGGGATTATCCAACCTGGACCAGGCATAACCCCTGTCATCACTGCGAAAAATATTGCCGCGCAAACCAAAGGCGATAACATGCTCGCCCTGTGTGAGCAAACCGAACAAACTGCCATCGTACAGGCTTTCCAGGCGCTCCCACGATAAGCCGCCATCGGTGGAGCGGTATAACAAACCCGCCTCGCCACTGAGATACAAAAGCCCGCCTTCTGTTTGCGCCAGGGAATAGTAATGATAACGGTCGATATTCTCGATGCCGGCGTAGCCCGCGTGCCAGGACGTTCCCGCGTCTTCCGTGCGATAAATCATGCCATAGGCACCCACGGCAAAACCCGTGTCCGCGGTAACAAACAGGACATCGAGAAAAGGATCAGGGGGGCAACCCTCCATGGCTTGCTCGGCGTCTTCTTCGGCATAAACAGCATCTTCAAGTGAGCGCTCCATTTCTTTCAGAAGCGAGGGTGATGCTTCCGCTGTCGCGGAATCTGCGGACTGCTGCAGCGCATCCACTTCAGTCTGAAGCCTTTCCCGCTCGACCCGCGTGAATGCAAGGTACTGTTCGTTGACAGCGTTACCATCAAACTGCAGCTGCCAGCTACTGCCCCCGTCGTCACTGTGCAGGATTG
The DNA here is from genome assembly GCA_015222725.1 of Pseudomonadota bacterium. GTDB lineage: Bacteria > Pseudomonadota > Gammaproteobacteria > Pseudomonadales > Halieaceae > JBALVT01. Next base: position 1,988 of record JADFVW010000422.1, on the reverse strand, counting down.
TACCCGCATGCCCCACCGCCCAGCCCTTATCCGGCGTGGGAAAGGAGACGGCGGTCAACGTCGCGCTTACCGGTACAGCGGCCTGCTGCCAGTTCTGGCCATCGTCATCGCTCACGATGATCAGGCCGCGCTCTCCCACCGCTACCAGGCGCTCTCCCGCACGGCTAATATCAAACAAGGGCATGCTTGCGACATTGGCGAAAGGGATCGCCGGCGTGAACACAAAATCCGCCGCGGCGCACACTGGAGCTGCCGTCACCACAAAACACAGGCAGCAGAGGGCAATTAATCTACGAGGGACCATTTTTCCAACTCCGCTTGTTTTATCGTCGACCCGCGCGCCGCAATGCGGCTGGAGTAAAATCTTCAAAGCTGCCCTTGTAGTCAAAATTATACTGGTAGCCTTTTTCTTCGTTGTCCAGGCCGATCAACAGATAACGGGCCGATATCAGGTCATGCAGAGACGATACGGCTAACCAGGGGATGGCGACCTGGTAATGTGATATCTCGTGGCCCTCTTTAACGCGCCACAACTCCCCTCTCCCGTCGTAGATATCGATAATACTTATCTGCCACGTGTCCTCGTCGATGTAGAATGTGCGGCGTGCATAGATGTGCCTGGCGCCCGCTTTCAATTTCGCATCAACCACCCAAACTCTGTGTAATTCATAACGCAGGTATTGTGGATCCATATGTCCGGGGCCGACGATGTCTTTGTATTTCAGGTCACCGCGACGCAACTGATAGCTGTTGTAGGGAATATACAACTCCCGCTTGCCGACCAGTTCCCAGTCATAGCGGTCTGGCGAGCCGTTGTACATATCCAGGTCATCGGCCGTACGCAAACCATCCGCAGCGGTGCCGGGGCCGTCATACGCAATATTGGGTGCGCGCCGAACACGCCGTTGCCCCGCGTTATACACCCAGGCCGCCCGGGGCTCCTTCACCTGGTCTATATTCTCGTGCACCAGTAATACGTCTCCCTCGAGCCGGGCTGGCGCCATAACCCGCTGCAGAAATACAAAAAGACGGTTGGGATACGGGTTGTCCGGCACCCGGTTGGCGAAGATTGTTTGATCCTCAAACACCACCGGGGCGAAGCTGCCATTGGCCTGTACCGGTATCTGGGTATAGCGGCGTTGCATGCCCAACTCTGTGCGATAGCGCGTAATATGATTCCAGATAATCTCATTGCCGGTCCCGGGTATCGGGAACGGTACATTGGCGAAAAAATTTACCAGGCCATTTCCCCCGGATACGGTATCGGTCGTGGTCGCTCCCTGCTTGATCAACTCGTACTGGTCGTCTGGCAAACGGGCACTGCGATGGGTGGGGTAGACCGGCATTTTGAATGTATCCGGGTAGCGTTTAAGCAGCGCGATCTGGCCCGGGGACAATTTGTCCTCATACTCCTGGTAGTTCGCGGCTGTTATGGTATACAAAACCTTATCCGCGGCGAAGGGATCTACCAGTCGCCCTCCCGGTTTGTAGTCCGCGGGCAATTCCTGCAAACCCCCTGTCCAGGGCGGAATTGTTCCCTCGGCATTACCGGCTCGCTCCGCTCCCATCGGAGTCAGTACCTCGCCACCCAGGGTGGCGGCCTGCTCCGCGGTAATCTTTGCCATCGCCGCGGGAACCGACATGCAAAACACAGCAGTGACAGCTATGGTAAGAATTTTTCTGGACATGGTAAGTCTGCTCCCAATTATGCACATGTGCTTAAAACGCTACCGAAAAACTCAGGGATATAAAATCCCGGTCTTGCAATTCGTTGTAGTCCGCATTGAAAAAAGTAGTGTAGGAAAGGTCCGCCCGGTAAATGTTCATGTAGTCCGCCCTGACGCCCAGGCTAAACGCCATGCGATCCTCAATAAAATTGGGGGGTGGGGAATTGCCCTTGACGTCGTGCGACCATGCCATATTCGGGGTCAGGTTGATCCCGGCGAATACATCGGAATAGTCGAGTCCGGCCCGCATGCGGTAACCCC
>JADFVW010000421.1 GCA_015222725.1 Pseudomonadota bacterium | reverse complement strand
CCACGCCGATGGAGTTGCTCGAGGAGCTGGCTTCTAAAGAGGCGTTCGGGCGGGCGGCTGAGGTCTGGGAGGTCGCCAATGTGATGATGTTCCTGGCTTCGGATTATTCCGGGTATATGACCGGGGAGATTGTGTCCTGTTCCAGTCAGCGGTCCTGAGTTTGTGGAGCCACGTATTTGACCAACCACCCCCACCGCTCTACCTATGGCCGAATAAAATCGGTCCAACGGTATCTCCCTTGCCTGCTGTTTACAGCCCCCTCCCCGCACAATAAAATAGAGGGCTACCCTCTTCACACCCACAGAGTACCCTATGTCGGACGACTACAACATTTCCTACTCCTACCAAACCGGCACATCGTCACCCGTGCCACAACCAGCTGGCACCCCCGTGACCGCAATAGATAGCCATCTCTACGCCTTCGCCGAATGCAATCGCGTGAATATACCAAATGGTGGGACGCTGCTTATTCACAGACACAGTAACAGCCAAATGATGGTGGCGCCCGAGGTCTCGATGGCGCTGCACTCCTGCAGGACTTTTCGCACACTGGCGCAACACGTGGATGTACTCACCAGCACCATCCCCCAGTTGGCGGGCCAACAGGCCGATGTGGCCAATGTACTGGGAATGGTGAAAGACGCTGGGCTCATGACGAGCGGCGAAGCCATGTGCCAGCGACTGAGCCACAGCGCAACACCGATCACAGACCTGCCCCCCACCCGGGTCTTCATCATCACTTGTGACCGCACGCCAGCAGTACAGCGCCTGCTTGAATCCATGCTGCACACGGGCAGCTTGTCTCGCCATGAACAGCTTTTTCTGGTGGATGACTCCCGCGACTCGCACAACGCTGAGATAAATCGCGAAGTCGCCGCAAAATTCAACCTCACCAGCCCCAGGAACATTCAATATGTGGGCGCCAAAGAGCAACAAAGCCTGTTGGATGCGCTGATAGCCGAACTGCCCGAACACGAACAGGGCATCCGCTTCCTGATAGACCGCCAGCGCTGGGCCAACCACAAAAGCTACGGCCTGGCCCGCACCGTTTGCCTGCTGCTCTCGGTTGGCCGTCGCGCCATAGTCATGGATGACGACGTGATATGCGCCGCAGTGGACTCACCCCATAAACGTGACGGACTGGCATTTTCCGATACCCCCAGGGAAGTGGATTTCTACGCATCGGAACAGGATATACTCAGCCGCACCGCTAAAACCGGCTTCGACCCACTTACCGGGCACGCCCAATGCCTGGGCTTGCCCATGGCACAGGCATTGCAAAAACTGGGGATGACCGACTTGCGGGAACACCACCTGCAAGACGCCAACGCCGCCTACCTCAATCACTGGAGCGGCGACTCCCCCATATTGGTCACCCAGAGCGGTACCCTGGGCGACCCGGGGACCTCCGGCACCCACTGGATTTACACCATCGCCCCGGCCTCTACCCAACGCCTGCTGGCCAGTCCCGGCGGTTTGGATTCCGCATTGATCAACCGTCACTACTGGATGGGCCAACCACGCCCCCAGTTCACCAAAATGGCCGTTATCTCTCAAGTTACCGGCCTGGACAACTCTCACTTGTTGCCGCCCTACTTCCCCGTATTCCGTGGCGAGGATTACCTGTTCGGCGCCATGGTGGAATACCTGCACCCCCAGGCCGCAGTACTGGAATACGACTGGAGTGTACCTCACTTCCCCGTGGACGCCCGGCAGGGCAGCACAGATAACAAGCCCGCCACCGGCAAAGGCAATATCAATTTCAGTAAATACGTCACTGACCGCACCGTGTACGAAGCAGGCATTTCACCCGTGACACGGCTACAAAACCTGGCCGCACTCACCAAAGCGCTGAGCGAAACTTCAAAACAGGACCTGCTCACTATCTACCGCACCGAAGTGGCAGAAGCCCAGGGCGAGCAATTGGAAAACCTCAGCGCGTACATGAAAAATGGCGCCCCAAGGCCAGAGGTATGGCAGACCTACTTGCAACAAAGCGTGGAGAATGTCAGTCAGGCCATGCAAACAGTCGCCAACCTGAAAGATATCCCCGGCATTCCGGACAGTTATGAAGAACAAGGGATACTTGAAGAGTTTCGTGCACACAGCAGCGAACTCGCCGTGTCACTGACTGCCTGGCCCGCTATTCGTGAAGCTGCCGCGGCCATCACCAGACAACTGCTTGAATCGGGTGACTTGACACCTTGATCAAAACCCAACCGACCGCAAAGCCGGACAAGCCGAATATCACATGTGTCCAACATCCGGGTCGAATTTATTCGACCATTTAACCTGCCTATCAATCGGCGCATGGTTGATTCGTTCGGTGTAAATCGAACCTACTATAGAGGCTTTGGGTAAATCAAAACGAATTTAATCCATATCCAGGAGAGAAAAAATGAGAGAAGCAGTAATAGTAAGCACAGCAAGAACCCCGATCGGCAAAGCTTTCCGCGGCGCCT
>JADFVW010000420.1 GCA_015222725.1 Pseudomonadota bacterium | reverse complement strand
GCCAGTGATGTCGCTGTTAAATCAAAGAGCGCATTTGCAACACGCAATTTTTCCCTTGCGGTTCCCGGCGCTATTCCACATTTCATGTTCAACCACTCCGCGCAACTATTGAAGTGGTAGGCCTTCCAGCCCTGACGAAGGTCGAACTCGCGCACCAACACCAAAAACTCGTACTCGGTGGCGTTAATATGGGATGAAAGCGAAATAATATCCTCTTCCAACTGGTCGAGGCTGCGGCGGGTTATGAGTTGGGTTGCTTGCATGACGATCTCCGGAGGAGTGATAGTTAATACTGGCTATATACAGCATTATACTTGCAAGCTCTTGATATTAATAAGGATTATAAGCAATCAAATGTGGTCGCTGTAGCGGTTTTAGCGATATAGGCATGGACTTTATCTGGCGAGGCCGTTGTCTTTTATCATCTGTGGATTCAGAGGCCCGTCGCAACATATGCAACAAACTGGTATTCGAGCCCGAGACATACTGTATAGATCTACGATCCTATTTTGCTACTCTCTACCGGTTCAATTGGCCTATACTGGCTACACTGAAAATCTCGGAAAATAATGGGGACATCAATGAGCTTCAGCATACTCTTACGGCTACTCACTGTGCCGTTACTTGTCATCAGTGCAGCCTCTATACAGGCTGAAGCCCCGGCTCCCTACAGTGAGGAATCGGTGGCCAAAGGCTCGCAGCTCTATCTGCACTTCTGCACCGAATGCCACGGCAAGGACGGTCGGGCGCTAATGGATGTTATATCTGATGCTACTGACCTCACCGACCCCGAGGCCTACTACAATGGCAGTACCCGGGCGGATATGTATCGCAGTATCGCCGATGGCGCGGGGGTGGGTATGCCGCCCTGGAAATCCCAGTTTAAGGGTGAGCAGGACATGTGGCACCTGGTGAATTTTATTCGCAGTTTATGGACAGCCGAGCAGCGTGCAGCGCTGTAAAAATGGAGAGAACAATGAAAAAAGTAGACCTGGAACACATTGACAATAATTCCGCTGGTGATATTGCAGAGAGTGCCGAGCTCTCTAGCTCCCGCAGAGATTTTTTACGTCGCTCTGCAGCAGGTGTCGGTGCAGCAGTGGCTGCTGGTGCGGCCAGCACGGGCTTCGCCGCCGAGACCGCGGATATTGCAAACGTAAAATTGCCCTCCATTACTATACCCACGGATTTTACCGACTCACTGGCGCAAGACGTCAAGCCCGGCAAGTTTGAGGGTCGGGGTATGAGTGGTGCCGAGGTGTTCGCCAATGTCTGTAAAGCCGAGAATCTTGCAGCGCTTTTTTGTTGCCCGGGCAATTACACGGTTATCAATGCCCTGGCGGCTGCGGGTATTCCCAGCTACGGCGGGCGCTCAGAGGGTGCTATGTGTGCCATGGCGGATGGCTTTTCCCGGGCGACGGGCGAGGTTACTGCGACTTCGGGTACCGAGGGTCCGGGCTTTACCAATATGATTATGAATATTGCCGCAGCCAATGCGGCCCGCACGCCGTTGCTGGTGCTGGCCAGCAATATGCAGATGGCGGGTGATGACAGAGAGGCCTTTATCCAGACCGGGTATCAGCAACCGACTACCGAGGGGATTAAAAAATACGGCAAGCGCCTTATCGACCCATCGCGGGTTCATGAATACGGTGGCTATGCCTTCCGCCAATTGAAGTCCGGCGTGCCCGGTCCGGTCCACCTGGACTTTCCAGCGGAGGTGGCTCGCGCGCGATTCAAGGACCCTTCAGAGCTGAAGGATTTCTACGACAAAAGTAAATACCGCACCGAGTCGCGCTGCTACCCTGCGCCGAGTGACATCAAGCAGGTGGCGAAACTTATTGGCAAATCGAAGCGGCCGCTGATCGTCGCGGGGCAGGGCGTGTTCCAGCGCAAGGGCTGGGAAGCGCTAAAGCGCGTCGCCGAGCGCAATCAGATTGCGGTGGCGACATCGGGGCCCACCCGCGGTTATTTTCCCGATGAACACCCCCTGTGTGTAATGGCTGCACCCGATGCACTACTGAGTGCGGATCTGGTTATTTTTATCGGTCAGTACTGTATGCCCAGCCCCGGGGAGTATCGGTTTAATCCCGAAATCAAGGCAATACGGGTTCACCCGGTGCAGGAAGATCTGGGCCGCAACTGGCCGTTGGATATTGGCGTGGTTAGTGACGAAGCCTTATTTTTAGAGGCGCTGGCAGATGCTGTCGGACGCAAAAAGCGTGCAGATTGGGTGTCTGAAATAGGCAAGGCCAAGCAGGCCTATGAAACGAACATCGAAGAGGTCTATCAGTTAGGGCTTAAATACTCCAAGCAAACAAATCACCTGCACCCGGCGGTAATCGCGCGTGATGCCCAGCGCTTTCTCGACAATGATACCGATGACAGGCTGGCAGTTGTAACAGGCGCCGGCGGCTGGACCACAGGCCTGTTTGCCGGGCGCTACCTGCGGGCAAATCGCCCTGCACAAATGATTGTGCCCGCCTACCAATATGGTGCCATCGGCCCGGATATGTCCATGATGATGGGCGTCAGTGCCGCGGTGCAACGTGGCATCGGCCCGCAAGCCGGCTATGAGGGTGCGCCCACCTTGTGTATTACAAGTGACGCCGGTGTGGCTTACAGTATGTTCGAGCTGGACACTGCCGCCAAATACAAGCTGCCTACCATTACCGTGATCTACAACAACAACGCCTGGGGCGTCTGGCCCAATGCCGCGCGTTCGGCCCGGTCCATGCACATGTATCTGTTCCAGGAGAACCTGCGCTACGACCTGATGGCCAAGGGCCTGGGTGCCAATGGCGAATACGTGCGCACACCCGAAGAATTCCGGGCGGCCCTGGCGCGAGCCTACAAGCTGGCCAGAGATGAAAAGGTTTCCTCCCTGATCAACTGCCAGGCCATCAAGGAGTTCACCTCGCCGCGAGACTACCCGCCCGGTATCTCGCTAAATGCCGAGCCCGGCACAGGTGCTGTTGCTCACTGATGAGCAATGTCACACAAGTCGGGGATATCCTCGAGGAATATGCTGCGCGCGGTGTGTTTCAGGGTTTTAGCCGCGAGGAGATAAGTAGGCAACGAGGTCTCTACCGTGTCCAGTGGCATCGCAAGCAGTTGTTTGAAATTACCTACGATGGGGCCAAGAAAAGCCTGCGTATAGCCTGCGTGCTGCCGCAGGTACCAGCAAAGTCTGCCATGTACCGGGAATTCAAGCGCTGGTTGAAGGCGCGCACAGATGATGCCCTTCCCGATCATCGTCGCTGCGACAGTCAAAAAATTACTTTAAAAACCTATAACCGCAGCGGTGATATTGCGCTGACTTTACAAATGCTGGACGAGGACCTGGAGTACAGCGTTCGAAAGCTGGTGAGCCTGGTCAATGAAATCTATCTAGACTTCCTCTCCAGTGGTTTGTATTTCGACTGGTTGATTGAGACCTTTGATCTGGACCCGGACAACCCGTATTAACTGCCTGCCAACCTGTCTTGCACCGATGCCAGCTTCACACAAACGACAAATACATCCACGCAGGCCTGAACATCATCCAGAGACGGAAAACTCGGCGCCAGTCGGATATTACAGTCCTGCGGATCGTCACCATAGGGATAAGTCGCACCCGCAGGGGTCAGCTTAACGCCCACCTCGTCCGCCAGTTGCACAATTTTCTTTGCCAGCCCGGGAAGGCTGTCAAAAGAGACAAAGTAGCCACCCTCAGGCCGTGTCCAACTACCCATCCCAGTTCCCGCAAGCTCTGCCTTCAGCGTTTTCAGTATGCTGTCAAAGCGGGGGCGCAGAATATCGGCGTGCTTCGCCATATGAACAGAGACATTTTCAGCATTCTGCAGAAAGCACACATGGCGTAACTGATTCACCTTATCCGGGCCTATGGTCTGGAAGGCGAGGTGATTTTTTAGCGCAGTAAGATTTTTTTCGCTGCTGCTTAAAAATGCGACACCGGCCCCAGCGAAGGTAATTTTCGAAGTAGAGCCGAATTGAAATACATTGTCGGCAGTGCCGAGCTTTTCGCAATAGCCATCGATGGAGGCCAGCGGCGGCGCATTTTTGCTAAGCGCATGCACGGCATAGGCGTTATCCCACATCACCAGGAAGTTTTCGCTTGCCAGCTTGCCCAGTGCTGCAATTCGCTCCACCGTCTGGTCATCGTAGGTACAACCGGTTGGGTTGGAGAAACGTGGCACGCACCAAATGCCCTTAATAGAGGCATCTTCGCGCACCAGATTTTCTATTACATCCATGTCCGGGCCACTGTCGAGGATGGGGACAGCGATCATTTCAATGCCCAGGTGTTCACAGATAGCAAAGTGACGGTCATAACCTGGCGAGGGGCATAAAAACTTAACTGTGTCGGCGTTACCCCAGGCACTCAGATTGCCGGCAACACCTTCGCTCATGGCGAACTCCAGCGTGTGGTACATCAGGGTGAGACTGCTGTTACCGCCTATCAGTGTTTGCTCAGGCGCTGTGCCCAGGAGTGTGCTGAAAAGTCGTTTGGCTTCGGGCAGGCCGTCAATGCCGCCGTAGTTGCGAACATCAGTACCATCTGAAGCCCTGTAGCTTCCCTGCAAAATTCCATCCAGTGCGTCCGACAGGCCCAGCTGTTCGCTGCCGGGTTTACCCCGCGTAAGGTCAAGCTTGAGACCGAGTTCCCCCAGTTGTCTATACTTTGATTGCAGGGATTCCAGTTCGGCCTGTAATTCGCTGTTTGAAGCTTGTTCGATGTTCACCGCTTGACCCTCATGTGCCATTGAAATCGGGGTTTTTGCACCCATATACAAGTAACAGAATTGTTAGTATTTAAACCGACAGTATACAAGGTATTGGAAGCTGATGAGTGATAAGGATCAAGACTCGGATCTGAAAGTAGAACCCCCGGAGGATGACAAAGCGCCCGCCGTGGCGGATGATGTGCTGCCGGATACCCTTTACTTAATGCCTATTCCCAATCGGCCTTTTTTCCCGGGGCAGATACAGCCGGTCGCAATAAATCCCCGCGAGTGGGGCAGCACGATTGAGGCAGTTGCAAAAGATGGACGGAAACTTATCGGCCTGAGTTACGTCGACAACGCCAGCGCCGGGGCTGTGGATCCCCGTCAATTTCCAGAAATTGGTTGTGTTGTGAGACTGCATAAACCACCCGAGGGCAATGGCGACGGCGCGCAGTTTTTAGTTCAGGGGATAAAGCGCTTTCGCATTGTGCGCTGGTTGAACGACAAGCCACCGTACCTCGTTCAAGTGGAATATCCGCGCAGTCAGGGAGATCGGGACAGTGACGAAATCAAGGCCTATGCCATGGCCCTGATCAAGGAAATTAAGGAACTGTTGCCGCTGAACCCCCTGTACAGCGAAGAGCTGAAGCAGTACATGTCTAACTTCAGCCCCAATCAACCCAGCTTGTTAGCGGACTTTTCGGCAGCTCTTACCACCGCCAATGGCGACCAGCTCCAGGAAATACTGGACACCCTGCCACTGCTTTCCCGCATGGAGAAAGTGCTGGTCCTGCTGCGTAAGGAGCGTGAAGTCGCAGAATTACAAAACCAGATCAGCAGCCAGGTTAACGAAAAAGTCTCCGATCAACAGCGTGAGTTTTTCCTGCGGGAGCAACTGAAAATCATCCAGAAAGAGCTGGGCTTGTCCAAGGACGATCGCACATCTGATGGTGATATGTTCGAGGCGAGAATTGCCGACCTGTCCCTGTCGGAGGCGGTTGCAAAGCGCATCAATGACGAGCTGCAAAAGTTATCAGTTTTGGAAACTGGTTCGCCCGAGTACGGGGTTACGCGAAACTACCTGGACTGGGTCACATCGGTGCCCTGGGGTGTGTTCTCGGAAGATAATCTCGATCTGGGTAACGCCCGAATCGTTCTGGATAAACATCACGATGGCTTGGACGATGTCAAAGATCGTATTCTTGAGTTTTTGGCGGTGGGGTCGTTCAAGGGTGAAATATCCGGATCAATCCTACTGCTGGTGGGTCCACCCGGTGTGGGAAAAACCAGCATTGGTCGATCCGTAGCCGATGCCCTGGGCCGAAAATTCTACCGCTTCAGCCTGGGTGGTATGCGTGATGAAGCTGAAATAAAGGGCCACCGGCGAACCTATATCGGTGCCATGCCGGGTAAGTTTGTACAGGCGCTGAAAGAAGTGCAGGTCTCCAATCCGGTCATTATGCTGGATGAAATAGACAAGGTAGGCGCCTCGTTCCGGGGCGACCCCGCATCTGCACTTCTGGAAGTACTGGACCCGGAACAGAACAGTGATTTTTTGGATCATTACCTGGACCTGCGCGTGGATTTATCCAAGGTCTTGTTTATCTGTACCGCCAATCAATTGGATACCATTCCCGCGCCGCTACTGGACAGAATGGAAATCCTGCGCTTGTCGGGCTATGTGGCGGAAGAAAAACTCGTTATTGCGAAGAACCATCTTTGGCCCAAGCAGTTAGAGCGTCACGGCCTGAAGGACGGTCAGTTAAGGATTAACGACGCCGGCCTGAAATATGTGATCGACTCCTACTGCCGGGAAGCTGGAGTGCGAACCCTTGAAAAAGAACTGTCGCGCATTATGCGAAAATCCATTGTGAAGTTATTGCAAGGCGGCGTGGACAAGCTGCGCGTTGGCAAGAAAGATATTGACACTCTTCTGGGCAAACCACCTTTTCAACCGGACAAACCGGTACGCGGTGTCGGTGTTACCACCGGTCTGGCCTGGACGGCAATGGGTGGCGTTACGCTCACGTTTGAATCCTCCCAGGTACATACCCTCAACCGCGGATTTAAGCTCACTGGCCAACTGGGCGATGTGATGAAGGAATCTGCGGAGATCGCCTATAGCTACATCGTGGCGCACCTCAAAAATTATGGCTGCGATCCGGACTTTTTCGATATGTCGATGGTGCATTTGCATGTGCCCGCCGGAGCGACTCCCAAGGATGGGCCCAGTGCGGGTGTGACAATTGCCACGGCCCTGGTTTCTCTTGCCAGAAAGGAGCGCATCAAGCGCAACCTCGCTATGACAGGCGAGCTGACCCTTACCGGGCAGGTGCTGCCCGTCGGTGGCATTCGTGAAAAAATCATTGCCGCCAGGCGCAGTAAGATAATGGAACTGATTTTGCCGCACGATAATCGCAGAGATTTTGAGGAGCTACCCGACTACCTGCGCGAGGGCATCAACGTGCACTTTGCGCGGAATTATCGCGAGGTGTTCGATTACGTGTTTCATGAGCGCCGCGAGGAAAAGTCGCTGCACTAGTATGTGCTGAAGATGAAAAAAAGGGTGGCAAAAGCCACCCAGGTCCCTGGAAAATAGGGGTAAACCAGGGTAAGACAGTTAACGGGCGCGATTGGCCTTGTTGTGACGCTCACCGCGACGACCACCGCGCTCTTCTATAAATCCACTCAATTTCTCCCGTTGTTCTTCGGTCAGTATTTGATTAATTTCAGAGAATGTGGAGGCACGGTTGTAGGCCAGTCTTCCGCTAAGCACACCCATCTCATCGGTAATATACCGCGCAGTATCACTGTCAAAATCACCTTCCATAGACATCAATTGCTCGCGAAGGCTTTTCAATTGGTCTCGATTGTTTTGCATCTGATCTTGTTCTGCCTCCAGCAGGGTAGTGATCTGGGATTGTTGGTCATCAGAGAGATCGAGGCGCTGAGACATATGAGCGATCATTATTGCGGGATCCTGCCCAAAGGGAGGGCCAGAATGCCCCATGGGTGGACCTGCGATACTCACGGATGCCGAAAGGAAGGCAGCGGCTACAAGGGCAGATATTGAGAGTAAATTTTTCATTGTGTTCGCTCCAGGTGTGAAATCAAGATTTGGAGTTAAATCGCTAACTCCTTGCGAGCAAGTCTAGGGCGTGCCCTTGTTATTGTATTCGCTGTTCATGTAAAGATTTGTTAGG
>JADFVW010000419.1 GCA_015222725.1 Pseudomonadota bacterium | reverse complement strand
TGGGTTATGAACCTGCGTTGTGGTCGCGCATCACTGAGGAGATGTTCTGGCAGGCCATCCATATCCCCGAGGAGTATGGCGGTATGGGCCTGGGTTATGTGGAGCTGGTGGCAATGATGGAGCAGATGGGGCGCTATCTTTTGTGTGCACCATTTTATTCAACCGTTTGCCTTGCGACCAATGCTTTGCTGATCGCAGGAACCAAGCAACAAAAAGAACGCTATCTGCCCGAAATTGTTGCGGGCAAAACGGCGACACTGGCATATACCGGAGCCAGTGGCAGCTGGGATGCCTCGGCAATCGAGCTCAACTGCCGGTTCGATGGGAACAACTTCGTTCTCGATGGCTGCTGTCGTTTCGTACCCGATGGGCACAGTGCCCAATTGCTGGTGGTTGCGGCAAGGGCAGTGGGTAGTTCGGGTGAGAGCGGCATCAGTCTTTTCATTATCGCTGCCGACACACCGGGCATTACGCGGCAGTGTTTGCCCACGATGGACCAGACCCGCAAGCAGGCAGAAATTCAGTTCGACAAGGCAAAAGTAGCTGCATCGGCTGTTATGCAATCGCCGGGAGATGCCTGGCCGTTGCTTTCAAAAATTATAGACCTAGCCACGGTAGCCATTGCGGCGGACCAACTCGGTGGATCTCAGAAAGCCCTCGATATGACGGTTGATTACCTGCAGGAGCGTGTCCAGTTTGGTCGGGTAATCGCTTCCTATCAAGCGGTAAAGCACAAAGCGGCAGATATGATGGTGAAAGTTGAAGCCAGCCGCTCAGCGGTTTATTACGCCGCCTGTATTGCAGATGAAGCACTTCAAAATTCAGCCCTGGGGCTTGAGTTGTCGGAAGCTGCCAGTGTGGCCAAGGCCTATTGCAGCGATGCCTATTTTCACAATGCAGGCACGGGCATCCAGTTGCACGGTGGGGTTGGCTTTACCGCGGAGTATGATATTCAACTGTATTTTAAACGTGCCAAGTCTACCGAAACCTTCCTCGGTGATGGGGCCTATCATCGGGAGCGCCTGGCGAGCCAGCTTCTGGATGGGGAGGCGGCATGAAGCTGAGCTTTAGCGCAGAGGACGAACAGTTTCGCACAGAAATTGCCAACTGGCTGGCAGACAATTTATGTGGCGAGTTCGAGCCCATACGCGGCCGCGGCGGCCCCGGCGACGAGCATATGTTTGTAGCGGAGCGCAGTGCCTGGGAGCGACAACTTCATGTCGGTGGCTGGACCTGTGTGGGCTGGCCGGTAGAGCACGGCGGCCGTGGTGCAAGTATTGAACAGCAGGTTATCTTCCACGAGGAATATGCCCGGGCAGGCGGCCCTGGTCGCATTGGTCATATCGGCGAAACACTGGCTGGCCCAACCATTTTAGCCTTTGGTACGCAGGAGCAAAAGCAACGCTTTCTCCCGGGTATTTTGCGTGGCGAAGAGTTCTGGTGCCAGGGTTACTCCGAACCCAGCGCCGGCTCCGATCTCGCCAACGTTAAAACAAAAGCACAGTTCGATCAGCAATCCGGGCAATGGAAAATTACCGGGCAGAAAGTCTGGACGTCACTGGCTCACGAATCCCAGTACTGCTTCGTCATCGCTCGCACTGATCCGGACTCTGTGGGCCACAAGGGTCTCGGTTTCTTCCTGATTAAAATGGATCAGCCTGGCGTACAGGTTGTACCAATAGAGCAGCTGACAGGCACCTGTGAGTTCAATGAAGTGTTCTTCGACCAGGCAGTCTGCGGCGCAGACGATATTGTCGGGGCGCCTGGCGATGGTTGGAAAGTCGCCATGGGCTTACTGGGCTTTGAACGCGGCGTATCCACTCTGGGCCAGCAAATGCTTTTTAAGAATGAGTTCGATGAAATATTGGCGGTCGCCAAAAAAAATGGGGCTGCCAAAAACCCGGCTATTAGACAGCGCATTGGCGATGCTTACGTAGGGCTGAAGATAATGCGGGCCAACAGCATGCGCATACTCTCCGGCGGCGGCAGCGGTGAATTGCAGAAAGAGGCCATGATGTACAAACTCTATTGGGCAAGCTGGCACCGCAATCTGGGCAAGTTGGCTATGGATGTATTGGGAGCTGAGAGTGAAATTCTCGATGGCGGTCCCTACCAATTAAACCGCCTGCAATCCATGTACCTGTTCACCCGCTCCGACACTATCTATGGCGGGACCAACCAGATTCAACGAAATATTATCGCCGAGCGAGCGCTGGGCATGCCCCGCGAGCCGCGCGGTTAACAAGCAAACAAGGAAAATATTATGGCACTGAAAGAGCCCCCACCCTATGTAAAAGGTCACGATCTGCTGGCTGGTAAATCTGTATTGATTACCGCTGCCGCAGGGGCAGGTATCGGGTTCGCCGCTGCGACCCGGGCAGTGGAAGAGGGCGCCCGCGCCGTGATGATCAGCGATGTTCACGAGGGGCGGCTGGAGAAGTCCGTAGCAGCGCTCAAAGCAGAGCACGGCCTGGATGCAGTCTATGGAAGGCTCGCCAATGTCACTATTGAGCAGGACGTGCAAGCGCTGGTGGATGAAGCAGAGTCCCTGATGGGAGGCGTCGACGTGCTTATCAACAACGCCGGCCTGGGCGGTACCAAAATGCTGGTAGATATGGAAGATGAAGAGTGGTCCAGAGTTCTCGATGTCACCCTGACCGGCACCATGCGCATGACCCGGGCCATGCTGAAGAAAATGCAGCCCAGACGCGCAGGCGTTATTGTCAATAATGCTTCGGTGCTGGGTTGGCGTGCACAGAAAGAACAATGTCACTATGCGGCGGCCAAGGCGGGCGTAATGGCGCTCACCCGCTGTTCAGCCCTGGAAGCAGCCGATTTCGATGTGCGCATTAATGCCGTATCACCCTCAATAGCCTTCCACGAATTTCTAAAGAAAACCACACCCATGGAATTGCTGGAAGAACTGGCGTCCAAAGAGGCATTTGGCCGGGCCGCGGAAGTATGGGAAGTCGCCAACGTGATGATGTTTCTGGCCTCGGACTATTCCAGCTATATGACCGGGGAGATTGTTCCAGTATCCAGCCAGAGGGCGTAGCTCGGATGCCCGATATAGCTATGCTACAATCGCCCCTTTAACCGACTGAGATAGCGTACCAGGCATGAAGAAAATAGGCGAACTGCTGGT
>JADFVW010000418.1 GCA_015222725.1 Pseudomonadota bacterium | reverse complement strand
GCTTTACGTTCTACTCACCAAAAAGATCCAGGAGAAAGCCATCGCCAGGGGCATTTCTTCCTATCAGGATGGCCCCGTTACCCGCGACCTGCACACCATCCATGACGACTACACCATGGGCGGGAAATTAATGACCGCAAAAGATAAGGTGCGCTTCCTGGTTGAAAACAGTCCGCAGTTCCAGGGCCAAAACTTTGACGAGGCAGAGAAAAAGGGCTTTGTAACAATTTGGGAAAGCCCCTCACCGGACAGTGCAAAAGTAACACCCGACAAACCGGTGCAGGCCTGGAGACTCCAGATGGAAGACAAGGCTCCCTACCCCACACTGTCGGGCCGCATCACCTTCTACTGCGATCATGATTGGTACCAGAAACTCAACTCCGCCGTGCCGACGGCACGAGACAATGCCGGCCCGGCCGCATCCAGCTTCCCCTACACGTTCTACACGCCACATACACGCTGGGGTATTCACACCACCTGGCGCTCCAATAAATACATGATGCGACAACAGCGGGGCGAACCCTTTGTATATATCAGCCCGACCATGGCCGCCGCCAAAGGCATCGAAGATGGCGGGCAGGTGCGGGTATTCAACGCATTGGGTGAATTCTTTGCCCAGGCCAAAGTGGCGCCCACCGTGCGCGATAACCAGGTCATGATGGAACACGCCTGGGAACCCTACCAGATGCGCCAGCAGAATGGGCTTAATCACGTGGTGGCCACCTTGATACAACCACTGGAACTGGTGGGAAACTGGGGACATCTCACTTTTGAGATGTACAAATGGAACCCCAATCAATTGTCCAACGAATCCGGCGTCGATATCGAACGCGCCGAAGAAGCATAGGAGGGCTGAGCAATGTCAAACAGACAACTGGCAATGGTCATGGACCTCAACAAATGCATTGGCTGCCACACCTGCACCATGGCCTGCAAAACCCAGTGGACCAACCGCAATGGCCGCGAGTTCATGTACTGGAACAATGTAGAGACCAAGCCCGGTGATGGCTATCCGCGCAACTACGAGGAAAGCGGCGGTGGCTTTGACGAAAACGGCCAGCTAAAGATGGGTGTGCTGCCAAAACCTGAAGACTATGGCGAGCCCTGGGAGTACAACTACGAAGATGCGCTGATGACGGGCACCGACCCCTGGTTGCGGCCCAATGTAAAACCCACCTGGGGTGCTAACTGGGATGAGGATGAAGGCGAGGGAGAGTACCCCAACAGCTATCATTTCTACCTGCCGAGAATTTGCAACCACTGCACCAATCCGGCTTGCCTGGCAGCCTGTTCTCGCAACGCTATATACAAGCGCCAGGAAGATGGCATTGTGCTGATAGACCAGGAGCGCTGCCGCGGTTACCGCTATTGCATAACCGCCTGCCCCTACAAGAAAATTTACTTTAATGAAAAGCTGTCCAAGTCGGAAAAATGCATTTTCTGCTACCCCCGCATTGAGAAGGGGTTGCCCACGGCCTGTGCCCAGCAATGTGTGGGACGTATTCGCTGGATCGGCTATCGTGACGATGTTGATGGGCCCATCCACACGCTGGTCGATAAGTACAAGGTAGCACTGCCGCTGCATTCAGAATGGGGCACCCAGCCCAATGTGTTTTATGTTCCGCCTACTGCGCCGGATAGCTTCAACGCCGACGGCACAGCGGCGGATGAAGACCGCATACCCCTGTCTTATCTGGAAAGCCTGTTCGGCGAGGGTGTTCGCGCTGCGCTGGACACACTGGAAGCGGAGCGAGAGAAAAAGCGTGCGGGCAAGGGGTCCAAACTTATTGACACGCTCATTGCCTATAAACACAGTGACATGTTCAAACTGGCTTAAGGGAGAAGCAAGCTATGAGTAAACTTCCCAACACGGCCCGGGCCAGGTCCCAGTTGTTTCAACTGCTAGCGCTGGGTTTTGTGCATCCTACCGAGGAGTTCCATCGCCTATTGGAAAATGGCAGCTACCCCCTGGCTCTGGCCAGAGCTGCACACGCGGCACTGGGCATGGATATCGTCATAGGCCATACCCTGGCAGACTATTCGGACTATGAAGCAGACTATATAAATTTATTTCAGATGGGTAAGCGGGGCCAACCCATTATTCACCTAAACGCAGGCGACTACGAAGAATTATTGGACGGGGGTAGTCGCCCGGAGTTCCTGCTGGAATACAGCGGCTGGTATCGGCACTTTGGCCTGAAGACCAACGAGGATGACCAGGCCAATGAACTCCCCGACCATATTGTCTGCCAACTTGAGCTTCTCGCCTGGCTCACTCATCTTGAGTCAACCACCAGCAGCCCGGAATCGCAGACCGATTACCAGCGCGCCCAGCGTGATTTTTTCCAGCGGCATTTTTATCCCATGCTGGAACTACTGGTGACAGCCATGCAGAGGGAAAACAGTAAAAATCCAATATCGCCCTTCTTTTTAAAGCTCGCGACAACATCCTTGGAAGCTGTCTCGCTCATACAAAGTCAACTTCTGGCGACGGTCGGCGAAGCATCACATAAAACTGACAATCCGGACCAGATCGCGTCCGTAAACCTATGGGGTTAAATCCAATGAACAGAGCCCTGATGAACAAGACCCTATTAATTCTCCTGCTGAGCTTGCTGGCCGCCTGCACCGAGTCGGTGGTGGTAGTGGACGACACACCCGTGCAGGCACTGCAAGCCGGGGGCACAGTAAGCCTGCAGCACAAAGCCGGGGCAAATTTCGGTTCTCCCGATGACCCTGACTGGCGCGATGTTCAGGAATATTCCATGGATCTGAACCTGGCGCCGCCGGTTCACGCCTCAATAAACCTGCGCTATGACCCGGCTACACCGGCCGTGCCAGTGAATTTGCGCGCTGCCAGCGATGGCCAGAGCCTGTTTCTGCGCATGCGCTGGCCCGATGCCACACAGAACACCACTACCAGTCGGGATGAATTCGCCGATGGCATCGCCATACAGTTCGCCCAGGAGGGCGGCGACACTACTTCCTATATGATGGGGGCTGCTGCCACGCCGGTTAATATCTGGTACTGGAAAGCCGGCACAGACCTACCACAGAACCTGGCAGCCGGCGGATTTGGCAGCACGACTCTATTGGAGCGGGGCGAACTAACAGCCAGCAATACCTTCCGGAACAGTGGCGAGTGGGTAGTTGTATTCAGCCGTCCTCTCTCGCAAGAAGGCGACCATCAGGTTGACCTCAACAGCGACAGTGTATTAATTGCATTGGCACTGTGGCAGGGAGACAAGCGGCAGCGGGATGGCTTAAAGCATGTATCTCCCGGATGGATAACACTCAAGTGAGCGGTGTTGTCGAATACATAGACGTCGC
>JADFVW010000067.1 GCA_015222725.1 Pseudomonadota bacterium | reverse complement strand
TCAAGAGCATTCTGCATTTTGATCAGTTCCAGAATGTTTTCCAGATTAAGCAGGCCAACCACCTGGCCACCATCGGTTACGCAAATCATCTGGGCGGGATCTCCCTGCATTCTTGTCAGCAATTTCTCCAATGGCTCATTGATATCCGCGCTGTGGATATCCTGAAGTGGCAGGTCAGAGATGCGAGCGTGTTCACCTTTCTCCTGTAGCCCTTTTACCAGATCACTGTGATGAAGAACTTTGGAGAGATTATTCTGGTAACCCACCGGAAAATCTTTCTGGCTACCTGCCAGTGTTAACTCAACTGCTTTTGCCAGATTGTCCTCGGGCGAGAGTGAGTGAAACTCGCTGAGCATGGCGTGCCGGACCCTGGCGTGACCGAGAATAGATTTCAGTTGCTCAGCACCGCTTTCCATAGAAGCGCCAAACCAGATAAAGACGGCTATAAACAACAGGAAGGGGTTATACATGATGCCGAGAAAACCCATGCCCAGGGCGAGGAACTGACCTACGCTGGCGGCCTTTTGCGTGGCCCTTGCGTGATCCATTCGCATGGCGAGGGCGGCGCGTAAAATACGGCCACCATCCATGGGGAAGGCGGGCAGCAGATTAAAGCCTCCAATAAAAATATTCACCATCATCAGGCGATAGGCGAAGGAGCCATCTGTGACGTTTAGCTCCCCTGCCGAGATCGGGGCATGACTTAAACTGAGGTATAGATAGAGAAAGAAGGCGATGACAAAATTAACCGCGGGACCCGCAATTGCCACATTGATTTCCTGGCGAGGGTCATCCGGCATTTTCTCGAGGGCTGCAATGCCGCCTATGGGAAGAAGCGTAATATGTCTGGTTTTAATGCCGTAGCGGCGCGCGGTCAAGGCGTGCCCGAATTCGTGTAATACGACACAGGCAAATAGCGCCAGAATAAACCCGACGCCGGAAATCACCGCCTCCAGGGTGCCCTGCTTGTTCCAGTAACTGATGCCCACCAGATAGATGAGCAGGGCGAAGGTGGCATGAATATAAATATCGATGCCGGCAATGCGGGCTATTTTCCAGGACCATTTCATTTCTCGAGTTTACCCTATTGCAGTCACTCGAATGAAAATAACTGGCAATTACTTAGCTGGTTTGCAATGTGCTCTGGGACAGAGGCTTAGCTGGCCGCAAAGATAGTACGTTAAGTGGGGAGTTTGGGATAATTTTGTTCAAAACAGCTCTCCGGTAGCGCGATAACAGGTGAAGGCCTTCCCGAGTCGGGAATTGAATGAGTACCTGGGCTATATCCTGATAAAGCATTCGGCGTGGCAGCCCACGATAAATTCCCAGGTAGGAACCTATCATTGCCGTAAGCGAGCGGGTCAGGTGCAGGTATTCGGCGCGAATAACGATCCCCTGGCGGCTTATGGCCGTTGCCAGGTTAATGGCGAGTTCGAGGCGTTTCAGCAGTCCCTCCTGGCCCTCGTGATAGAGTATCAGGGCGAAGTCATAGCCCAGTGGAGTAACACCGGCATCAGCCATGGTCTTTGCAATTAAATTTTCCAATTCTTCACGAGACTCTGTAACTGCCTCCGGTTCGGCCCCCAGTTCGATAATTGCACTACTGATAGCCTGGGCATCACCGCCCAGGACGGCCTGCAGGTATTTAAGAGAAGGCACCCAGATGGGCTCGAGGTCGATGGTGTTGCCCCAGTCAATGAAGTGCAGCTGGGTCTGCTTGGCCACAAGGACATTACCAGGGTGGAGGTCGCCATGGAATTCCCGATACACGAACATATGAGAGATGACGGTGTGCAAAAACTTTCGGCCCAGCTTGCGCCGTGCACGTTTGTCTCTGTGTCCGACTTTTTTTGGGAAGGCGCTGTTAAGGCTGGCGGAGGAGTCGATAAACTCCATCTCAATAATGCGCCGCGTGGCGTTGTACACTACGGGTACATGCCAAGTGTCAGTGGCACTCGCCCGCTGGGCAAATCGGGCCTGATTGGCAGCCTCTGCTTCGAAATCCAGTTCCTCGCGGAAGCCATCTACAAAAACATCGACCTGGCCCAGCCAGGAGGAGAAAAAGGGAGACAGCTTGGAGTGGGGTGCCCAGTAGTGGCTACTGAGGATGGCCAGCTTGATAACCGTTTTTCCTATCAGGAACTCGCGCTCCAGGTTGTGTCGACCCACTTTGACGACCACGGGCGTTAATACCTTCTCGCCCTGTTTATTCGTATGCGGCTTCTGCGCCAGGTACACGGAGGCGATAGACCCTGATTTCAGGGGCTTATGGGCATCAAAATTAAAATATCGCCGATGGGGCAGTTCGCCGTAGCACTCCAGAAAGGCCTGCTCTACATCAGCCGCTGACATGGGCTCGACGTCTTCCTGGAATACCGCAAGGGCCTCGTTAATCTCATCGGGCAGAAAATCTGAACTGGCGGCAGCGACCTGTGCCATCTTGATGAAGAATGGGCCAAACTCGCGCACCATCTGCGCGATGACCTCCGCCTGCTCTGTATGGTCCTTGGGGTCAGTGGCAAAAAACTCTCGAACGTGGCGCAGGGCGCCAATCTGGCGACGGAAGATGACCAGGTCGTCGCGAATTACACGCGTGTTTTTCAATATCCCCCGCATGTGGGTGTCGTTGACCTGGCGCAAATCCTTGAGCTGGTTTATAACCTGTACTAACAGGGGTTCGTAGGCGTTTAGAAAAATGCGCAGAACGTCCAGGCTGACCTCACCCAGGCCTTTAACTTCCGGGTCGGTCATCAGCTCATTAAAAAACGTCCAGAACTCGTCAGTGATTTCTGTGGGTATGGGCACCACACTGCGAGATGTTATCTGGTCGACAAGAAAGCGCAGCAGGTTTTCTGTGCTTTGCTCGTTGGGCAAAAGGTTGCCACTGCGCATGCGGTCGGTGAGGCCACGCAGCTGCGAGGTTACCGGGTGATCGCGCAGGGCGAGAAAGACTTCATCCAGCGCCGAGCCCAGTTCCGACTCGGAGATTTCAGTTTTGCGATTGATCAGTTCTATAAGCGGTGACAGGGAGCGGTAGATTTTGGCCAGGCCCACGGTGAAGTCGCCTGTGGAGCGTGCCAGGCGCAGGGTCTGGTCTTTCAGGGCCGGAAGAAGTTCCTCCAGCGTTATTGGGTCCCCGGTGACTGCAGATTCTCGTTGTGTGGGCAAACGATTCCCCGGCCAATTCTGAGAGAGAAGTGGCCTTGCTGTGGTTGTTAAGAAAAATACCGCCCCATGCTTGTTAGTTGTTTCTATTGTGGACGGCCGCGGCATTTTCCCCTATTTGGGGGCTAGGAACAAGGCGCTACTTCAAAATATGCTATCTCAGAAGATCAAGGGCCAGGGCTTCGGCGACTTTAATACCGTCTATCGCGGCGGACAGGATGCCACCGGCATAGCCAGCGCCTTCCCCGGCCGGATATAAGCCCCGCGTATTGATGTTTTGAAGGTCTCTACCGCGTTTTATGCAAACAGGGGAGGAGGTTCGCGTTTCCACGCCGGTCAAAATGGCGGTGGGCATGGCAAAACCCTTGATTTGCTTGTCAAATGCGGGGATAGCCTCACGGATTGCGTCTATGGCGAATTCTGGTAGTGCTTTGGACAGATCTCCCAGGGTGATGCCGGGCTGGTAGGACGGGTCTACCTCCTGCAACTCTGTGGAAGGCGTGTTTTTTAAGAAATCACCCACCAGCTGTGCCGGTGCGTTGTAATTTTCTCCGCCCAGCTTGTAGGCAAGGGTTTCCAGCTCTCGTTGCAGGTCTATACCCGCCAGTACATGCTGCGGAAAGTCCTCCTCGGGCGTTATCCCCACTACAATCGCCGCATTGGCGTTGCGTTCATTGCGAGAGTACTGGGACATACCATTGGTGACCACGCAACCGGCTTCAGAGCTCGCCGCGACAACGGTGCCACCGGGGCACATACAAAAACTGTAAACACTGCGGCCGCTCTTACAGTGGTGCACCAGCTTGTAATCAGCGGCGCCTAAAATAGGGTGGCCGGCTTGTTGGCCAAAACGAGCCTTGTCGATAACTGATTGGGGGTGCTCGATGCGAAAACCGATGGAAAACGGTTTTGGCTCAATGTAGACACCCTTATCCAGCAGCATCTGGAAGCTGTCCCTGGCGCTGTGGCCTATCGCCAGAATGATATGCCGGCTTTCAATCACTTCACCGTTTGCCAGGGTAAGCCCGGTAATCTGGCCCTCACTGTCGCCCTCCCGATGAATGCTTTCCACCTTTTGCCCAAAGCGAATCTCGCCGCCAAGGCGGGTGATTTCGACGCGCATGTTTTCCACCATCTTAACTAGCTTAAATGTGCCGATGTGGGGTTTGCTGACGAACAGAATTTCTTCCGGGGCACCGGCTTTGACAAACTCTGTCAGTACCTTGCGCCCCAGGTGACGCTTGTCCTTCACCTGGCTGTAGAGCTTTCCATCCGAGAAGGTTCCTGCGCCGCCCTCGCCATACTGTACGTTGGACTCGGTGTTGAGTTCGCGCCTACGCCAAAAACCCCAGGTGTCCTGAGTGCGTTGCCGCACCTCCTGGCCACGCTCCAGAACAATGGGTTTCAGGCCCATCTGTGCTAGAACCAGTGCCGCCAGAATGCCACAGGGGCCAAAGCCAATGACAATGGGACGCTGTTGCCCTGCTGTGGGGAAATCAGCTTCTGCGTGGGTAACAAAGTGATAGCTAGTGTCGGGGCTGGGTCGTATAGAAGATTCGTCGTGTCCCCCGGCTAATACTGCGGCTTCGACCTTACTGCATAGCTTTACGTCAATTTGGTAGATGAGCAGAATATTGGACTTCTTTCTGGCATCGTAGCTGCGCTTGAAGATGGAGAATTCGAATTGGTCTGCACTGTCGATATGCAGTCTGGCCCTGATGGCCTCTTTTAGTTCACCCTCGGTGTGATCCAGCGGTAGTTTGAGTTGGTTTAGTCGTAGCATGTCTTTGGCTTGGGTTGCGAATGAGTAGTAAGAGGATGTGCTGATTCTAACACGCCGTTATGCGTACAATCCCGCAGTGTACCCGGATGACCAGGCCCATTGAAAATTGAAGCCTCCCAGGTGTCCGGTGACATCCAGTACCTCTCCCACAAAATAAAGGCCGGGACGATCTTTGGATTCCATAGTTTTGGAACTGACGCCATCCGTATCGATACCACCTAGCGTCACTTCCGCTGTGCGATAGCCCTCGCTTGCTGAAGGCTTCAGTTTCCAGTGATTGAGGCTTTCGCCAATAGAGGCGAGTGCTTTGTCGGGTATTTCGGCAATGGGTGTGTCCTGGTATTCAGGCCACCACAGAATCTGTAGCTCGTTAACAAAGGCTTTCGCAAGCTTTTGGTGCAGCAGGTTTTTGAGTAGGCCTCTGCCCTGGGTGTTTTTTAACCCAGCCAGCCAATTTTCGGCATCGACGCCGGGCAACAGCTTAATACTGAGCTCATCACCCGGCCGCCAGTAGTTGGATATTTGCAGAATAGCCGGCCCGCTCATACCGCGGTGTGTAAACAGCATGCTTTCGGTGAAAGATTGCCCATTGCAACTGACTTCTATTTCGGTCGCGAGGCCGGATAAGCGCTCGCACACAGGTTTGAGTGAATCGCTAAACATAAAGGGCACTAAGCCTGCACGTCGCTCGGTGACCGACAGCCCAAACTGATCGGCAATCTCGTATCCCAGACTGCTGCCGCCCAGTGAGGGAATGGAGAGCGCGCCGGTTGCAATTACCAGTGATTTGCATTTCAGCTTTATAGAAGCTTTATCAATACCTTTACCTCGGCTGATATCAAGTTGGTAGGGCCATTCGTGTTGATCTACTAGAATTTGTCCAACTTCACAATGCATTCTAAGCTCGACACCTGCCAGTTCACATTCCTTCAGCAACATGTCCAGAATATCCCTGGCGGAATGAAGACAAAATAATTGGCCGTGTTTTCGCTCTTCATACTCGATACCATGATTTTCCACCATGGCAATAAAATCCCATTGGGTATAGCGATTCAGGGCCGACTTGCAAAAGTGCGGATTATTTGAAATGAAATTTTCAGGCGCTACGTAAAGATTGGTAAAGTTGCAACGCCCACCGCCCGACATCAAAATCTTTTTCCCAATCTTGTTGGATTTTTCCAGCACTAATACGCGCCGGCCGCGACGGGCGGCGGTGAAGGCGCACATCAAACCCGCTGCACCCGCGCCCAGAATAATTACATCGTAGTTTGTACGGCCCTCAGCAGTGGTCAAAGCCGGGTCTCACTGTGTGACTTCTGGCAGTGGTTCGCCAATGGCGCCGGAGGGCACTTCCACCGCCAATTTGTTGGCTAGAGTGGCAGCGATGTCATAGGGTGTTATCGCGCGGCTTACCGTTTTTGGCTTCAGTTTGTTGCCGGCAAAGATCACCGGTACGTGGCGGTCATAGCGCCATACTGAGCCGTGGCTGGCCGCCACAACCAGGCCGTCGAGGTCGCCGATAAAGTATTTTGAGTTAAATACCAGGTAGACATCACCGGAGCGCTTTGGCTGGTGGTTGGCGGCTACCATGCTGGCAATAGGGTTATCTGCCAGCGCGCCCGAGTCGATGTCACTGGCCGTGAAGGCATAGGCTACCGCCGGGAATTTGTTCAGTACGTCAGCCATCGCACGTTGTGTCGCCGCCAGGCCCAGGCCGGCTTGCTCTACTTTGTCCCTGTCGAGATAAACATAGGGGTGGTAGTAGGTTTGCACAAGATCTGTATCTATTGTGAGCGCTTGTCTCAGGGCAGTATTCAGGGCCTCGCTGTTAAACTGCTCTGGGTCGACGTACTCGGCATCCTGGCCGATAGACTTCAGATAGTCCGGTGCCTCGGGGCCACCGTGGTCGGCAGAGAGCACAATCAGTGTATGTTTTAAACCCACGTGTTTGTCGATAAACGCGAACAGTTGTGCCAGTGTCTGGTCCAGACGCATTAAATTGTCCTCCATTTCAAGGCTGGAAGAACTAAACAGGTGGCCGACATAATCGGTAGAGGAAAAACTGATAGCCAGATAATCTGGAATGCTGTCCTGGCCCAGTCCTTCGGCCAGTAGCAGGGTCTGGGTAAAGTCCAGGGTGAGTTCGTCCCCGGCTGGACTGACTGTCAGCAGCGTGGTGAAATATTTGCTGTCACGCTTGCCCCAGGGGTGGGGGAAGGTCTGGCCGTATCCGGGAAAATTCGTCTCCCAGGCATTATCGTCCTGATCAATTCTCTGGTAGCTGGCTGGTTCATTCAATAGTTTCCAGGATTGATCGGCGTAGCGATTCAGCTGTCCCGCGTTGTTCCAGTCACGCACCCACTGAGGGTAGGCATCGTAATAATAGCTGGAGGTGACGAACTCTCCCGCCGCCTTGGAAAACCAGAAGGCCTTGCCGCTGTCGCCTGCCAGCGGGATAGCACCGCGGTCCTTAACTGACACAGCAAATATCTTGCTCTGCCCGGGGTAGCGAATAGCCAGTTCGTCCGAGAAGGTGGAGCTGAGCAATGCCAGGGGTGACCGGCCCTCACTGTTGGCCACCCGTTGTGTGGGGTCAACTTCGGAGGATTTGTCGACATCGGCATTGGCGCTGAGCAGCCCATAACGACTGTCTTCAACGTTGTAGACCAGCTGGTCTGTGTCCCGGTCCAGCCAGACATTGCCCACCATGCCGTGAATGGCCGGCGGGGCACCGGTAGCCAGAGAACTGTGACCAACAATAGTCTCGGTATTGGCGTGACGATAGGTGGCATTGTTGTACCAGATACCCCTGCTCTGCAGATACTTGAAACCGCCCTTGCCGAACTGCTCCATATGGCGAAGGGGAAGGTCACCGCGCAGCTGGTCTACCGTGACCTGCAGCACCAGGCGTATCTCGGGCGCAGCGTAAACACCGTTGGCCAGCAGTGTCAGTAGTGTGGTGAGACAGAATTTACGTAAGAGCATGCAGCCCTCCTGGTTGGTCTTCAGTGGTGTGGAATGCGAGAAGCATTGGCGTGGGATATACTCGCATAATAATACAAATGTAGGGAGTGAATCTCACAATGCGAATTTTTATTACGGGGGCATCGGGTTTTATAGGGGGTGCTATCGCTAAAAGCCTCGCCTCTGAACACGAGATTCTGGCAATGTCCCGCTCTGAAAAAAGTGATGTGC
>JADFVW010000417.1 GCA_015222725.1 Pseudomonadota bacterium | reverse complement strand
TTCCCGGGCCCATGGGCGGATTCTTCGGAGTACTCGGGAAAGTTGTTCTTATCGCCCTGTTTTTCAGCATACTCGAATCGCAGCTCATTCTCCCGTCCCATCTGGCACACCGCAAGGCAGAGAGCCCGAAAGGTAACAACACACTGGTCAATCGCTGGCTTGCCCTGCAGGGAAAAATTTCCGGCAGCCTGGAAGCAGCTGCAACGCATTACTATTTGCCAGCGGTGAAGAAAGCCATCGCCTGGCGCTATATCACACTGGCCGTGGGTATCGCCGTACTTGCCCTGACCATCGCACTTTTTGTGAGTGGGCGGGTGGTGTTCCAGTTCTTTCCCTCCGTCGACGGCACACGATTGTTTGCCACACTGACCATGCCCGAGGGCACACCTATAGAGGACACCGCAAAAGCTGCCTCTCTGATTGAAAATGCCGCTGAAAAGTTACGGGAAGAACTGGACGTCGATTTGGCCGAGGGCGAAGGCAGTCGGGTGCGCCACATTTTCGCCAGCATTGGCGCGTTCATTCCCAAGGGTAGCATCAACGGCCCAACCTCCGCCCAGAGCAACCTGGCCGAAGTAGCCATTGAGCTAAACTTGCCTGGTGATTATTCGGGGCCCTCTACCCGCGTGTTTTCCAATCGGTGGCGGGAGCTCACCGGGGGAATTCCCGATGCAATAGAACTGGGCTTCAGCTCGCAATCGTTTGGTATAGGCAAGGCGATTGATATAGAACTCTATGGAGAGAATTTTGATGAACTGCGTTCAGCAGCCGCTGAGTTGCGCTCTGCCCTGCAGGAGTTCAGCGGTGTTATAGACATCACTGACACCTTCCGGGCGGGCAAACAGGAAGTGCAGCTTGAGCTATTACCCGAGGCCAGATCTCTGGGCCTAACCATGGCCGACCTGGGTGAACAGGTCAGACAGGCGTTTTACGGCTATGAAGCACAGCGCATCCAACGGGGCAAAGACGACATTCGCGTCATGGTGCGCTACCCCGAAAATGAGAGGCGCTCACTGGGTGATCTGGAAAACATGCGCATACGAACAGCTGAAGGCATAGAAGTACCCTTCGGCAGTGTCGCCAGCACCTCTCTCGCCCGCGGCTACACCACTATTAAACGGGTGGACGGGCAACGTGTGGTGCGTGTTATCGCCGATGTGGAACGCAGCATAACCACCCCTGAGTATGTGCTGGGCACCCTGGCAAGGAAAACCCTGAAAGAAATTATGGAGCGCCACACCAGTGTCAACTATCGCCTCGCAGGTGAAGCGGAGGATCGCAGAGAATCCATGGGGAGCCTGTTCAGTAATGCCCTGTTGGCTTTGCTGGTTATCTACGCCCTGCTGGCTATCCCGTTAAAGTCTTATATGCAGCCGCTGATTATAATGAGTGTTATACCCTTTGGTGCTGTCGGTGCCATTTTGGGACATTTTATTCTGGGCATGGATCTGGTGTTTTTTTCCCTACTCGGAATAGTCGCCCTGTCGGGTGTGGTGGTAAATTCCAGTCTCGTACTGGTTGATTACGTTAACAAGCAGCGTATCGCGGGGCGGGAACTCAGCTGGTCTCTCAGCCACGCCGGGGCCGTGCGGTTTCGCCCTATTATACTCACCAGCATAACTACCTTTCTGGGTCTCACGCCCATGATGCTGGATGACACCGCGTCTACGATTATGTTCGCACCCATGGCTGTTTCACTGGCATTTGGTGTATTGCTGGGCACGGCAATTACGCTGTTCATGGTGCCCTGCCTGTACATGATACTGGAAGATATTCTTGTGCTCACGGGTACGCATAAGGCCAAAAGTGAAGCTGTCGATACCGTACAGACCGGCTTCTAGACGAATCAAAAGCCAGAGGGAATAAAACAGAGTAGACCAGCGGCGAGCTTTCTGCTAATTTTATTGTCGAGTTCGACTTAAAACAATAATATTTTCGGAGTACTCTATGCGTATCAACTGTACTGCCCTGCCCTTTGCCACCCGTATCCGCCCCATCGTCACTGCCATCGCCCTTGGCAGCATCAGTGTGCCCACAATGGCACAACTGGAAGAGGTCATCGTAACCGCGCAGAAGCGAGCAGAATCTGCGCAGGACGTGCCTATAGCCGTGACTGCATTTGACAGCGACGCGCTGACGGCAAAGCAGATCACCACTTTTCACGACCTGCGTTTTGCGGCCCCCAATGTGACGGTGGCCAAAACCAATTTTACCGCCTCCAACTTCCAGATCCGCGGTATTGGCTACACACTGGTGGCTACCTCGGGTGATGCCGGTGTGGGTATCCATATTAACGAGGTACCCATTGTCAGTCCGCGCCTGTTCGAAACCGAGTATTTCGACGTGCAGGCACTGGAGGTACTACGCGGACCCCAGGGCACCTTGTACGGTCGCAACTCTACCGGTGGTGCCGTTAATATGAGCACCGCCAAAGCCAACACCGAGGCCATGAGCGGCAACCTGGAAGGCCAATATGGCGATTACGATCACAAAAAAATCAATGGCCACATTAATATTCCCCTGGGCGATAGTATTGCTGCGCGGTTTGCTGGCCTGTGGCTGGAGCGGGAGGGTTATACCGAAAACCTGTACACCGGCAACGATGTCGATGGCCGGGATCAGTACGCGCTGAGGGCCTCATTTGCCTGGGAGGCCTCCGACAACACCATGGTGGATTTAATGTTCTCCTACTTCGACGAGGAGAGCACCCGCACCCGCAGCCAGAAAACCATGTGTCTGAACGAAACCACCGGATTGCTCGGTTGTTCACCCGAGGGGCTCGATTTTGATTTCCCTCATCCCAACGCCCAGTGGACGCAACTGCTAGCATCAACTGACGTGCTGGGCCCCTTTGGCATCTATGAATCGGGCACCAACACGCGAGCTTACAACCCTGCCGACCTACGAAAGGTGTATTCGGAGTTTGATCCAACCTACGAGTCTGACGAAACTTTGGTGACGCTGAGTATTTCTCACGCGCTGGACAATCACACCCTCAACTTTGTCGGCGGATACCAGGAAACCTTCGTCGAATCAGAAATGGATTACCTGTGGAGTAAGAATGACCCAATAGAGTTGTCGCCATTGCTGCAGGCTATCGCACCGGAAAACTACGAGACTTTCTGGGCTGACGGCCTGTTGCCCATTTCTGCCAAATCTGAAAACGGTACCGGCTCGGTGGGCGGCCACATCAAGTATGAAGGCGACAGCCTGGAAGCCTATGACAATTCCCGGGGAGAGAATGAGCAGTATTCGATGGAGTTTCGCGTCGCCTCTGATTACGACGGCAACTTCAACTGGCTGGCCGGCGCCTTCTACATGGACGTAGAAATCGCCACTGAATACTATGTATTTGCCAATGGCTTTGACTATTTAACTGCGCTGGTACCGGCCCTTGTTGGTATGGATGGCTACGGCTGGGTAGCACCGCACCTGAAACTGCATACCAAAAAATATGCCCTGACCTCACAGGCGCTGTTCGGAGAGGTTTATTACAACGTCACTGACGCCGTGAAACTGACCCTGGGGCTGCGTTACACCGAGGATGAAAAGGAGGAAACCAGCCGGCAGTTAATACTCAACAGCGATGAGAACGGCGAGAGCATCTTTCAATTAATTGGCGCCGATGAACCCATTGATGTCCCCTTTCTAAAGCAGGATGACAAGTGGGAAGAATTCACCGGCCGGGCGGTACTGGACTGGGCCTATTCCGACGATGGCATGGCCTATGTCTCCTTCTCAAGAGGTTACAAGGGCGGCGGTTTTAACCCGCCGTTCGATCCCCTGGACTTCCCCGGTGCCAAAAAAGATTTTGAGCCGGAGTTCATCAACGCCATTGAAATCGGCACCAAGAACATCTTCCTGGATGGCACATTGCAGGCCAATGCCTCGATCTTTTTCTATGACTACAAGGATTTGCAGGTTTCCAAGATTATCAACCGCTCCTCCTTCAATGAGAATACCGACGCTGAGATATTTGGCGTCGAAGCTGAACTGGCCTGGGCGCCCGATGAACACTGGTTGCTCAACGGGAACTTCGCCTACCTGAACGCTGAAGTCGTTGGCTTTAAGGACGTTGACTCACGCGACCCTACCAACAATAAGGACGATCAAACACTGATTAAAGACTCTACCCTCGCCACCAACTGTGTTGTGAATATGCCCGTTAATGAATTCGAGGCCCTGGATGTCGGTGGCCAGTTTAATAGCTGTGCAGATTTGACTGCGATGGGTTTGCCAGTGTACGACGGTGTAGAGGTGGACCTGGACGGTAATGCGCTGCAGAACGCACCCGAATACTCCCTCAGCCTGGGCGCTCAGTACACCTTCTACCTGCCGCAGAATCACTCCCTGGATCTACGCGTTGATTACTACTGGCAGGATGAAATGTACGCCCGCATGTTCAACTCGCCGATAGACAAGATTGATTCATGGGACGTGTGGAATGCACAGGCCAATTTGATGTCCGCTGATCGAAGTTGGTATGTAAGGGCCTATGTGAAAAATATCGCGGACGATGATCATCTGGTGGGCCAGTACCTGACTGGCGCGTCTTCGGGTTTGTTCACCAACGTCTTTACTATCGAGCCGCGTACCTATGGTATTGCTCTGGGTTACAACTTCAACTAGAAACTGGGCGGGCCAGCTTACAACCCCCACAGCATCATAGCAGCAGCGATGCCTCCTCAGGCGTCACCCCAGAGCGGCTTTCTTTTTTCAAAGAAGGCCCGAATCCCCTCATCTGAATCTGGACAGGTGAGTACCTTGATCATTTCCTCTCTGGCATAATCAAAAGCTTCCTCCACTGGCATATCTATTTGCCGGTAAAAGGCCTCCTTCCCGCTGCGTATGCCCTGAGCAGATTTGGAGGCGATACTCTGGGCCCATGCCTCGACAGTCTCGTGCAATTCGCCGACTGGTGCTGTGCGGTTGACCAGCCCCATACGCACAGCATCGCCTGCCGAAATCATATCGCCCGTGAGGGCCAGCTCCATCGCATGTTTGCGGTGTATATTGCGGCCTATGCCCACCAAAGGCGTGGTGCAGAAACTACCAATATTGACGCCGGGGGTACAAAAGCTGACGTCTTCATTGGCAATTGCCAGGTCGCAGGCCGACACCAGTTGGCAGCCGGCTGCTGTCGCGGTGCCCTGTACACAGGCGATTACCGCCTTGGGGCAATGCATGATACCCAGCATCATCTCACTGCAGCTGTCGAGAATAGTACGCAGGTGCTGCTCGCGACCCCCGCTGCCCTCTGGCAGTGGGCCCGTCATTTCCCCCAGGTCGTGGCCTGCGGAGAACACCGGCCCCGATCCGGTCAGCACAATCGCGCGTACCTGTGGGTCTTCTGCGGCCCGCTTAAGATTTTCTGTAAGGGCGGATATCATGCCCGAAGACAAGGGGTTGCGTTGCCGGGGGCGATTGAGGGTAAGCCAACAGACGCTCCCGGACATCTCAAGCAGAACATAGGGCTGATCTGCCGTTGATAATTTTTGCATAATGTTACAGCTCCACGTTAATGCTTATACTTTCCCGTGCAAGTGAAAACCTGTCTAGGCGCGCTCTGCTATCCTGCGCTTGGTAAACCGTGTCGCTTCCGCACCCAGAGGGTCATCCGGCCAGGGGTGTTTCGGATAGCGCCCTTTCATTTCTTTTTTTACATCCTGGTAGCTGCTGCGCCAGAAACCCGCAAGGTCCTGGGTAATTTGTAGGGGTCGCTGGGCAGGCGATAACAGATGTACTACCAGGGGAATACGACCGTCGGCGATACAGGGGGTTTCCTCACAGCCAAACATTTCCTGCAATTTCACCTGTAGCACCGGGGGAGACTGTGTGTAATCGACGACAATACTGGAACCCGAAGGCACAGCGAGCCGCTCCGGGGCCTGTCGCTCCAACTCCAGCGGCAGAGGCCATGGCAGCAGGGCATGCAATATTTTCTTCAGGTCCAGCTTCTGGAAATCTTCTATACGGTTAACGCCCGACAGATACGGCGAAAGCCAGTCCTCCAGGGACGCCAGTAAAGCCGTATCGGAGAGGTCTGGCCACCGCTTGTCAGTCTCCTTTCCACCCGATTGAGCATCTGTGCCGTGAAGCAGCATCACCCTGGACCGCCACTGCTGCAGATTTTTAGTCCAGGGAAGAATTTCCAGACCTTTCTTATGCACCACACTCAGCAGTGCATTCAAACGCGCTTCCTCCGGCACATCGGCCATTGGAGAGCGCGACAGAAGTAGTTTGCCCAATTCCCTGCGTTGCTCGGCGACAAACTTGCCGTTCTTGTCATCCCAGTGCACGTAGTCGCTTTCATGTATCAGCGGGGCCAGCACATCGTTAAAGTTATCCGGGTTGAGCGTGGTCGCAGAGTAGATTCGATCCGCCAGCTCGCCAACTCGCCCGCCCACCTCAGCCACCGCCAGCCAGCGAGTACCCACCAGATTATCATTGTCTGGCAGCACCGCACTGCGCCCATTCCCCAACTGATAGTGATTATTGCCGGCATCGTCCCGTAACCTGGCCACCCTGTCCGGATAGGCATGAGCCAGCAAAACACCCAGGGCATCGCCCTGCTCCACCGGATCAAAAGCCGGCTCGGGGCTGGGTATGCCCTGTATCAGCTTCAGGAAGCGCCTGGCCTGCTTCCAGGTGCGCATAAACCAGGCTTTGTGGGCTGGCTCACAGGGCTGCTCGGCGTTTAATACGGCGAGGGACCTGGCGATATCGGTACCACCACTTGCCAGGGGATTGCGCTCGGACAAAACAGCCGCCAGCAAACAGGCTGTGTCGCGCTGACCTATGTCACAGCCGACCAGCAGCATATGTGCCAACCTGGGGTGCAGGGGCATTCTCGCCATCAACTGACCGTGCGCAGTCAGGAAATACACGCCCGAGTCGGAGCAAGAAATCGCTGAGCAACTCTGTAGCATTGCCACCGACTGTTGATAGGGGCCGCTGGCCGGTGCATCCAGCCAGGCGAGTTCAGCGGGGTCTTCTACGCCCCAGGCAAGCAGTTGCAGGGTCAGTGATGCCAAGTCGGCCTGCCGTATTTCGGGCGTCGTCTGGGCGGGCAGTTGGTGGTGCTGCTCCTCACTCCACAAGCGATAACAATGCCCCGGTGCCAGCCTTCCCGCCCGGCCCATACGCTGCTCGGCGGAAGCCCGGGACACGCGCCGCGTATCCAAGCGGGTCATACCGGTCGCCGGATCAAATACGGGCTCGCGCACCAGCCCTGAATCAACGACGGTGTGTATTCCCTCAATGGTTAAGCTGGTCTCGGCAATGTTAGTCGCCAGTACTATTTTACGTACGCCCTCAGTGGGGGCATCTACAGCCTCCTGTTGTTGGTTTAGCGACAAACCGCCATACAGTGGGGCGATAATTACCAGGTCATCACAGGCCGCCGATACAACACGCCCCAACTCCCGTGCCACGTGGCGTATCTCGCCCTGACCAGGCAGGAACACCAGTATATTACCCGTGTGTTCTGTCAGTGCCCGCAGTACCGTTTGCACGATGGGCGCAATAACGGAGTCGCGCAGTTTATACGGCTTATTGCCATAACTCGCTGTGACGGGATACTGTCTGCCGCTGGAAGTGATAATGGGCGCATCACCCAATAGTTCTGACACCGCCTCCCCGTCCAGGGTGGCGGACATCACCAGTATTTTCAGTGGCGGTGCATCGCGAAATAATTCCCGCCCGTGTAGCGTCAGTGCCAGCCCGAGGTCGGAGTTCAGATTGCGCTCATGAAACTCATCGAATATCACCAGCCCCACACCTTCCAAAGAGGGGTCGCTCTGCAGGCGCCGGGTCAGTATCCCCTCTGTAATCACTTCGATGCGGGTGTGCTCACCAACACAATTGTCCAGGCGGATACGGTAACCCACCGTTTCGCCCACCTGCTCACCCAGCATCTGCGCCATACGCCTGGCCGCAGCCTGTGCCGCCATGCGCCGGGGTTCCAGCATCAAGATTTTCTGTTCACCCAACCAGGACTCGCTGAGCAGGGCCAGTGGCACCATAGTGGTCTTGCCTGCGCCGGGCGGCGCCTGCAACACCAGCTCCCCATGGCTGGCGAAGGCTTCGCGCAGGGGATCCAGTACCTCGATGATAGGCAACTGACTGGAATGATCAGCTATCACATCGACAACCTGCTGTTGGACTCAATTCTCACTGTGCGCTCTAGTAACCTCGTTATCCGCTCAAGTGTTATTGCCTGGAGATTGCGACATCCAGGCGTCCATGCGCTTTTCCAGAGCATCCAGGGGAATCGCTCCAGCACCGAGCAGTTCATCGTGAAATGCGCGTATATCAAAGTTTTCGCCCTGCGCTTTCATAGCCCGCTCTCGCAACTCCAGAATCTTCATCTGCCCCACTTTGTAGGCCAGTGCCTGCCCGGGCCAGCCAATATAGCGATCGATTTCATTGACAATATCGGTCTCGGTCTTGCCGGCATTGGCCAAAAAGTAATCGATAGCTTCGCGTCTGCTCCAGCCAAAATAATGGATACCCGTGTCGACCACCAACCTCACCGCGCGCCACATATCGTAGGTTAATTGTCCGTAGCGCGAGTATGGGTCTTTATACAGCCCCAGCTGGTAACCCAGGCGCTCTGAGTACAAAGCCCAACCCTCTACAAAGGCTGTGACGCTGCCCATCTTTCGGAACATGGGTATATTATCCAACTCCTGTGCCAGCGCAATCTGCAGGTGATGACCCGGCACCGCCTCGTGGACTGTCAGTACTTCCATTTCAAATTTTGGCCGCACTTCCGGTTTATACAGGTTGACGTAGTAATAGCCCGCCCGGCTACCGTTTGCCGCAGGCTGCATATAATAGGCCGTCGTTGTATCCGGTGCGGTCTCCTTGGGAATGACCTTAACCCCGTAGGGCATACGCGGCAATAACCCAAATAGTTTAACCAACTCAGGGTCGATTCGCTTGGAAACGGCCAGATAGCCTTCCAGCAGTGCCTCGGGCGTGTCGTAGTAAAACTGCGGACTGGTACGCAGGAAGTTATTGAACTGGTGCAAATCCCCCTCGAAGCCCACGCTCTTCTTAACAACTTCCATCTCCCGGAGGATTCGTGCAACCTCGCGCTTACCGGTCTCGTGTATCTCCTCCGGTGTCATTGAGGTGGTGGTGAAATCCTGGGCCAGAAAGCGGTAAATTTCCTCGCCCCCTGGCAGTGAGCCAACCCCGGGGTTGGGTCGACTGGCAGGCAGGTAGCCAGATACAAAAAATTCTCGAAACTCCACGTAAGCAGGTGTTACCTGATTTTCGATAGCACTGCGCGCTGCGCGCTGCAGTTCTTTCACGGTTTGCGGATTCATCCCCTGTGGCATGGATTTAAAAGGCTTATAGAACGGACTGTCTTCGGGATTTACCGTGATCACCTTGTCCAGTTGCGCAGGAATTCGCTCCATAACGACCCGCGGCTGCACGCGCTCTCGTATTATGCCCTCCTCCAGCAGCTCCCTGTTCTGGTTGAGGACCAGGGGAACCCCCTGCAGCCGGCTTATCCAGTTGCGGTAATCCCGCTCGTCCTCAAAAGGCGTGTACTCGACAATGGTATACAGCTGCTGTGGCCCGCCGCGCATACTGATTGTCATCAGGTGCAGGCCCAATTCGTGGCGCTTACGCCTGCTGTTTAATTGTCGACTCAGCATGGCATGGTTCAGCTGGTCGGTAGAATCCAGAGCGGCCGTATCAATATCGGCGAGAGCGTCGAGAAACTCACCGCGCCGGGCATCCCGCTCAAAATGGGCGGCAAGACTGGCATCATCCCAACGGTCTGCACTGGCCTGGTCGCCCAGATAGCTCCGAGTCTGGGGGCTCTGCTCCAGGTACCAGGCCCAGTGCTGGTCGATCAGGTGTTTGAAATCAGTGCTGGTGTCCGCCTGTGTGGAACTGACCATAACCAGTAACGAAACCAGCCAGATTGTTGTACTCAGCAGTGCAGTGCGCATGAAATCCCCTCTTGTAGGCCTCCATAATAACTCTTTTTGTCGGCTTATCTCGATGTTATGCTGACTGTAGCCGTTTTTTATCCAGCCACTATCTCGAGAAAATGCTATGAGCCTTCTAATCCTTGGACTGCTGTTGTTTGCCGGTGTACACCTGATCCCCTCTCTGGCTCCGGGCGTGAAAACCAGCGTCCAGGCAAAGATCGGCGAGGGTGGCTACAAGGGGGTGTTTTCGCTGCTATTGCTGGCGTCATTCGCCCTTATGATAAGCGGCTGGCAAAGCGCCGGAGCGCACACGCTGTACTACCCTATCACCTACTTCCGCCAGCCGGGAATTGCCCTGGTAATCATCGCCATGGGCCTGCTGGTTGTAGGGTCACGCAACTCCCGTATCAGGCAGAGCATCCGCCACCCACAGCTTATGGCGGTATTCATTTGGTCCGCGGCGCACCTGGCCATGAACGGTGACGCACGCTCTGTTGTTCTGTTCTTCTCTTTGGCGCTGTGGAGTTTTGTAGAGATGCGCGTCATCAGTAAACGAGAAGGAGACTGGGTTAAGGCCGAAACCCCCTCTACAGGCGCTGAAGTCATCACCGTAATTATTGTGGTGGTACTGGTTGCCGCGCTGCTCTACGGGCACCCCTATTTTACCGGTGTGCAGGTGATTTACTGATGGTGCCAATCCAGAATTAGTAACGCACTCCCGGAGGCGACTTGTAACTGTCCAGCACACTGACGTAATTGGCACGTGCAAAGGCCGCGGGGTCGGCGGCGTGCTGCTGGCTTATACTGCCCTTGAGCTGGCTCACTGACTCGTATTCCCGCTCGTCCAGCCACTGCTCCAGCTCCCGCAGCACAGTGGCTAAGTGCTCAGGGCCGTTTTGTAACAAAGCACTGCACATATGCGTGACATCAGCGCCGGCCAACAGGGCTTTGAGCACATCACTACTGTCGTGCACGCCGCCAGTTATTGCCAGAGAGCATTTCACCCGGCCATATAAAATAGCTATCCAGCGAATGCGCAGTAGTGATTCCGATGCCGTGGACAATTCCAGCCTTGGCACAACCTCCAGTGTATCCAGGTCGATATCGGGCTGGTAGAAACGGTTAAACAGCACCAGTCCCTGGGCCCCAGCCTGCTCAAACCGCTGGGCAAGGTTGGCAAAGGCGCTGAATTGGGATGACAACTTCATCGTGACAGGGATTGCCACTTTCTGCTTCAGGCTTTGCAGTGTTTCTACATAGCGATCTTCCACCGCTGTGCAGTTCTCCTGCTGGTTGGCCGCGATGTAGTACAAGTTCAATTCCAGGGCATCGGCCCCGGCATCTTCCAGGGCCCGTGCGCACTCCACCCAGCCTCCCGGCGTAGTGCCGTTCAGGCTGGCTATAACAGGAATATCCAACTCGGACTTCAAGCTTGCAAGCTGCTCCAGGTGCTTATCCAGATGACTCTGGTAGTCCATAGGTACGGGGTGAAAACTGTCGGCCTCCCCGTGTCCCAAAGATTGCTGGTGAAAAAAACGCGCCAGGTTTTCATCTTCATGCTCAATGTTTTCTTCGAATAGCGAGTGCATCACAATCGCAGCAGCTCCCGCGTCTTCCAGGCGTTTTGCCGAGTCGGTATCCTTACTCAGGGGGGATGCCGATGGAACCAGGGGATTTTTTAGTGGCAAGCCCAGGTACTGCGTTGTTAAATCTGCCATAGTCAGGACTCCGCCTTGTTTGATTCGCCGCCTGAGGTTTTCACCTGTGCCTTGGCCTGCGCCACCTGCTCGGGATCATTCCAATCCAGTTGTGACAACTGCTTATAAAAATTATAACGGTGATCGACATGCCTTTGCTCCTGCTCCACCAGCGTCTCCGCAACGTCCGGATGGGTATGCCACAGCATATTGAAACGCGTTTCGGTCTGCACAAAATCGCGATAGGGAATACTGGGAGCTGGTGAATCCAGTTTCAGTGGGGGTTTTCCCTGCGCCAGTTTCTCAGGGCTAAACCGGAACAGCGGCCAGTGGCCACTCTTTACCGCCAGGGACTGCTGTCTGTGGTTGAATGACATATCAACACCGTGCGCAATACAGGGTGAATAGGCAATAATCAGGGACGGCCCCCGGTGAGCTTCCGCCTCGATAAAAGCGCTCAGGGTTTGGGTGTCTTTTGCACCGTAGGCAACACGGGCGATATAGACATTTTCGTAGTCCATCGCCAACATTGCCAGATCCTTCTTACCGGAGGTTTTTCCGGCAGAGGAGAATTTTGCAACTGCACCACGGGGTGTCGCCTTGGAAGTCTGGCCGCCGGTATTGGAATACACTTCCGTATCGAGCACCAGAATATTTACGTTTGCGCCACTGGCTAACACATGGTCAAGGCCACCGTAGCCGATATCATAGGCCCAGCCATCTCCCCCCATAATCCATATGCTCTTACAACACAGGTTTTCGCTGACCGTCAACAGCCTTGTGGCGGCCGGTGAATCAAGTAAAGCCAGCGCCTGATCCAGCGCCTTCACCCGCTCTCTCTGCTCATAAATTCCGCATTCATCGGACTCGTCGGCGTTGATAATTGCCGCCACCAGTTCACTGTCCAGCTGACTGGCAAGTTCCTGCAGTAACTGCAGTGCAATTTCTTTTTGTATATCCACTGCAAGGCGCATCCCCAGACCAAACTCAGCGTTGTCCTCAAACAGTGAATTACTCCAGGCAGGCCCCCGCCCTTCCGGCGTAGTGGTCCAGGGCGTTGTGGGGAGATTGCCGCCGTAGATGGAAGAACAGCCAGTGGCATTGGCCACTATCATTCGATCGCCAAATAACTGCGAAGCTAACTTTACATACGGTGTTTCACCACAACCGACACAGGCACCAGAAAACTCAAACAACGGCTGCAACACCATAGCGGCGGGAATAGTGCTTGTTTTAAGTGCTTTTCGGTCGAATTCTGGCAGCTGTAAAAAGAATTCCCAGTTCTCTCGCTCCTGCGCTCGGCGCTCGGGCTGCGGCTCCATGTTCAGGGCCTTGCGGCTGACATTGCTCTTGTCTTTAATCGGGCATATATCGACGCACAGGGAGCAACCTGTGCAGTCCTCGGGAGCCACCTGGTAGCTGATAAGCGTGCCCTCGGGATAGCCCTTGGCACGCACAGGCGCCGACCTGAAATTGTCCGGGGCATGTTCCAGCAAGGACTCGTGAAAGATCTTTGATCTTATCGCCGTATGGGGGCAGACAAAAGGACACTTCCCGCACTGGGTACACAGGTCGGTATCCCACTCTGGAATTTCCAGGGCAAGGTTGCGTTTTTCATAGGCCGCCGTGCCCAGGGGGAAACTGCCGTCGGCGGGCATCTGGCTTACCGGTATGAGATCTCCCCGGCCGGCAATAATTTCACCGGTCACATTGCGAACAAAATCACTGGCACCGCCTGTCAGTGAGCTTCTCTCCTGCGGCGTATTGCGTTCACTTCCTGTCGGTATTTGATTCAGGCAGGCCAGGGTTTCATCAATCGCCTTGAAGTTGAGGTCAATGATGCGCCGACCCTTCCTGCCATAGGTTTTTTCTACCGCTTGTTTAATCGAGGCAATCGCCTCATCACGGGGCAGGATGCCACTGATGGCGAAAAAGCATGTTTGCATAATCGTATTAATACGTTTGCCCATGCCGGTACGGCTGGCAACATCATAGGCGTCAATGGCGTAGAGGCTTATATCTTTGTCGAGAATTTGCTGCTGCATTTTACCCGGCAAGCTGTCCCACAACGCCTCTGGCGCCGCAATACTATTGATTAGAAATACAGAGCCCTGGGCCGACATATTCAGCATATCGTAGCTTTCGAGAAAGTTGGGCTGGTGGCAGGCGACAAAGTTGGCATCGTTGTCTGCGATTAGATAACTGGAACGTATTTGCTGCGGACCAAATCGTAGATGGGAAACTGTTACCGCGCCGGATTTTTTGGAATCGTAGACAAAATAGCCCTGAGCATGTAAATCCGTGCTCTCACCAATAATTTTAATACTGTTTTTATTGGCGCTTACCGTACCGTCGCTGCCCAGGCCGTAAAAAACCGCCTGAAAGGTATCTGTGTGGGCATTGGTGCGGTAGCTGGCATCCCAGTCGAGGCTACTGTGAGTGACATCGTCGTGAATGCCAATGGTAAAATGATTTTTGGGTGTCTCTTTAGACAACTGCTCAAACACCGACGCAATCATACCGGGCGTAAATTCTTTGGAAGAGAGACCGTAGCGCCCCCCTACAATCGTGGGCATGCCCCCAAAACGATTCTCTCCGGCACCCAGCTGCTGCGCTACGGCGGTGACAATATCCTTGTATAGAGGCTCCCCGTCCGAGCCCGGCTCCTTGGTCCGATCCAGAACAGCTATTTTTCGCGTACTTGCAGGTAGAGCCTGTAGCAGCAGTGCGGGGTCAAAGGGACGGTACAAGCGCACCTTCACTACACCGACTTTTTCGCCCTGCGCGGTAAGGTACTCCACCGTCTCATGTACCGCCTCGGCACCGGACCCCATAATGACAATCACGCGAACAGCATCAATCGCACCTTCGTAGTCAAATAGTTTATAGGCGCGGCCCGTCAGCTTGGCAAAGCTGTCCATGGTGTCCTGCACAGTCGCGGGTAAGCTCGCATAAAAAGGGTTGACCGTTTCCCTGGCCTGAAAATACACATCGGGATTCTGTGAGCTGCCTCTTAATACCGGGTGAGCGGGTGACAGGGCCCTGCTGCGGTGCTCGTCCACCCAACGGTCATCGATAAGGGCGCGCACCGTTTCTCTGGACACGGCCACCAGTTTTGCCACTTCATGGGAAGTACGAAAGCCGTCAAAGAAATGAAGAAAGGGTACTCTACTTCGCAAGCTGGCGCTGTGGGCTATCAGGGCCAGGTCCATGGCTTCCTGGGGACAGTTTGAAGCAAGCATGGCAAAACCTGTCTGCCGTGTCGCCATGACGTCACTGTGATCACCAAAGATCGACAAACCCTGACAGGCCAGGGAACGCGCAGCGATATGGAATACGGTTGGCGTGAGCTCCCCGGCTATCTTGTACATATTGGGAATCATCAACAGCAAACCCTGGGAGGCGGTAAACGTGGTCGATAAAGCCCCGGCCTGCAGTGCGCCATGTATGGTGCCAGCGGCACCTGCCTCGCTCTGCATCTCAATAACGGTGGGAATATTACCCCACAGATTAGCGCGGCCATTGGCCGACCACTCGTCGGCCAACTCCCCCATATTGGATGAGGGAGTAATCGGGTAAATTGCAATAACCTCGTTAGTCAGGTGAGCAATAGTGGCTGCAGCCTGGTTGCCATCTATAGTTATCATTACCGAATCGGGCATGAACAGTCCTCATAAGCCGGAATTATGATGGATTAACTATAGTCTGAAATTCAGGTGAATCAATTGATAGGGATCAGTCTATTTCTCAATAGGGCTATTCAGCACCCTGCTGCGCCTTCTGGGCTGACTGATCGCAATACCGAAAAATACAAAGATCAGCCCAATGAACTTTGACAGCTGAGCCGGTTCGGACAACAAAACAACGCCTGCCCCAAATGAAATAACAGGAATCAGGTAGTTGATGATTGACAGGAAATTGGGGCCGCAATCATTTATCAGTAGAAAATAAAGCCAGGTGGCCAGACCTGTAGCAAGGGCACCCAGTGCTACTATGGACAACCAGGACTCGGTGGACACTTGCAAAGTCCAAGGCTGGTCGACTATCAGTGCAACCGGTATAAAAATCAGGCTACCTGCAATGAGGGAACCAGCACCCATTACCAGGCCGTTCATCTTTGGCAGGCGTTTGGCATACACTGTATTTACCGCGTAGGCGAAGGTTGCCAGGACGCAGGCCAGCTGCGCCCACAAACCAACGCCACCTATGCCCCCCAGCGCCTGGCTACCCATTAAAACCACCACGCCGCCAAAACCCAGCACAACACCCAGCGCCCTCCTCGATGTGAGCTGTTCATGGGGCACGAAGTAATGAGCAAGTACCATGGTGCTGATGGGCATCAAGGCCATAATCAGGCCCGCCTGGCTACTGGGTATTTGTGTTTCAGCCCAGCTTATCAAGGAAAATGGAATCAGGTTTCCCTGGATAGCCAACACTGAGAAATACCACCACTGCAGCGGCTCGCGAGGTAGTGACAAGCCCTGCCAGCGCATAAGCAGGAACAATACAACCGCACCTATGACCAGGCGCAACGTGACCAGCGTAATCGGCGGAAACGAGCGCAAGGCGATGGCGATCAGGAAAAATGCAAACCCCCAGATACTTGCAAGGATTCCAACATACAGCCAGTGATGGGGGCGCGGTTGTTGCAGCATTAGCGCCCTATATTTGTGGCTTGATTAGGTACTTGGTGCCTGTGGCGCGCTTGTTGTACTGCGCGATAGCCTTCAGGGACAAAACATCGGCCAGGGAAATCTCCTGGGTGTAATGGCTGGCAAAAGTGGTCTTTAACTCTGACGCCACACGGGTGCGCATCTCGATAAGCTTTTCCAGGCCGGCCTTTTGCAAGAACGGGGTTAGCAGCCAGCCACCCAGACTCCATGAAAAACCAAAATTGCGATTGAGCACCGTGGGGCTGGTATCCAGACCACCGTAGATGTATACCTGCTTGAATACATCGGAGCCGTAGCGGTTGTACTGCGTCATTCGTTTTACCGCGGCGGCTTCCATGCAGGTCAGGATCTGGTTGGCCAACTTGCCGCCGCCAGTGGCGTCAAATGCAATGGTGGCACCGGTTTTTATCAGGGCCTCTGTCAGGTCTTTCATGAAGTTGTCTGAGCTGCTATTGCAGATATACTCAGCACCCAGATCGCGCAATATCTCTTCCTGTTCAGACTTGCGCACGATGTTGACCAGATCTATACCTTCGTCCTTGCAAATTCGATTAAGCATCTGCCCCAGATTTGAAGCGGCGGCGGTATGCACCAGCGCTGCGTGCCCTTCAGAACGCATGGTTTCGACCATGCCCAGGGCGGTCAGCGGATTTACAAAGCAGGATGCACCCTCT
Organism: Pseudomonadota bacterium; assembly: GCA_015222725.1. Classification (GTDB taxonomy): domain Bacteria; phylum Pseudomonadota; class Gammaproteobacteria; order Pseudomonadales; family Halieaceae; genus JBALVT01. Next base: position 5,798 of record JADFVW010000417.1, on the reverse strand, counting down.
GCTGCAGTAGTCCCCTCCTGTAACTCCAGGCACATCATTACATTCATGCAGCGGTATTGTGCGTACATCTCACCGCCTACCATTCCCACCGTTTTTCCCAGCAGTGCTTGCGCAGCATCAGAGGATCCGGCGGCCACAACAACTCCGGCTCCTTCGTTACCCACCGGCAGGGATTCGCCAAGTCGCCCGGCGACAATTTTCATCAGGCCCTGGGGGATATCGGCAGTCACCACCGGGCGATCAGCAGTGCCACTGAGGCGGGCAGTGGTCATATCTGCCGGGCCAAACAATAAAGCCAGGTCAGAGGGGTTTAATGGCGTAGCCTCCACTCGAACCACAACTTCATCGGGACCTGGATCCGGGATTTCTACCTCTATCAGGGACAATTCCAAAGTGGCTTCTTCGGTAACCAGAGAACGCAATTGCACAGATGTTGTTGTCATAATATTATCCTGTTGAACTATCAATTTACGATGGGGGGGCGGATGAGAACTTGCTCTCCAGCACTGAGGCCACTCAGTATTTCAAGCTTACTGTCGTCGGTGTGGGCACCCAGTTTCACAAAGCGCCGAATAAATTTTCCATCCTGTTTTACCCAGATAACATTGAGTTGGCCGACGCTTACCACGCTGGATGCAGGCACCAGTATTTCCTGTGCGGATGCACCGGGCACCTGTATTTCCGCGTACATTCCAGGGCGCAGCTGCGCATCAAAATTTAGCCCGGCCTTGATTAGAAAGCTCCTGGAACCGGGGTCTGCGGCCGGAACCAGTTCATCAATTCGCGCCGTTACATCTTTGTCCAGGGAGGGAATGGAGACAGCTAACACCTGCCCTATTACCAGCTTAACAGCTAACTGCTCCCTCACCGCAGCTTCTACTCGCAGTGTAAGTGGGTTATACAGTGCCAACAGTTGAGTGCCAGGCGTGGCGGTATCACCCGGCTCTGCGAAGCGGTCGACGACAGTACCGTTGATAGGTGCTCGAATCTCGGTAAACTGCCAAGCCGCCTCGGCCTCAGCAACCTGTTGGTTCGCGGCTATGAGTTCCGCCTGCGTGGCCTCTTTGTTTGCCCTGGCCTTGTCGACATCGGCTATAGCGATCAGGGATTTTTTATGCAGCATTAAAGCTCGTTCCAGTGACAATGTCGTCTCTGTTGCCCTGGCCTGTACTGAATCGACCTGACCCTTGGCCTGTGCCAACCGGGCCTTCGCGTCCTCCTGCTCCAACAAAACGATGATATCGCCAGCCTTCACAGAATCACCGGCCCGCACAGTAATCTCGGTAATTCTGGCCATGACACGTGAGGAAACCAGCGTCGCCTGTTTGGCAGCCAGTGTGCCCGGTACTGCCTCCGACAATTGAATTTCCCGTTGCTCCGCCAGCACATACTCCTGCCCCTGCTCGTCGCTCTGCGCATCCAGGCTCGGGGGTATTTTGTGTTTGAATGCACCCGCCATCCACGCCACAGCGACCAACAGCACTGCGACAGCCAAAACTGGAAACAACCAGCTATTTCGCAAGCCACTCATAAGGGATTCTCCGATTTCTCGAACACCAATAAATAGACGACCGGCACCACCAGAAGAGTGAACAAGGTCGATGCAACAATTCCGAACATAATAGCAATGGCAAGACCACTGAAAACCGGGTCCAACACAATAACCAAATTGCCCAGCATGGTCGTTCCCGCGGTCAATAAAACGGGCCGCATGCGAACCGCGCCCGCGCGTAATACCGCTTCGCGAATATTCAAGCCCGCCGCTCTGGACTGGGAGATAAACTCAACCAGAATAAGTGAGTTGCGCACCACAATACCCGCCAGGGCAATCATTCCTATCATCGCTGTTGCGGTAAACAGGACGGGTACAGGTGCGCTTCCAATGGCCCGCTCTCCGAACTGATTTAGCAACCAGAACCCAGGCATAATGCCAATGATTGTAAGAGGAATAGCGGACATAATAATCAGGGACAGGGAAGCAGAGGCCGTCTGTGCGTAGAGCACGAAATAAATCGCCACCAGGGCAAAGGCAAAAGCCAGGCCCATATCGCGGAATACGCTTATTGTAATGCCCCATTCGCCCTCACCGGTCCACACAATTTCCGTGCCCGCGGGCACAGACCAACTGTCATTGCCACCAGAGTTCAGGTAGGTTCTACCCTCCCAATCGAGATCTACCGCATCCGGATTGTGTTCAGGCGCGAGACCCGGATTCCCGCTATCTGCATAGATGTCAGCTATGGCTTCAGCGGGCGTCCTGCCGGAGAGTTCCGCGGTTACATACACGACCCGGCGTAAATCTTTTCGGTGAATGGCCCGGTCGATTGTGAGCTCGACAAACTCGCCCAACTCACCCATCGCTACCAGCGGCTGTGGTGCCGACTCCACACCCGCGTCGGTAGTGGTTAAAACTATGCCGGGCCTGCCACGCACGTATATCTGCTCGAAATCCGTTGTGCCCGCTCGGTTGGCCAGCGGCAGGCGCAACTCGATGGCCATGGGTTCAGCCTCACTCTCCGCCTGTATATAGGTAGCAACCAGGCCGTCATTGGACAGAGCGAGCAATTCGCTGATATCAGAAGTAGCGACGCCTGAGAGCGCTGCCTTCTTCTTATTCACTACAAAGCGAAGGCGCTGTTGCAGGGCTTCTATCGAGGAATCTATTTCGACGACATGGGGCTCCCTCTCCAATCGCTGCATCAATTTTCGCGCCGCTTCATACTGTAACTCATAGGGCGTCATGGTATCGCCATAGACTTCGGCCACCAGTGTACTCATGACCGGCGGGCCGGGGGGTACCTCTACCGCTTTGATGCTAATTTCACCCGCGTTGAGGTCGGTGAACAGCTCACGCAGTCGCAGTACCACGGCGTGTGACTGGTGCTCACGGTCATTTTTATCTATCAGGGTGACACGCAAATCGGCCATATTGGAACCATAGCGCTGGTAGTAGCGCCGCACCATGCCATTAAAGTCCATTGGGCTTGGAATACCGATAAAGCCGGCAACAGTTTTTACCTCGGGCAGCCGGTGCAAGCGCTGGGAAACCTGAAGCGCCATGGCGTTGGTCTCCTCCAGGCTACTGCCCTCCGGCATATCGATGACAATCTGGATTTCATTTCGATTATCGCCGGGCAATAACTTGAGGGGAACCAGGCGCAAGACCGGCAGCATTGCAGCCAGCACAAACAATAACAATACCAGCCAGAGAAGTAATTTGGAGCGAGAACGGCTGTCCAGAACAAAGGCGAGGAGTCGTTGATAGAGAAGAACCAGACCCGAGTGTTCGGGCAACTGAGGCTCAGCGCTGTCTTCACCCTCGGGGATATCGTCACCGCCATGTCGCATAAGCAACACTTTACTGGCCAGCCAGGGGGTCACTATAAAGGCGACCACAGTGCTTGTCATTACGCTTACCGGCACATTGAAGGCCATGGGTGCCATATAGGGCCCCATCATGCCCGAGATATAAGCCAGCGGGAGGAAAGCCAGAATGATGGTCACTGTAGACATCAACAGGGGGACCCTGATTTCGGCAATCGCGGCCACAATGCGATCGTTTATAGATTTCGCTTTAAGGGTTTTATCACGCAGGAATCGCTCGATGTTATCGACACCGGTAATGGGGTCATCAACCAACAGTCCAAGGGACAGAATCAGGGCGAACAGCGTCACTCGATTTATGGTGTAGCCAAAAGCAAAGTCCAGTGCCAGTGTGATGCCGTAACAGATGGGTACTGCAAGCCCCACCACCAGGGCCGGGCGCCAACCCAGAAATACGCTGATAAATATTACAACGGTAAAAACCGCAAAAAGCAGACTACTGGCCAGGTTTGTTACTTTTTCATCTGCGGTATCCCCGTAATCCCGCAATATATCCACATGCACTTCAGGGGGCAGCAGTACGTCCTGCAAACGTGTAAACTCTGCCTGAACTTCCTGGGAAACCTTAACCGCATTACTGCCACGCTGCTTTGCCACGCTGATAGTTACCATGGGGAAATTTCCGGCACCTTGTTCCAGCCAGGTGTAGTGACGGGGCTCCGTGGGGCCATCAACAATTTCCGCCACATCCTGTAAGTACACCGGCACACCGTTCACCACATTGACAACCAGGGTCTTCAACTCTGCAGCGTCTCTCAGTACATCGCCGCTTTCCAGCACAATGGTTTTGTTGCCAAAGGTCATCTCCCCCGCTGACATCAGTACATTGGAGGCCTGCAAGGCGCTCACGATATCCATGGCCGTGGTTCGCCTGGACGCCAGCGCCCCGGTATCCAGCAAGACCCGGGCTGCCCTGGGACGACCGCCCACCACATCTACTTCGCTGGTATTCGGGACGGCCTGTAAAACCGTGGCAAGCTCTTCTGCCAGCCGCCGCAATTCGAAGTCGCTGTATAACGCAGCGTCGTCACTCCACAAGCCCAGTAAGAGGATGGGCACGTCATCTACCTCTACCGGCTTGATAACCCAGTTATCCACACCCGCTGGCATCTCGTCCCAATTGGAGTGGATTTTCGTGTAGGTGTTGAGGATGGACTCCTCTCTATCCTCACCGACATAAAAACGCAGGGTAACAGCGGACTGTCCAGCATTGGACACCGAGTAGATATGCTCAACACCGGGAATTTGCGAGAGCAGCCTCTCCATTGGAATGGTGACCTGCCGCTCTACCTGCTCTGCGGATAGACTGGGAGCCTGCACCAACACATCAACCATAGGCACGACGATCTGCGGTTCTTCTTCGCGCGCTGTAAACTGGATAGCCAGGCCACCAAACACCACGGCCAAAAAGAAGACCAGCAGCGGCAAACCACCCTGCAGTGCTTTGCGAACAAGGCTATCAAAAATATTTGGTGTAGGGCTGGTCATTTCTAATGTTGGTAGTTTCTTTCCGTTTTAACAATTATTGAGTATTTGAACAAAGAGTATATACCTTTATATTAGTTTTTCGTAATATAAAGGGCAATGGATAGTACAAAGCACGGCCAATCGGGCTCTGTTTGGCTATTATTGGGGTGGAGTTAAGCGCATGCAAGCAAAAACAGGACTAAATATCACGAGCGCACTGCTGCTTGTTTTTCTTGTAACTGCGCCCCATCGGCTGCTGGCTGGGGAGTCCCGGGTAAGCTTTATACACATGAACGATTTGCACGCCAATCTTATCGCTCATGGCGAACTGGTGCGATATATAGCCCATGACGGGACGGCCTACACCAAAATTGAAAGCCGCGGGGGCATTGCCAGAATCGCTACCGCGGTGAAACAGCTAAGAAAAACAAACCCCAACGCCATACTGATGAATATAGGTGACACCTACCACGGCGGTGTTGAAGCGCTCTATACTCGCGGTAATGCCATTGTCGCGCCGGTTGAGGCACTGAACATAGATATAGCAGTTCCGGGAAACTGGGATTTCGCCTACGGGCCCATAACAACCCGTTTACGTTATTCCAGCAGCGCGTCACCACTGTCCTCCATCGTCAATAAACTTCTGTTCGGAACAGCGGTAGAAAAGCCCTCCTACCCCGTCATCGCCGGTAATGTGAGAAAGACACTGCCCATACTGTTTGAAGATGAACCACTGTTACCAGCGACATACCTGCTCACGGTAGGTGCCAACAAAGTAGGCTTCATCGGCATCACCTCTGATATTGTCGAACGTATGTCGCCTATGCTCGCCTGGGGTTTTACCTTCCTGCAAGGTGAGGAGGCGTACAAGACACTGATTAACACGCATGCCGGAGAACTGCGAGAAGCGGGTGCCAACCTGGTCGTCGTAATGAGTGAACTGGGGC
>JADFVW010000416.1 GCA_015222725.1 Pseudomonadota bacterium | reverse complement strand
GTACATCGAGAGCGGTGACCACGAAAACCTGATACACGTGTCCAAGGGCGGCTTTCTGGAACTCATGGGCGGCCAGGAACATATGACTATCAGCTTTCCCGACGATTAAAACGTGGCGCGAGTGGCATGACGTGGTTACCAGGGACTTCAGGCAATTGAAGTCCCTTTGTAACGAGCGTTTTTTCTTGTTTAATCGCCCTGCAAATTAAGCGGCTGTGTATTGCCCCGGCAACCGAAGGGGTTCACCCCCACCACCGCGCCAACCAATCGCTTCATCTGCGAGGTTCTGATATTCAATACGGGCGATAACCCAAATCGCCCTGCGCTCTTGGTATAAAGTAAGTATTCCCCGTTTCTATGATTATGCAGGTGCCAGTTCGTTGCTCGAGCCTCCCGCCGGGGACATCGCCTGGGTGCGTCACCTCAGAACTGAGATGCATATTGTGCTTATCCAGCACCCAAACATCGTATCTTGGGGAGTGTTTTTCATTGCCTTCAGTCAGAGCACCGAGAACCAGTGATCGATTAGAGTCATTCAGCACATCCAGTAAAACCTCGAACTTTTTAGGGCTTTCATCAGGCCGTACTCGGTACGTGTAGGATAAAGTTGCGTGAGAATCATTTACGGCAAAGCGGAACACACTACTCTCCGGACCACCTCGGAGATTTGTGTATATGTTGCAATAGTACGTTACAGGTTCCGCCTGGCCATACCCCGCGAAAAAGACGCACGCCGCCAGCAGTAGATATTTAGTCATGCTCGTGTCCTCTCGTTTCCCATTGCGCCAGTCCCACGACAGGATGGCACTGGCCTCTGCCCATGAATTAAGGGGAGACAAAACCTAATCCTCCAACAATTCTACTGTACGGAAAACCCCCGGTCACCTGGCAGGCGGTGAGGACTTCCGCAGAGAGATGCGGGTGTTTCACTCATCACTTTCTTGCATCCACATGTTAATGCATGCAAAATGCAAGCATGTCTATTCAAATCACCATCAGAAATGTTCCCGAAGAAGTAAGGGATGAGCTTGCGTCCCGCGCAGCCTTGCAGCACCAATCCATGCAGGAGTATCTGCGCGGTGAACTGGAACGCATAGCCTCTCGCCCTTCCACGGAGACCTGGCTACAGACCGTGCGTGAGAGGAAAGCAGCCGCGGGCACCCGAATATCAGCAAAAAAAATCGTAAATGCCAGAAATGCTGATCGTAAATGACGATCGTCATCGACGCTTCCGTCATCGTCGCAGCATTGGCCGATACAGGTAGGGATGGCACCTGGGCTGAGTCGCTAATTGCCAGTGAAACACTGGTTGCTCCAGAGTTGGCGATGGTTGAAGTCACTAATATTTTGCGCCGACTTGAGCTTGCCAAAGAGCTTTCGCCCCTTGAGTCCGGGCGCGCTCAAAAAGATTTGATGCGCCTGGATATCCAGTTATTTCCCTTCCACCCATTTGCAGATCGCATATGGGCACTGCGAAAAAATGTCACAAGTTACGACGCCTGGTATGTGGCGCTGGCTGAAGCGCTCGAGTGTTCGCTGGCCACGCTGGATCTAAAGTTAAAAAAAGCCACCGGCATCAAGTGTACTTTCGCAGTTCCCTAGCGAAACCGTACACCTGGCCAGCGACATTTATCGTAGGCCACCAGAAAGTCAATAGATTCAATCGTCCTGCAAATTAAACAATTGTGTATTGCCCCCTTTGGCGACCACGTTGTCGGTGCGGGTCTTTTCCGTGGCAAAGCGCGGCAGGTAGTGTGGCCCGCCCGCTTTGGGGCCGGTGCCGGACAGCCCCTGGCCGCCGAAGGGGTTCACCCCCACCACCGCGCCCACCATATTGCGGTTGATGTAGGTATTGCCCACCCGCGTGGCGTTGAACACCTCCCGGGCGAAGCCGTCGATGCGGCTGTGTATGCCCAGGGTGAGGCCGTAGCCCGAGGCATTGATATCATCCAGCACACCGGGCATGTCCTGCACCTTGTAGCGGATGATGTGCAACACCGGGCCGAACACCTCGTTGGGGAGTTGTGACAGACGCTTGATTTCGTACACCTGCGGCGGGAAGAAATAACCGTCTGCGTGGCGCGGCTCCAGTTCACATGCGGCCAGCAGGGTGGCTTCCTCGCGCATACGCTGCTGGTGGCGCCCCAGCATCTGCCGCGACTCGAGGTCGATCACCGGGCCGATATCCGTGACCAGGGCGGCGGGGTTGCCCAACTCGAGTTCGCCCATGGCGCCGGCGAGCATTGCGATCACCGCATCGGCGATATCCTCTTGCAGGT
>JADFVW010000415.1 GCA_015222725.1 Pseudomonadota bacterium | reverse complement strand
TTACATCTCACTGCAACCCATTTCCTGAGTTATGAAATTCCAGACCCCAGCGGTGGCACACAGGATGTGGCCGGCAAGTTTAACCACGACAATTTTGCACGCTCCATCCCCGAGACCAAAGCCAATTTATCGGCAGACTGGGTCTACGGAAATCACAAGGCAGTGGCTATTGTTTACTACGTGTCCAACTACGAAACCACCAGGGCCGTGCCTGATGGTTCCAGCCAAAACATAGATAGCTGGACAACCGTAGATTTGCAATACGCCTACAATCTGGAACTGGACAACAGTGCGGCGGCGTTCAGCCTGGGCGTCAAAAATGTCTTCGATGAAGAACCACCGGTGGTCTACGATGCCGCGAATCTCAGCTATGACCCCAAGCACCATGACCCAAGGGGTCGAATCTACTACGCGAGAATTACCTACGCATTCTAGGGTTTCAATGGGGCATCACTTCAGTTCGGCTGTCAGCGCCGCCAGCTGGCGCATGGATTGCTCGCAAGCCTCCGGCTTCAGCCCCTTTATCCTGGGTCGTGCGACGATTAAATAGTTCATGCCCAGGCGCTGTTGGTACTCGCGAATTTCGTTCACGACCTGCGTGCCATTTCCCACGATCCAGGACTTCGCCAGCTCCATATTTCCGACTTTTATGGCACTGGTCATCTGCGAGAGTTTCTGGTGAATTTTGCCGCAAAGCTGGCTGTCATCGCTGATAAAAACGGTGCGCATGACCGCGACCTCTTGTGGCCTGGGCTTTCCGTGCTCGTCCAGGGCGTCGTAATAAAGCCGATAGTTTTTCTCCAGCTGATTGAGTGACTCCATGGGAGAGGCGAGATAGGGAACGCCCAACTTTGCCGCCTGCTGTAATGCCTTGGGGCCGAAGGCCGCAAGCCAGATGGGTGGGTGTGGCTGTTGCAGGGGCAGGGGAGACATCACCGCAGCATGTTCCTCGGACCCAACAATATCACCGGACCAGGCTCGCTTCATTGCATCCAGAGTTTGTTCAAACAGCTGGCGCTTTTCACGTGGGTCGACTTTAAAAGCATCCAGCATGTCACCTCTAAAGCCCCTGCCCAGACCCAGAATCAGCCTGCCGCCACTGAGTTGGTCCAGTACGGCCACCTGTTCCGCTGCTTGTAGCGGGTTTCGAATGGGAAGCAAATAAGACGTCGTGCCCAGTTTGATGGATGTCGTGCGTGCTGCGATTGCTGCCAGTAATAACATCGGCTCGGGTATGGACGGGGTGCCGGCGAAATGGCTCTCTGGTAGCCAGAAGGACTCATAGCCGCACTGCTCGGCCAGTTCAGCCTGGCGGCACAATGTATCGGCTTCCATCGTACTACTCAAATGCCAGGGTGTGATGCCAAGGCGCAAAGATTTTGGATCGCGGGGCTGTCGCGTCATCTGGGGCTAGATTTCCATCGTCAAAACAGGGTAAAGGGAAAGCACCAGTAACAATGCCATGCAAATGTTGAATGTTATCAGGCGTTTCTGGCTGGTCAACAGGCGTTGTATTTCCCGTCCAAGTATTGTCCATGACGCGACGGACGGCAAGTTTACCGCGCTGAACACGGCGGCAACCAGAACCACAGAGCCCAGGGTTTGTGAGGGCGAGTATACGCTGATCGCGGTGAGTGCCATGGTCCATGCCTTGGGGTTAACCCATTGAAAAAGTGCCGCCTGAATAAAGGTAAAAGGGTGGCCTGATTGGCTGGACGCAGCCATCGGGGCGCCTGCGTTGGCAATCTTCCAGGCCAGGAAAAGCAGATACAGAACGCTTAAGACTCTCAGCAATATATAGCTGAATGGGTAGGTTTTGAAAAGCTGGGCGAGACCCATACCGACCAGGATTGCCATTAGCATAAAGCCCAGGGAGACCCCCAGCATATGGGGAATGGTGAGCCGAAAACCATAGTTTGCCCCCGAGGCCATTAGCATCAGGTTGTTGGGGCCGGGCGTAATCGAGGTCACCAGCGCGAACAATACTAGTCCAGTCAATAATTCGTATGTCATAATGCAATTATCTATGAAAATATCCGCAATGTGCTTGCATAATAATGCTGAAAGTAAGTAAATAAACAATATATGACCATATTGAATAAAATAAATAGAAAAATATTGCACGAACTTAGTCTGGATGGTCGGATTAGCAATACTGCGCTGGCGGAACGGGTAGGGCTGTCACCCTCTTCTTGCTTGAGGCGGGTGCAGGAACTGGAGCGAACCGGAATTATTCAAGGGTACCGGGTTATCCTGAACAATGCGGGCCTCGGTATTGGCTTCACGGCATACATCGCGGTGGGATTATGTGACCATACCAAGGCTGCGCAGGAAGCGTTCGAGCAATCAATTATGGCCTCGCCAGAGGTGCGAGAGTGCCACAACATCACCGGAGTCTTTGAGTATCTGTTGCGGGTGGAAGTTTCCGACCTGGTAGCGTACAAAGTTTTCCACACAGATGTATTGGGCACGCTCCCCCAGGTCAGTTCCATTACTACCTATGTGGTTATGGATTCGCCCAAGGACGAACGCGCTTAATATTATGCCTGTGCAATTGTGTTTTTCTGCCCACCCAGGTTTATCGTCCCGTTCAGAGATTTAATTTCCAGCTGCAACACATCTCCTGGCTGCAGGAATTGCGTTTGTGACTTTTGCGCGGCAACAAACTTCTTTCGGCGTTTATCATCATTGGTGAAATTCAGGATTATTGCCAGGGCTGATTTCCGGTTGGCGCCCACCAGTACGCCGCCGGGGGTGCCGGTAAGAATGCAATCGCCGGCATTCATATTGGAGAACACAGAAATCTCACTCAGCGTCTTTGCCGGTTTGTGTATCAACAGGTCCGTGGTTGCGTGCTGCTTTAATTCACCGTTCATCCACAGCCTCAGTTCCATGGCGTAGAGCTGGGTGAAGTCTTCTTCATCCAGAAGATAGAGCACTGGCCCTGCGGGACAAAAAGTGCGCTGGCTCTTACCGCGAAACCACTGCATCATCGGGGCGCCAAACATAAGATCCCGGGCGGAGACATCGTTGCAGATTATCATGCCGCCTATGTAGGTCGGCAATTCACTCTCGGTTACTGTTATAGCATGGGTGATATCAGTTCGTAGCACCAGGCCCAGTTCTATCTCATAGTCCAGCAACTCGCAGCCAGCGGGTCGCAGGATGGAATCATTGGGCCCACACAGGCTGCTAGCGGCCTTCATAAACAGCAGGTTTTCTCCGGCATCTTCATTTGTGGACAGGCCCGACTCGGACCGGTGATCGGCGTAGTTCAGCCCCTGGGCAAAAAGCTGGATTTGCTCGCTCAAGGGTGAGTGGAACGATGCATCTTCGACGGCAATAGCTGTATCACTGACAGCAGCGTCAAATTGGGAGCGGTTGTCGAAATAACATGCCATAACGTCGCGATGGTGTGGGGCATCCAGTGCCAGGCGGTGGACGTGCTCGCCGCGCTTAACTCCCCAGGCAGGGGCATCGACGGAGGTGCTGAATCGAACGATTGCGGTTCCCATGTTTAGGTCTCCAGATAGCGATCACTAGCGAGCGAAAGGCAAACATTATCCTTCCTGTGCTAGAGTTTGTGCAATCACAATATTTTAGCCGTGGCGGATTGCTCATGCCGACCTGGAGGCTTCAGGTCAACTCAATATCATTTTACCGGACTATCTAACGCGATCACCGTCGCTCGCTGAACAAATATGCGGCCATCACTGTATAATCGCCACGCTTTATACCTACAGGGATATCCGGATGATTGGGAAAATGGTTTCACTGGGCTTCGATTTAGCCACATTGCCTGCACGTATGAGCTATAGGGGGGCAAAAGCAGTATTAACCATGCCCGGAGGCTTACAGCTGGTCATGGCTGAAATGCGCGAGGTTTCCGATGAGGTGGCGCGGGAAATCCAGATGCTTGCAGCGAGCGTGGATGCAGAAATGAGCCAGAAGGCCGCTCATCTCAGTGGCGAACAAAAACAGCAGGCAGCGGAGCTGGCGCTGGCAACCGCCCAGCAGCACCTGAGCATGGCGGCAGTGGATATGCTGCGCGCCCTCTGGCTGGCAATGGATTCAAGCCGCAGCCTGGGGCACGATGCCTCGCCCATTCTTGAGCAGGACCGGCGCGGATAACGGTATAGATTTTACACCTTTTAAACCAGAACCCCCTCAACCCGGGCCGCTAATTTGGCGCCTTTGGCCATGCATCTGGCGGCCAGGGCCATGTCGTGACTCCAACCCAACCTGCATACTACTTCCATCGAATTGGATTGACGAGTATTAGACTTAATTTGAGAAGGAGTGCTGAGTATGGGTAGTACACTTTATTGGGTGGCTTTAGCTTCGATATTTGCTTTTGGGCTTTTCAAGGGGCAATACAGCGGTGCAGAGCAGATGGCCCTGGCGTCAAATGATACTGTATCCAGTGGACAGCTGGATAATCAGCAGGCCAATTGAGAGCGCTTTCATGGTAAAAGTGTAAACCATGCGTTCGGTGCATATCGCCTGTGAGAAAAATAACTGTAGATCGCTAGCATGTGTTGTATGATCTAGCGGAGGCCTGTTTGAATTCTGACATCAAACAGTCTACTAAAGATGAATGCCAGATGTTGATATGGCCATCGTGCTGTAAGAGTTTGACCTATAATATAACTAATAAGAGGCTGCTCATGATAAGAAAAATAATCTCCATGACACTATTAAGTATCGGATTTTGCACATTTGCACAGGCCAATCAGAATCTGGAAGTGGTCTTCGATGGCTGCGAACCAGTTGAGGTCCTGAGCCATGATGGGAGCTGCGGTAATGGCCCCGATCCGGCCAACGTGGCCTGCCGGGCAAACAATGGCCCCGTCCGCTGGACCCCCGTTTCATCTATTAGGGAAATCAAGACCAAAGACGGTTCTCCAGGCAGTCTTCATAACTGTCATGCGCAACCCAACTTTTACCAGTGTATCGTCACGGGAAATGTCGGTGATGACGTATCTTATATGGTGACTTCAGCCGAGGGATGCATCCTGGACCCTGTGATTCGCATCAAGTGATCCATCTCCCGCGGGAGAGGACGCCTCCCATGGTGCTTTTATCATCCCGAGGCTGTTTGCAGGTATTTGACACCGGCCGGTGATCGTAGTTTATGGAAATACGCCAGTTCATAGCCGAGCTGAAAGGCAGAGGCGTACACCGGGTTACTGCATATTATGCTGCAGGCGCCTGGGTTTTGCTGCAGGTGGCGGACGTCGTCTTCCCTTTGTTCGATCTTCCTGTTTGGTCAATCACGGCGGTTCTGGTTCTGACCGCGATCGGGTTTCCGATCGCTCTTGTTCTGTCCTGGTTGTTCGATCTCACGGCTGACGGAGTCGTTGAAGCGACACCCATCACCAGTGAAGACCAAATTTCCTCCTGGTCAAGATCGCATATTATCGAGTTCACCCTGATCACCTTGCTGACGCTGCTGGTTGGATATATGTACCTCGAGCGTCTGGCCTACAGGGAGTCCCTGGCACAGCCATCAACCGTAGAAGCGGGGAGTGATCGTACCTCCATTGCTGTCATGCCCTTCGTCAACATGAGTGGCGTACCGGAGATGGAATACCTGGGAGACGGTTTGGCTGAAGAGATCCTGAATCTCCTGGCCAAGCTGAATGAACTTAATGTGTCGGCACGCACATCCTCGTTCTACTTCAAAAACAAGGATGTGGATATAAAGACCATAGGGGAACATCTGGGTGTCGGCCACATACTGGAAGGCAGTGTCCGACATGTGGGAGGTCGTGTGCGGGTGACAGCCCAGCTAATCAAGGCCGATGATGGTTTTCACCTCTGGTCCGAGACCTACGACCGGGATCTCAGTGATGTACTCGCCATGCAGGATGAAATCGCAGCCAAAGTGGTTGACTCATTACAGGTACTACTCCCCTCCCGCTCGCGAGACGCGCTTTCTCGAAATAAGAGAGTCGACCCCCTTGCTTACGATTTTTATCTGCGTGGCAGAGCCGACTTACGACTGCCCCAGGATACGGACAATCTCAAGTCTGCGGTAAACTTTTTCAACAGGGCTGTGGGGCAGGACCAGCGCTTTGCCGACGCCTATGCTGGTCTGTGCGAAGCACTCCTGGGCCTCTATTCCAATAATCTCGATGTGGAAAACTTTAAGTCTGCCGAAGCTGCTTGTCACCGGGCCCTGACACTGGATCGGCGAGCGACCTCAGTCTACATTGCACTGGGTAAGCTTTATCGTGCATCAGGACAATATGACCAGGCGATAGATGAATTCAATACTGTCCTGTCCTTGAATGCCAGTTCAGCCGATGCCCACGTGGGACTGGGCGATACCTACCTGGAGGCAGGTCAGGAGGAGTTGGCCGGGCACCACTATCGCAGGGCGTCTGAGCTGCAGCCCCACTACTGGCATGCGCTGATGAGCATAGGCAACTACCTGTTTGCAACCGGTAAGGTGAAAGATGCGATTCCTTACTACGAGCGCATTTGCGTGTTGATGCCAGATAGTGATCTGGCGTTCAATAACAATGCCGCGGCTCATTTCCTGACCGGTGATTTCGAGCAGGCCGCTATAGCGTGGCAGCGATCCCTTGAAATTGCGCCATCCAGCGTAGCCTATTCAAATGTCGCAACCACCCTGTTTTTTCTGAGGCGCTTTGACGAGGCGGTGACCCTTTATCATAAAGCGGTGGAGTTGGCGCCTGAAAATTTTGAACTATGGGGCAATCTGGGGGATGCTTATCGGCACTCTTCGCTTGGTACCGAACTGGCCAGCCCGATGTACGAGAACGCCATCAGACTCGCTGACAAGCGACTGGAGGTCAATTTATCCGATGCGGACACGCTTGCGATGGTAGGGCACTATCACGCGAATATTGGCCAGCGGGACATGGCGATCGACTACCTCAATAGAGCCAACGCCCTGGCGAGTGATAACATGTATGTGGACTACCATACAGCGACCGCACTCGCTTCATTGAGTGACACAGAGCCTGCTTTGGAGGCTCTGGAGCGCGCACTGGCATCGGGCTACCCCTTGCACATAGCCGCAGCTGACGCCAATCTGGATAATATCAAGAACACGCCTCAATTCAGGGCGTTGGGTAAAAATTAGCAGTTTTGAAAGTTGTGGGTAATCCGGGGGCAGTTCAAGCCACAAAGCCTTCCGTTTCTTCAATGTTTTCCTGTTGTGCCCGCAAAGCACCTTTAAAAAATGGCGCGCCTGGCAGGATTCGAACCTGCGACCAATGGCTTCGGAAGCCACTACTCTATCCGGCTGAGCTACAGGCGCT
>JADFVW010000414.1 GCA_015222725.1 Pseudomonadota bacterium | reverse complement strand
TTCCTCGTTAGTCAGATAGAAGGTGGGCAGCAACGCCACCTTGGGCTTTGGCAGTTCCTGTGGCGCCCCTCCCGGACCGCCCTGCAGCAATCGATAAGGAATACGCCGATAGCGCAGCAGTGACAGCATCTTGCGGGTATAGGGTGAACAGTGTTCGCCATAGAGGCGCAGAGGGGAGATAGTCATCAGTCATCCACTTGGTTGGTTATGGCTTGTTAGCCGGGACACATACTTGGTCAACAGGACCCGTATGCTAAAGCGTTCCAGGGTCGCACTGCAGCAGAAGCGCCTTGGAGGCTTTCTGAAAGTATGTGAACTTCTGACTCACGACACCAGGTTCTGAACGGTTTTTTTGTCAAGAAGGGTTATGTTGCCATGACCCCAATTAGATACAAATATGTCAGCTTAGCGAGTTTAACCATTCGGCAACAGCACGCCCGATTTCCCGGGGTGAGTCTTCCTGTATAAAGTGGGTGCCCTTGACCGTGACTTCGCTCTGGTTGGGCCAACTGCGGCAAAACTCCCTGGCTTTGCCCGTCAGGATCGAGCCCGGATCGGCATTGACGAACAATTTGGGCAGCTGCTGATTACCCGCTAACCATTGTCCATAACTGGTCACTAAATCTACCATTTCAGGTGGCTCACCACTGATGGGGATCTCGCGTGGCCAGTTCAGTGTCGGTTGGCGATCATCCGGAGTGGAAAATGGCGCTCGGTAGTGCTGCATTTCCTCTTCACCCAGGCCGCGCATGACTGAGCCTGGCAGTACCGCTTCAACAAACATATTGCGTTGCAGTACCAGGTCTTCGCCCTTGCCTGACCTGAACCCCTGAAAAATACCTCGCGCTCCCTCGGGCCAGTCATCCCAGGTAACCGGGCAGACAATGCCCTCCATATAGGCGATACCCCGCACTGCCGTTGGATGCTGTTGGGCCCAGTAAAAGCCCAGAGCGCTCCCCCAGTCGTGGACCACCAGTGTTACATTCTGATCAGCGCCGATCGCCTGCAGCAGCCCATTAAGGTAACGATAGGCCGTGTGAAAAGAATAGCGCTGGGGACCATCGCTGGCAGGTAGTTTTTCGGAGTCGCCCTGGCCAATGAGATCCGGCGCGATAATGCGACCCCTGCCCGACAGCTCGGGGATTACGTTGCGCCAGAGATAGGATGAGGTCGGGTTGCCGTGCAGCAGCACAATGGGGTCACCTTCGCCGACTTCCACATAGGCGATCTTTTTGCCCTGTACGTCCTGGTATTGCTTTTCGTAGGGCATTTTTGCCGAGATCATAAGCACTCCTGGGTGTGTTTAGGTATTGTGAATTACGCGGGTATCCACGGGGGCTTATCCTGTACTAATCGGTGTGGAACTACAACAGCTTACCCCTGGTTATGGGCTTGCTATACCTTGTCTATGACGGGCTTGCCGTGACGGAAATAAATGAAGGGCCCTTTATCCTCTGGCGTGTGCCCTTCCCTGAGGCGGCGCTCTACTTCACCCAGCACCACACGCGTTATATTGGGTAATTCCAGTGCCTGCGCGTCCTTTAGTGACACCCAATGTATCCCCAGCAATTCACCGGAACCCTCAGGCGCCTCGTGCACGTCACCCTGAATGAGATCGGCATCGCCCATAAAGAAACGCGCATCGAAACGGCGCTTGCGGTAAGGCGGCGTGATGGCCCGGGCAATCAGGCGCAAACTGTCCAGGCGAGGATTGACATCATATTTAAGAAACTCGCGCCAGTGAGGCGAGCGGGTTTGCAGTGTCGGCGTATCCGGCTCACCGAGTACCAGGCCAGTCTCCTCATAGGTCTCGCGGATTGCCGCCATCGCCAGTGCCCGGGCACGGGTTTGTGAGCAACCCTTGCTCAAGCGCGCCATAACTGCCGGGTGCAAGTCGTGGGGCGGTCGCAGGCGGCCGTCGCCGGCATCGACTTTACCGCCGGGGAATACAAACTTGTTGGGCATAAATTTGTGCCCGGCAGCGCGCTGCCCCATCAGGATTCTGGGGTGTTTGCCGTCGCTGCGCACAATAATCAGGGTGGCCGCGTCACGGGGTCGCACCGCCCTGCCCCCGGAGCGGTATTCGCTGCCGCGAGTATGGGTTGGGTCATAGCTTGGCCTGGTCGTCATAAGTCTCACTGGCTGGCGTTGGGGCTTAATCATAATTGAGATTAGCCATGGCGAATAATACTAATTGAAACTACGCCGAGTTTGGGTCTTTAGTGGAGATAAATATCACAAAATATGTTTTGTTGATTCGCATCATTGCAAGCGGATTGCGCTCGGGTTTTCATAGATCCTTTAATTCTTTCCATGGAGCCCCGAGTGACAGACCAGACCAGCAGTAACAAAAACAACGGTACCGACAATCTCAACCTCACCCCAGCGCCCTCTCCCTCTGCGGTAGCACCCGTTGCACCGCATGAGGAGCCCGTTAGCGCCTCTGCACTTCATGAACTGGCTGAAATGCGCCGCGATCCGGATGCTATCCGGGAGCTGTTTCTATCCGGCAAGTACCCTTACCAGACCAAAATTCCAACAAGGGAATACGAACGGAAGAAAAAGGCACTACAGGTCGAACTCCTGAAGGTGCAGCGCTGGGTGAAAGAAACCGGACAAAAAATTGTCGTACTGTTTGAAGGCCGTGACGCTGCGGGTAAAGGGGGAACCATCAAGCGCTTTATGGAGCACCTCAATCCTCGTGGCGCCCGGGTGGTAGCGCTGGAGAAGCCCAGCGAGCTGGAAAAGGGACAGTGGTATTTCCAG
>JADFVW010000413.1 GCA_015222725.1 Pseudomonadota bacterium | reverse complement strand
AGACAGAGCCCAGTGAGATAGCGCCCTTGAGTAGTCTATTGTGGACAGAAATTATACACGAGGCCGGTGTGCCAGCGGGCGTTTTCAATATGGTTAATGGTGACGGACCCGGTGTTGGCGCTCTCTTGTCAGCGCACCCCGATGTGGATATGGTTACATTCACCGGCTCGACTCGGGCAGGGGCGGCCATCACCAGGGCAGCAGCCGATACGGTCAAGCGCGTCGCTCTGGAGCTTGGGGGCAAGTCTCCCAATATTATTCTCGATGATGCCGATTTAGAAGCTTCGGTTACAGCAGGTGTATTGCATTGTATGCAAAACACCGGACAGTCCTGTAATTGCCCCAGCCGAATGTTGATCCCGAAGTCTCTTTACACTGAGGCAACCGAGATAGCGCGCAGAGTCGGGGAAAGCGTAAAAGTTGGCGACCCAAAAGCTGAAGGTGAGCATATTGGGCCACTGGTCAGCCGAGTACACTTCGGCAAGGTACAGGCTCTGATTCAGAAAGGTATTGATGAGGGAGCCACCCTACTCTGCGGCGGCACAGGCAAGCCAGATGGATTCGAGAAGGGCCACTTTGCCAGGCCGACCATCTTTACTGATGTCAGCAACGATATGAGTATTGCCCAACAGGAGATATTCGGGCCTGTGTTGTGCATGATCCCCTATGAGGGCGATGAGGAAGCCATCGCCATCGGCAATGATACGCCCTATGGCCTATCGGGCTATGTTCAGGGTGATATCGAGCACGCACTAAAGATTGCCGGCAGAATCAAGGCCGGGATGATTCACATCAATGGCAGTGGCCTGACCGCTGGAGGGCCATTTGGAGGCTACAAGCAATCCGGGAATGGCCGGGAGGGCGGCGCCTTCGGTTTCGAGGACTTCCTGGAAACCAAGATAATCAATGGCTTTTAGTACAAGCTACCGAACGCCACCTCGAGATTGAAATTGGGGACAACATCGCCCGCCCATCACACTAGAAGTTCAGGGTGGCTGCAACCGTGATATTTCTCGGCGCAGTGATACCTGCGTAGATTGAACCATCGAACAGGGGAACGTCAGTTCCGTAATAGAAATTGTCATCCACATCGGTCAGGTTTTTCCCTATGACTGCCAGTTCCCACTGCCCATTGCTGGGTCCAAAGCGCAGTAGGGCGTTGACGGTCGTATAGGAATCTGCCTTCAAGGTAGGGTCCAGGTCATCCTGACGGTACATGTCGTCGTTATGCATCACATCGGCCACCAGAGCCAATCGATAATCTCCAAGGTCACGGGTGTAACTGGCAGACACAGTGGCTGAGAATTCAGCGGTATTGGCACTGGTTCTACCTTTCATGTCATTTACTCCGGCTTGAGCGCAATCACCGTTGTTGGCGAAAGCTCCAAATGGATTATTGCCACCATCCCATGCTGCCTCCCGGAATGCGACAAACTGGTCACTGGTACACGCCTGGTTGGGGAAACTGTCGAACTCGAAATCAAGCCAACCCAAAGCACCGGTAAGCATAAAATTGTCAGTTGCATGCCACCGGGCATCGATTTCAATTCCCTGGCTGGTAGCCTCAGCTGCATTGCGAACTTCCACCGTGGTTTGACCGCTAAATACAGATGCCTGCAAGTCATCGTACTGGTTCCAGAAGAACGCAACATTTAACTCTGCAGTTCCGTCCAGTAAACTCATCTTCACCCCCAATTCTGCCGCGATCACTTCCTCTTCTTCAAAATCTACATCCTCAGGATCGGCGCCGGCACCCGCCGCATTACCCATATAGAATGAATTAAAACCGCCGGCCTTGAAACCGGTGGATGCTGAGACGTATGTCATCACACTCTCCGATAAATCCCATCGAATATTCGCGGACCAGGTAAAGCTGGACTCATCCCGCTCCAGGTCTCGGAAATCGTGTGGAGTGAATTCTGTAAATACAGTCGATGCAGCGGCCGATAGAGGATCCGTCGTTTGAGTTGTATTACGCCTGCCGTAGTCTGTAGGAATCACCGCCTGACGCGCAGTCTTGTCCTCTTCGGTATAACGCAGACCCAGTGTACCCCGCAGAGTGTCAGTAAGATTCCAGTCGACCTGGCCGAATATAGCAAGGATTTCCGTGTCCTGATCCAACAGTGCATATCGCATCACTCCTGGCAAACCGGCTGCCAGCATAGGATCAGCGACAGATTGATTAAAACATGCAGTTGCTGTCGCCGCGCTAGTACCCAATGCCGCGTTTGCGAAAACTGTACCCAGTACGTCGCCTGCAATACTGGCTCCCCCCCCTGCCAAGCAACCCCCGGTAACCAGAGCACCAAGCGTGGGCATATTTATGTAGGTCAAGCTGTCGGCAAGCAATTCGTTGTCCTGATAGTAAATACCTGCCAGGTATTCAAACGCGCCCCCTGTATTCGAAGCAATCCGCAACTCCAGGCTTGTTTGTTCAAAGTCTTCCGTATCGTCAAATCGAACGACAGTAAGGGGATTGAAATCTGCATCCAGAAATCGCTCAAAGTCGTAACTGGAGTAACTTCCTATCGCAGTGACAGTAGCTCCGTTATTCATGTTGTGCTCTATGGTGACGACATACTCATCCAGCTTTCCCTCAAAGGTCTGCAGGGACCCTATATCTTGCACGCCATCGTCTGGAAAGCCGGCGAAAGCACCGTCACCCATATTGGATTTTCCATTGATTTCCCCCTCTATTCCAAATGCGACCAGTGAGCCTGCCTTGATAATTTCGTAGGGCTGACCGCTGTTGTCCCACTCCCCGTGCTCATACTTAAAGGACACCAGAGTATTGTCAGATAAATCCCAATCAAGGCTGACGCGGGCTGCCCACTCGTCGGTATCGGGGCTATCCTCATCGTAAAAAGTTTGGCCTGGGATCTGGGTTTTCGCCTGGGACAGGCAAGCGAGTTTTCTCTATTGATCGCCTATGTAGCAGCGGGCAGCGCGATGATATCGGAAAATGCCTCATTGCTGATTCAGGCCACAACGATAATTACCTTCCTGGTATCGTCATATATCGTGGTGTTTAACTACCCTACCCCGATTGCAGTTTCGGATAAATTGCGGCGAGATTGATTTACATACCGCAGATATATTGGAAAGCCGAGT
>JADFVW010000412.1 GCA_015222725.1 Pseudomonadota bacterium | reverse complement strand
GCCCTGTGCTGCGCCACCATGACAGGCACCGCAGGCGCCGTTGTACTGGTTCTCGCCATTGCGTAGATCAGCCCCGGCGGTGTCTACTCCCGCTGTGGTAAGAGGCAGATCCGCAATATAGGCGGCAACATTGGACACTGCTGCTTCATCAGCCAGAGTAGCGGCCATGCCAGCCATCTGCATGCCCAGAGTGTCTTTGGTATCTGCACCGCGAATTCCGGCCTTGAAATGGCTTAGCTGTCGCACCAGATAGGCCTCATTCTGGCCCGCGATAGCAGGAGAATTCATCGCTGCTATACCCTCCCCCTCAGCACCGTGACAAGCCACACAGCTGCCATAAAGTTTCTCGCCCACAGCCGCATCTCCCGCAGCAAAGACAGAGTTACCCAGTACGAGCGCAAGGCCCGCACACAAAATAAAAATTGATCTCATGATCGCTCCTCCCGCCAAGGCGCATCAAGTTATTAGTACGAAGGTACAATTTTAAGTCAAATGCAATGGCTTAGCTAGGTTAAAGGTAGATGAAAATTACACAACTCGCAGGACAATTGCGCCCGCCTGAGCTAGAATCCTTATGTTATGCCCCAATTTTGGGTCGTTTATAAAATCATAAAACAGAAACCAGTGGGGAACCCTGATGGAATACAACCCGGATGTACACAGTATTGAATGCCCAAAGTGCGGCCACGGCATGGACGAAATCACCTATGGCGGCGACCTCGCTATCGATCGCTGCACTAATTGCAAAGGTCTTTGGTTCGACACCGGCGAGGCCGAGCGACTGAAGGAAAAGTGGATGGGCGATGCCCTGGACACCGGCAGTGTTGACGACGGTAAGAAGTGGGACGCTGTGGAGGATATTGCCTGCCCCCGTTGTGGCCAGTATATGGAAAAGACTTCCGACCCGGATCAGCCTCATATCTGGTATGAGACCTGCAGTGAGCACGGCATGTTTATGGATGCCGGCGAATTTACCGATTTTAAACATGAAACACTGGCAGACTGGTTTCGAGGACTGGCTAAAGGCAAGCGTTAATACCGCATAGTGCTACAGACACAAAAACGGGCGATAGCAATCGCCCGTTTTTGTGTCTGAAATCCACGATTTTCAAACGGTGAAACGCAGGCAGTGATAAGTCTAAAAACGCGAGTACTGTACGGCACCGGCGGTGCCGTCTACGCCGTGAAAGAAGCGGCGTACAGCATGTTCGTGTTGCTGTTTTACACCCAGGTTCTGGGCCTGAGCGGCACGGTCACCGGTATTGTGATGTCGACCGCACTGATTGTTGATGGAATTACCGACCCCCTGGTGGGGAGCTGGTCAGATCGTTTGAAAAGTCGGTACGGCCGGCGCTATCCGTTTATTGCCCTGAGTGTCCTGCCCCTGGGCCTGGGTTTTATCGGACTCTTTACCCCCCCGCAAGGAATAATCGAGAACTCTTTCTGGCTGGCAGCCTGGCTGCTGTTCTGGACGCTCTGGATTCGCACCTTCCTGACCACATTCTCAATTCCCCACCTGGCCCTGTCCGCGGAGATTACCAACGACTACCAGGAGCGCAGCAGTATCATGGGCGCGAGGATGAAATTTGCATTTTTGTTCGCAGTGGTTGTTCCCGCCGTGGGTCTATTGTGGATATTTTCAACCCAGGATGGTGTGGACGGCCGTTTTGTCAGCTCTAATTACCCGCTCTATGGCCTTTTATCATGCGTCGCGGTGTGGATTATGGGAGCCATTGCCACCATTGGGGCCAAGCCCTTTGCTAGCCCCACGCAGGTAGACGCGAACAGACCGGGGACAAGTTTCAAAACGCTGACCCTGGATCTGCTGCGCACACTGAGCAACCTGAGCTTTCGCAATATGCTCTACTATGAAATTGCAGCGATGGTAGCCTGGGGTACGATATCCACCTTGAATATGCTGTCCTGGACTTACTACTGGGAATTCAGTGCTACCGAGATTTCCCTGATATTGTCCATCCCCAGCCTGTTGGCTATTGGCCTGGTCATGCTCACGCTGGGCCCGCTGAGCCTCCGCTTTCAAAAACATCACCTGCTGCAATATGCGCTTATTGGCCTGATTCTGGACTGCCTGTGGTTGTACCCTCTGAGAATGACCGGGCTGATGCCAGGCGATGCGAGTACCATATTTGCACTCAATTTTATTTTCATGATGATATTCATGTACTGCTACCTGATCAGGGCCATTACGTCCTACTCTATTATTTCGGATATCACCGATGAACATGAGCTGGACCACGGTGTGCGCCAGGAGGCAGGGTTTTTTTCTGTGCTTAATTTTATTGCCAAGTTTGCCTCTGTCTTTGGCCCCGTGTACGCGGGCATAGTACTGGATGTCATCGGCCTGACAACAGGCATGTTACCGGGTGAAGTGCCCCAGGCAACCCAGAACGGACTGGTCTACGCCATGGGCATAGGTATCCTCCCGGCCCTGGTGGTTGCGATATACTTCGTACTCAAAATAAACCTCAGTAAAGCCAGGGTTGAAGATATTCAGGCAAAGCTGAAGCTGCGTCAGGAACAGGGAATATGAGTGAAAACACCGACGACATTCGCATTGGCCGCGCCCAGCCACTGATTACGCCCTGGATACTGGCAGAAGAGCTTCCCCTGTCGGACAAACACACGGCCACTGTTGCCAGTTCGCGGCGCAGTATTGAGGACATCCTCGCGGGTAAGGATAAGCGGGTGCTGGCAGTGGTTGGTCCCTGCTCGGTGCACGATCCCAAAGCCCTGCTGGAATTTGCCACTGAACTAAAGGCGGTGTGTGAACCCTTAAGCGATGCCATCTTCCCCGTGCTGCGGGTTTACTTTGAAAAACCGCGCACCGTGGTGGGTTGGAAAGGCCTGATTAGCGACCCCGACCTGGATGGCAGCTTTCACATCAACAAGGGGCTGCATCTGGCGCGGAAGGTTCTGTTGGATGTAGCCGAACTTGGGCTACCCGCCGCCAGTGAGTTTCTGGATACCACGTTTGGCCAATACTACGCAGAGTTGGTCAGCCTGGGAGCGATAGGCGCCAGAACCGTTGAAAGCCAGATACACCGGGAACTGGCCTCGGGCTTGTCCATGCCCGTGGGATTTAAAAACGGTACTACCGGTGAGATCAGCGTGGCCATCGACGCCATACGGTCCGCCCAACATGAGCACTGGTTCCCCTCGCTCACCAAGGAGGGGACGCCGGCGATACTCAAATCGCGGGGTAACCCACACAGCTATCTGATTTTGCGAGGAGGCACAGCCACCGGACCAAATTACAGTGCTGAAGATGTACAGGCCGCCGCCGTAGCATTATCAGGGCAAAATTTACCCGCTTCACTGATCGTAGATTGCAGCCACGGGAACAGCGAGAAAGACCCATCCAAACAGGCCCTTGTGATGTCCTCTTTATGTGAACAGATCGAGCAGGGGCAAAGCGCCATTCGGGGCATTATGCTGGAAAGCCACCTGGTGGCAGGTACGCAGAAAGTCGTGGCGGGAGAGCCGTTAACTTACGGACAGAGTATTACCGATGGCTGTCTCTCGCTGGAGGAAACCACACCACTGCTGCAACAACTGGCTGCAGCGGTGAGGAAGACAGGCTAAGCCCTACCAGGTATAGCCAATACGGAAGTTGTAGGTCTCGTCGAGTTTTTCAATGCCGGCAACCGCGCCAGAGTCATACTCGTATAACACTTCAGCTGCCGCCTCCAAATTACCCAGCAAGGGAAAAGACAGGCCGAGCGCAGTATTTAAAATGATATCCGTGGTTGTATCCAGGTTCCAGATAGCATCGTGGTTCATGTACAAGTTGGTACCACCGCCGAGGTAATCACTGGATATACGTACACTCCAGTTAGCGCCCGGGTAATCCTGGTCAGGGGCCGTAGAGAAGTCTTCGTTTACATAGGCGAGGCCTAATTCAGCCTCAAGCATAAAGATGGATTCGGTGTAGAACTGGCGACCAAGATAGACACCAACGTAATACCGCAGGTCCAGATCAGCAAACTGGTCCTGTTCGGCTGACGCATTGACACCTGTATACCACCTGTCCTCAAGAAAATAGTCGTACTTACCAATAACTTTCCAGTTATCCGCAATTTCCGCGTCATTGGCCTCATCTATTTCGCCAGCCATACGAATGGTGTAACGGTCTTCCAGGCTGCGCCATATGGACTCGAGACTGTAGTCCAATTCATCGGTATCTGAATTTCCGCGCTCCAGAGCCCAGGCAAAACTGATGAGGCCCGAAGCCTTATAACCATCACCCAATTCCCAGGGCTCCGGGTTAACTATCAATACATCCGCCATGGGGTAACTGAGCTGATCGCCATTGCCCTCGGTGACGACAAATATCTCGTCCTCAATAGTGATGGGCCTGTCCCTGAAAATATGGCCATCGGCCATCTGTACGACCAGGTTCCCCTCTGTGTGCATGGACTGGATTTCTTCGTTCTTGATACTCAAGGTACCGGCAAAACCGGTCTCAATAGTTACCACACCATCGCGAGAGGCGGTGACCGTGCCGATGACCCGGGAGCCATTTTTCAAAAGAATTTCGTCTTGGGGAACGGCGCTTTCCTCGGCGACAGCCGTTGTTAATATGCCGCACACCAGTACTACAAATAGCGCTAGTTTTTTCCCTACCATTGTCTTTACCTTTTTTAATTCTGTGTCAGAGCTTCATTTCAGCACAGACGGTATAGACCATTGGGCTGAGCGGCGGCTATTCTAACACTTCAATCGACTGTGATAAGCGTAATATTCCCGTCCTCTGATACAACAGATTCTGGCCAAAATAGATCTTCCCGTCACGGCGCCGAAAGCTGGCCAGCACCCGGTTTATGTTCTTGTCTTTCTCTCCCGTAGCCTGATCGATAGATGGCATAACACAGCGGTCGCAGGGCTTGGCCACATCAAACTCCACCTCCCCTACCCTGATTCGCTTCCAGCTATCCTCGGCGAAGGGCTCGCAGCCATCCACAACCAGGTTGGGACGGAAGCGGTTCATGGGTACCGGGGTTTCAAGGCGATTATTCAGATCATCCAGGGAAGCCTGCGAGATCAGCAGCAGGGGGAAAGCATCGGCAAAGCCAACCGCTTCTCCCGCGCTGGCGTAGATGCCGTCGACCAGGCGGATACTGTCATCCGGTATGTAGACTAAACGGCAGTCTACATCCAGTCTCGCGGTCAGCCAGGCTGCGGCCTCATCACCGCTGTCGAGCGCGGTAACTTCATCGCCCCATACCTTCACCCGGCATTTTTGTGCCTGGGCGTCGGGTATAAGAAGCTCTATTTGATCATCTTCGAACTGCATACCCAGGCCGTTGGGGTGCAACCAGGTTTTGATCAGCGCCAGACGTGGCTGATCGCGTTGAGTAATGGCGACACCGGATTCATCGACCAGCATCCAGCGGCGGTCACCAGTGGGGCCAAATCGATCCAACTGTACGGAATCTATAGAATAGCCGGCGAATGATTTCACCGGGTAGATATTGATTTCGCTTAGAGTAAATTTGCTCATTGCAGATGCCTGGATTGAATATTAATCACGCACAATACCATCTCCGTAGACGACGGCAAAAGAGACCCTTAGATATCTTCACTAGGCAACCAGGAGTTTGTCGGACTTGACATAGTCCGGGGTCTGATCCAGTGCGAAAGTAGCCGCCTCCGCTGCAACGTAAAGACAGGTACTTCGTGGCGGTCCAGCCCTCGTTTCACAACCTCCGGCGTTCGCTCATGCACAATTGATGCGGGGCTAAAACTGCAGAAGCCAAGAATTTTTCTGTTATCTACATCATCGATTGGCAGAAATATCGATATCGGCGCTGACCATGAGGTCTAAATCTGAATATTCCTGGTGGTCGCCTCGAGCACGCGAGCCAAAAATCCAGACATTGGCGCCTTGATTTTTCAGTGGGTTCACAACTGTTTTCTGTATGTAGTGATATTGCTGATGTGTAAGTCCAAATTTCACTGTGCATTCAGCTTTGTCAGTAGTTGCTGGCCTCCAGCCGGGGTATATCGCGTACAATCCTATCTCCGAAGTCAGAGACAAAAGGGCAATCAGATCATGACAAATCGAAGAACTGTAATAACAGGTGGCTCCTCCGGTCTGGGCCTGGCATTGGCTCACACCCTGGCCGCGGATGGCGATGAACTGGTGCTGATTGCCCGCAACCCGGCAAAGCTGGAAGCGGCCGCCGTCGAAATCCGCGCTGCCGTGAAAGGTGCCAGAGTCAGCCATTACTCTGTCGATGTGAGTGATGCCCAGGCCTTACAGGAAACATTCGAAGATATCATTGAACAGATTGGCGGTATCGACTTACTGATTAACTCGGCGGGCGTCCTGCGAGAGGCGCGCTTTGAAGATACAACTGAAGCGACATTCCGCGAGACCTTCGACATAAATCTATTCGGGGTGATCAATTGCTGCCGGGCGGCGCTGCCCTCTCTCAAGGAAAACAGTGGCACTATCGTCAATATTGCGTCGATGGCATCCCACGCCGGTGTATATGGCTACACTGCGTACTGCGCGTCGAAACATGCCCTGAAGGGGTTTACCGAATCCCTTTATTTTGAACTCAAGCCACAGGGTGTACGCGTGCAACTTATCTGCCCGCCTGAATTCGACTCCCCCATGGTGGATGCACTGGATGAGGGCCGGTCCCCGGAGAATATGGCACAGACCCAGATGGTGCCCAAGGAACCTATGGACGTTATCGTACGTGACACCATGAAAGCAATTCGCTCAGGGCAATATCACACCATCGCCGGATTTAACGCCAGGCTGGCAGGATTTGCCGTACAGCATTTTCCCGGCCTCACACGAAAGCTCGGGGAAAAGATAGTAAAAAAAGCCAGCCGGGGCGCCAGTTAGCTTCATCCCTGACTGTAAGTTCGGCTACAGCAAGCCCAGATTGATGGCCCGAAGCACCGCCGTAAGGCGATGAAGTGTCGCTAACGCTCCAAGCTATCCAGCACCTGCCGGGAAAAAAGCTCCACCCCCTGATCAACACCACTTTGCGACAGTCCCAGGCGCACAATCACCAACTCCTGGTCGGGAAAAACCATCACCCTCTGTCCGGCATTGCCCCCGGCATTGAACATACTTTTTGGCAGCGATGGAAATTGGCTGCCCTCGGTATTAAGCCAAAATGACAAACCGTAGTTGCCCTGCCAGTTAGAAGTACTGGGCTGAGTAGCCTCACGCTGCCACCCCTCGGGGAGAATATCGGTGCGGTCATGCCAGGCATCCAGCCAGAACTGGCCCACGCGCAGCCAGTCCCGGGCGGTCATATAAGTATAGGAAGACCCCACTTGTACACCGCTGGCATCGGGCTCCGCGGTCAGGCTGGTGAGCCCCAGGGGACCACTGAAATTGGCTTCCAGTCAGCGGTAATACGGTTCACCTTCCAGCGAACCCTGCCACAAAAATGCCGCCAGGTTGGCATCGCCGCTGGAATAACTGAAATGCTCCCCGGGGGGATACTCATGGCCATTCTCGGGCGCAGCTCGCCACATGGCCGAACTGTTGTAGAGCATCTGCGTCGCATCATCGCCGGGGTCGTAGGTCTCCACAAACTCGAAGCCGCTTTCCATATGCAGCAGGTTAAACAGGGTGAGGGCCGGATCCACGTTCTGCTCAATTCCCAGGAGGGATTCACCCGTGGACTGCAAGGCCTGTAACACATTCTGGTCCAGGGAGAGTTGCCCTTTCTTTACCTGTATACCAACCCAGGTGGCAATCAGGCTTTTGTTCATAGACCAACCCTGTAGGGGCGTAGTGGCGGTCACGGGAGACAGGTATTGCTCAGCAACAAGCTCCCCTTTGTGCATGACCAACAGTGCGAGCGTGTTGCGACCACCATTTGCAGGCTCTGCAAAAGCTTGCTTGTAGGCGGCAGCCAATTCCGCAGGCGGCGCTACAACTAAAATTTCGCTGCCACCTACAGCCTCCGATAAGTCGGTGTGTGCGCCCGCAAATTTCTCGCCCTGGATGGGGTTTAAGGTACAACCTGTGGCGGGTCGATACCGCGCAGTGCTGGAAAAACCAAGGAATGTGGACTCAACTGATTTCCCACTGTTATCGCTGACCATATGCAGGAGGCCCTGAGCCGGCCCCAAAATTGCCATGCGCGGATTTATATCGGTCTCGAGAACAAATTTTTCAGGCAGCCCCGCCACAAACATGCCCGAACAAAGCTGCTTGGAAGAATAACCTGTGGCGATATGGGCACCCATGGGTAGATATCGCCATCCCACCGCTATCAGTATTGCGAGCAGTATCACCGTCAAAAGCTTTTTCATTTTTTATCTTCCTTGCTTATCACAATTTATCGTGGGTTCCATCTCAACATACTGTGAATCACCACATCTTGAGAGCCATCGAATTTGTTAAATCATTGTTTTTAAAGAGAGTGCCAAGTTGGCATACTTCTTGTAGTAGATACACAGTAAGAGACCAGATAGTTCAACACAAGGGCTGGGGAAGCACATGTTGGATAGCGCTACAATACGCAAAGCTCTTACAGTCGCCGCGGTGGTAGGTACAGTTTTGTTACTTATCAACCAGTACGACGCCCTGTTTGGCGAGGCCGAGTTTCGGGTAATTCCCGCTGCATTGACCTACTGCGTGCCCTTTGTTGTATTTTTGGCCGGGCGACTTTCGGGTAAAAATAAAGAACTATAAGGGCTCCTGCGCGTCAAACGCACAGCATTTTGCGCTAAAATCACCCCCATCAGAATTGAGGAATAAAACAAAATGAGCCACGACAAGGACTACGACCTGTTTGTAATCGGTGCCGGCTCCGGCGGCGTCAGGGCCGCTCGCATAGCTGCCGGGTTTGGCGCCCGGGTAGCCGTGGCGGAAGACCTCTATATGGGAGGGACCTGCGTCAATGTCGGTTGCGTCCCCAAAAAGCTGTATGTATACGCCTCGGAGTTCAGCCATGCCTTCGAAGACGCCCGCAGTTTCGGCTGGGACAGCGAAGTACCAGCATTCGACTGGGCGACCCTGCGGGACAATAAAAAAGCGGAGATATCCCGGTTAAACGGTATTTACAGAAACCTGCTGGACGGCGTGGATGTGGAAACTATCGATGGGCGCGGCCGCATTATCGATGCCCATACGGTAGAGGTTAACGGCCAGACCTACAGCGCTGAAAAAATCCTCATTGCCACGGGTGGCTGGCCTTATATACCGAAGATTCCAGGCAGCGAACTGGCGCTGGACTCCAATCAGATATTCGATCTTGAGTCTTTTCCGAAACGCCTTGCTATCGTGGGCGGCGGCTACATTGCGGTGGAGTTTGCAGGAATTTTCAACGGCCTGGGCGCACAGGTAACACAGCTCTACCGCGGGCCCCTGTTCCTGCGGGGTTTCGACCCCGACATCCGCGCCCACGCTGCCAGTGAGATATCAAAAAGTGGCGTTGACCTGCGCTTTGAAATTGATGTTGAGTCCATTAGCAAGTCAGATGATGGCTTACTGTTAAAGCTCTCTGATGGAAGCTCGATCACGGCGGATGCCGTGTTATACGCCACAGGGCGAAAGCCCCATCTCACCGACCTGGGCTTGGAAAACGTGGACGTTGAACTCAGCGAATTCGGGACGATCGTTGTCGACGACCACTTTCGCACCACAGAATCCAGTATCTTTGCCCTGGGTGATGTTATTGGCGGCATGGAACTGACCCCGGTTGCCCTGGCCGAGGGAATGGCTTTCGCCCGGCGAGAATTCAACAAAATGGACCCGGAGGTTGAATACGACTTTATCCCCACCGCCGTATTCTCCCAGCCCAATATTGGCACGGTTGGTTTTACCGAGGATGAGGCACACGCCAAATTCGGTCATATCCGCCTGTTCAAGTCCACGTTCAAGCCCATGAAGCACACCATCAGCGGTCGCGATGAAAAGACCTTTATGAAACTCATTGTGGACAAGGCCACCGACCGGGTCGTGGGGGTTCACATGATGGG
>JADFVW010000411.1 GCA_015222725.1 Pseudomonadota bacterium | reverse complement strand
CAGTATATTGACGAAAAGAAACCCTGGGTACTGGCGAAACAAGAAGGCAGTGAGCAAGACGTTCATAATGTCTGCAGCGTGGGTATCAACCTGTTCCGGGTGTTGCTTACTTACCTGAAGCCCGTTCTGCCGGTCATGGCACAAAAGAGCGAGGCGTTTCTCAATTGCTCCCTGGACTGGACAGCGCTGGAGGCCCCCTTATTGGGCCATCAGCTTTCGAAGTTCAAACCCTTAATGACCCGAATTGAGGGCAAGCAGGTGGAGGCGATGATAGAAGCCAGCAAAGAAGAACAACCAGCCAAACCGGCGGCCGCTGACAAGCCAGCCAAAAAGGCAGCGAAAAAAAGCGCGGCTGCACCCGAGCGCATTGAGTTCGACGATTTCGCCAAGGTCGATCTGCGTATCGTAGAAATAGTTGCCGCCGAGCATGTAGAGGGTGCCGACAAGCTGCTGCGACTCACCCTGAGCCTGGGTGACAGTGAAAAGCAGGTCTTTTCCGGCATTAAGGCCGCCTATCGCCCCGAGGACCTGGTGGGTAAGCTCACGGTAATGGTGGCCAATCTCGCACCGCGCAAAATGCGCTTTGGCATGTCAGAGGGCATGGTCTTGGCCGCGGGGCCCGGTGGGGCCGATATCTTCCTGCTTGAGCCCGATCAAGGCGCAACACCGGGCATGCAGGTAAAGTAGACACCGGCAACTACGGTACTGCACAATGAACTCACAGACTAACGGGCGTTAGTCTGAATTTTCACACTGCCTCCAGCCTCAGCTGGAGATAGAATAGGCAACCTTCAAAAAGAGCATTCGCAATGCTGGCAGACTATTCCATATTGTTGATCGGTGCGATTCTGGTTAACAACTTTGTCCTGGTACAATTTCTGGGGCTGTGCCCATTTATGGGCGTGTCCAACAAGCTTGAAACGGCCATGGGCATGTCTATGGCGACCACGTTTGTGCTGACCCTTGCCTCGGCCTGTAGTTACCTCACTTACGCCTTTGTGCTCGAGCCACTGGGGCTGGAGTACCTGAGAACAATCTCCTTTATCCTGGTGATTGCCGTGGTTGTGCAGTTTACCGAAATGGTTGTGCGAAAAAGCTCCCCCCTTCTTTACCGTGTGCTGGGTGTCTATCTGCCCCTGATCACCACCAACTGCGCCGTGTTGGGTGTGGCGCTGCTGAACATCAATAAAAGCCACAACTTCCTGCAGTCGCTTTTTTACGGTTTCGGTGCGGCACTGGGCTTTTCGCTGGTACTGGTGCTGTTTGCCGCCATGCGCGAACGCATCACCGTGGCTGATGTGCCTGTGCCCTTCCAGGGTGCAGCCATAGGCATGGTTACGGCGGGCCTGATGTCGTTGGCCTTTATGGGCTTTGCCGGGTTGGTGTAATCGCAGTGCTCGAATTCATCACACAATTTCCCCTGGTCACAGCCGTGCTCGCGCTGCTGTGCATGGGCGCGGTGTTTGGTGCCGTACTGGGCTTCGCTGCGGTTAAATTCAAGACCGAAGGCAACCCCATTGCCGACCAGATAAATGAGATTTTGCCCCAGACCCAGTGTGGCCAATGTGGGTATCCCGGCTGCAGGCCCTACTCCCAGGCTATCGCCGACGGTGAAGCGATCAATAAGTGCCCACCCGGAGGCGAGGCGACCATTGCCGCCCTGGCCGACCTGTTGGATATGGAAGCCATTCCACTGGATGAGGAGCATGGGGAAGAAAAGGTCACCACGGTGGCCTATATACGGGAGGACGAGTGTATTGGTTGCACCAAGTGCATACAGGCCTGTCCGGTGGACGCCATTCTCGGGGCGGCCAAACAAATGCACACGGTTATCATTGGCGAATGCACGGGCTGCGATTTATGTGTGGAGCCCTGCCCTGTGGACTGTATCGATATGATCCCTCAGGAGGAAACCCTGCAGACCTGGCAGTGGGATCTACCAGACCCTAACAGCCGCAGAGTAGAAATTATCGCAACAGATGCACAGGGCCGGGCCGCATGAGAAAAATTTATGATTTTCACGGCGGCATTCATCCACCGGAGAATAAACATCAGTCGGTTGGCGAACCCATTGAAGCCGCAGGTATTCCACAGCAGCTGATCATTCCCCTATCCCAACATATTGGCGCACCGGCGGCGTCGGTGGTGACTGTGGGAGAGCGTGTGCTGAAGGGGCAGCAGATTGCCGAGGCCAAAGGCTTTGTCAGCGTTCCACAACATGCCCCTACATCTGGCGTGATCAGCGCAATTGAAAATCGCGTGATCGCCCACCCCTCCGGGTTTTCTGCCCCCTGTATTGTCATCGATACAGACGGACTGGATCAATGGATTGATCACAGCGGCCAGCCGGATTTCGAATCAGTCGAACCGAGCGAGCTGATCAAACTTATTCGCAGTGCCGGTATCGCCGGTATGGGCGGGGCGGGCTTTCCCACGGCGGTCAAACTCACCGTCAAAGCCGCTACCAAAATTGAAACCCTGATATTAAACGGCACTGAGTGTGAGCCCTATATCACCGCCGACGATGTATTGATGCGCGAACGGGCCGAGCAAATTATTCGCGGCGCTACTATTTTGCGACATATCCTCAGCCCAGGGGAAACCGTCATTGGCGTTGAAGACAACAAACCCGAGGCCATTGCAGCTCTGCGCGCCGCAGCCGAAGGCACCGGCGTCGACATCGTCTCCTTCCCCACCAAATACCCCTCTGGCGGCGAGAAACAGCTGATAGAGATCCTCACCGACAAACAGGTTCCCAGCGGCGGCCTGCCGTCGGATATCGGTGTGGTCTGCCAGAATATTGGCACTGCCGTGGCCATTGCCAATGCCGTGGACAAGGGCGAGCCGCTTATTTCCCGAATAACCACTGTTACCGGCGACGCCGTGGACAAACCGCGCAATTTCGACGTATTGCTGGGCACACCCATGGCGTTCCTGCTGGACAAGGCAGCTTATCAGGCGGGGAAAAACAATCGCCTGATTATGGGTGGGCCGATGATGGGCTTCAGCACGCCCCGGGTCGACGTTCCCATTGTAAAAACCACTAACTGTATTCTCGCACCCACCGAGAGCGAACTACCCACACCGCCACCGGCCCAGGCCTGCATACGCTGTGGCATGTGCGCGGATGCCTGCCCCGCCAGCCTATTGCCCCAGCAATTGTTCTGGTTTTCCCAGGGCAAGGAACATGAAAAGCTGGAAGAACATAAATTGTTTGATTGCATAGAATGCGGTGCCTGCTCCTGGGTATGCCCCAGTCATATCCCGCTGGTACAGTATTATCGCAGCGCCAAGGCAGATATTCTCAAGGCGCGCAGCGACAACGAAAAATCGGAGCAATCCCGCGCCCGCTTTGAAGCGCGTGAAGAGCGTCTGGTACAGCTGGCCGCTGAACGTGAAGCAAAACGTGCGGCACGCAAAAAGGCCGCTGAAGAGCGGGCCAAAAAAGCGGCTGCCGGTGATGGTGAAGACCCAATTCAAGCGGCAATAGAGCGCGCCAAGGCGAAAAAAGCCGCACAGGAGAGCAGCTGACATGGCATTGATGCGCATTACATCGCCCCATGCCCACGGCCCGATGAGTACCACACGGGTGATGCAGAGTGTGCTGTTGGCCACAGTGCCCGGTATTCTCGTACTCACCCATTTTTTCGGCTACGGCACGCTGGTTAATATTGTATGGGGCGCCATGCTGGCACTGCTGTTCGAGTCAGCGGCGCTGCGGCTGCGGGGTCGCCCTGTGAGCTTCTACCTGAAAGACTACAGCGCCGTTGTGACAGCGACTTTACTGTGTATCGCCCTGCCCCCCTATGCGCCCTGGTGGCTGATCGTCGTGGGCATCGCCTCGGCCATATTGATTGCCAAACACCTCTACGGCGGCCTGGGCTACAACCCATTCAACCCGGCCATGGTGGGCTATGTGGTCCTGCTAATATCTTTTCCAGTGCAAATGACGGCCTGGTCACCACCGCGCGGGGCGGGTGAGTTGCACGGTTTGGTCGCTGCGTTGGAGGCCTGCTTCACTCCCGGCAATTTCGATGGTGTGACCATGGCCACACCGCTGGACCTTCTCAAACAAAACAACGCCCTGCTAATGGAAGACCTATGGCAGCAAACGCCCCTGTTTGGCCGCTGGGCGGGCCTGGGCTGGGAGTGGGCAAATATTGCATTCCTGGCCGGTGGCCTGTGGTTGCTGTATCAGCGCATTTTCACCTGGCATGCCCCCGCAGCAATGCTGGCAAGCCTGGGCCTGATGGCCGCTCTCTTCTACGATGGAGGCAGCTCCGCCAGCGGCGGCTCTCCTCTGTTTCACTGGCTTAGCGGTGCCACCATGCTGGGGGCATTTTTCATTGTCACCGACCCGGTGACCTCGGCGGTGTCCCTGCGGGGTAAGCTAATATACGGTGCGCTCATTGGCGTCCTTGTTTACCTGATCAGGGCTTGGGGTAATTACCCGGACGCCCTCGCCTTCGCTGTTCTCATCATGAATTTTGCCGCCCCTTTTATCGATCACTACACACAGCCCACGACCTACGGCCACCGTGACGAGGGGAGCAAATAACGTGCAAGTACTGGGAAAATCGATAACGCGGAACAGCCTGCTGCTGGGCGTATTCGCGGTGTGTACAACCCTGCTGATCTCGGGCACACACCTGCTGACAAAAGACCGCATAGCGGTGGAACAACGCAAAGCCGAGGAGAGAGCCCTGCTGCAGATCATTCCCGCCGCCCGCCACAACAACTCCATGTTGGATGACACAATCCCGGTAGATGCCTCAACCCCGGGACTGAATATACGCAATGCAAAGCAGGTGTATCTGGCCAGGCAGGACGGCCAGGCTGTTGCCGCGATTATCCCGGTCACTGCCACCGACGGTTATAGTGGCGACATAAACCTGATTGTGGGCGTGAATGTCGATGGCAGCATCGCAGGGGTGCGTGTGCTTAGCCACCGGGAGACCCCTGGACTGGGCGATAAGGTCGACCTCAAAAAATCTGACTGGGTGCTGGGCTTCAACGGCAGCTCGCTGAAAAACCCGCAGCTCTCGAAATGGGGCGTGAAGAAAGACAAGGGGCATTTCGACCAGTTTACCGGTGCCACGATTACGCCGCGAGCAGTGGTTGCAGCAACCCTCAGGGCACTGCAATATGCAGACTCACAAAGAAGCGTATTATTTGCAGATGAACTATCGCAGGAGGGTGAAAAATAATGGCACAAGCCAGCTACCGTGAGCTTTCTCTCAACGGCCTGTGGAAGAACAACCCGGCCATCGTCCAGCTGCTGGGCCTGTGTCCCTTGCTGGCTGTCACCGGCAGTGTAGTCAATGCCATTGGGCTTGCAAGTGCTACAACACTGGTCTTGATCTGCTCTAATTCCTCGGTCTCCCTGGTTCGAAATATCGTATCCGACGCGATAAGACTGCCGGTCTTCGTCATGATTATCGCCGCCGCCGTAACCTGCATTGAGATGTTAATGCAGGCTTTCACCTACGAGCTGTACCAGATTCTTGGTATCTTCCTGCCGCTGATTACGACCAATTGTGTCATTCTGGGGCGTGCCGATGCCTTCGCCTGCAAAAACAGCCTGGCTCCAGCCGCGTATGACGGTTTCATTATGGGTGCCGGCTTTGGCGTCATTCTGGTATTACTGGGTGCCCTGCGGGAACTGCTTGGTACCGGTGCGCTGTTCGCCAATATGGATTTATTGTTTGGCCCCGCCGCCGCAAGTTGGAAGGTGGTGGTAATCAGTGACTACCAGCCTTTCCTGTTGGCGATACTGCCACCGGGCGCGTTTATTTTTACCGGACTTATTATTGCGGGGAAAAACCTGGTCGATATGAACATCAAGCGGCGACAGGATGCCTTGAAAGAGAAACCGGTGAAGGGGTCGAAGCGGGTTCGGGTTACAGGGCATATTTCGTAGTGTTGGTTAGCTCCGTACTTTGTGTGAAGCCCGTAGTGTTAAACCAAGAAAACCTTTTTCAGACACGACGTGAACCCATCCATGGGGTCTCGGCCGCCGCGTC
The DNA here is from genome assembly GCA_015222725.1 of Pseudomonadota bacterium. Classification (GTDB taxonomy): domain Bacteria; phylum Pseudomonadota; class Gammaproteobacteria; order Pseudomonadales; family Halieaceae; genus JBALVT01. Next base: position 1,116 of record JADFVW010000411.1, on the reverse strand, counting down.
CCTGCGGCAGACGGTCTGAAAAAGGCTTTCTTGGTTTAACACTACTACGTGATTACAGATAGCAAATTTGTAACCTCCAACATTACAAACTGCGCACTATGCTGGAACAACCATCAGAGTATCCAATATTTCATTCACCGCCGCATCATCCATTCCGGCGTTGTCTTCGTCGCAGCTATAGGTAATAAATAGCAACAACGCTCCGCTGGCGAGGTACCACTCCCTGATTGCAGCTTCATCCTCGATAAATGAACTTGCCACACCTTTAAAATCGCCCAGGGTCAGTGGCTTCCAAGTAAGCTTTTGTTCGGACTCTGCCTCGGCAATACCCAAAACCTCCGCTGCATCAAACTCGCCGGACTCCTTATGCAGGGTGGTGAACTCCAGGCAACCTACATCGTCGCGATCGCCGACAAGAATACTCTCTTCTTCCGACTCGGCCCACCACTCCGGTGGCAGTGCCATGCTCCACCATTCGGTTTCCAGTATATTCATTGAGGTATCCTTTTTTTTTGCCTTCTGCATCACGTTTGTCACAATGATTTTGACATTAACAGCGCATCTTCTCGCCCATTGGGGGACGGATAATATTTTTTCCGTATTCCATCTTGCTGAAACTCGAAGCTGTCGTACAAGCCCCTGGCCACCGTATTGGATATCCTCACTTCCAGCAGGCAACGAAGCGCCCCGTGATTGCGGAGAACCTTCAGTGCTTCGCGTAACAGGATGCGGGCCATTCCCTGTCCCTGCCAGGCGGGGCTCACGGCAATATTGTGAATACTCCCCTCATCCATTACCAGGGAGTACACCACAAAACCGCAGATCTCTCCGTCCATCTCAAGTAACTGAACAGTTTCCGAAAATGAGCCTGAGCTAGCTTTGGGGACAGCTGCGCTGATGGAAATATATTGTGCTTCAGTCCAGGGGTGATCCGAAGCTGCAAGATCAATGGTCGCCAGATTGTTGGCGTCGTCGGGCACCGCAGCTCGAAGCGTACAATTCAAGGCCGCTTTGCCAAGGGTAGTAAATCCAACCATGCCTGTTTCTTGAGCTGTGGGTCTCGCAGCATTTCCAGGGTGCCAACAGTGCTCAGGCATGCCACTGATTCGAACTGTG
>JADFVW010000410.1 GCA_015222725.1 Pseudomonadota bacterium | reverse complement strand
CCCCAGCAGGGAAAGTTGTAGGCATTGATATGTACTGCCACGCCCGGCTTGGGCGACAGGATATGGCGCCCCAGGAACGTACCCTTGGCTGAGAGGCGCTCCACCTCACCTTCAACCATAACCACATCGTTGGGAAACTCGCGGGTCACCAGACTGGCGTAGCTGAATACCGTGCCGATACCACCCTCGATATCAATCCAGCCATCGGCCCTGGTCGCCCCGGTTTTCGCCGACAGGGCGTAAAAATCTTCCTTTTTGGACATCAGGTGTTTGGCCATCGCCTTGAGGGCGGCGGCCCGGTCGTGAAAGGTCATTTTGCGCAGAGCCGTGCTGCCCTGCTCGCGCCCATGACGTACGGCTGCGGCGAAATCCAGGCCGGCGCTGCTCACCTCGCAGGCCACCTCACCGGTGACGGCGTCATACAGGGTAACCCCGGCGCCATCTCCCTCGCGCCATTGACCCGCCACATAGCTCTGTAACTTCATCACCTATTCTCCACTTATATTAGTGTTATTTATGTAAGCGACAATATGATACATAAATATGCCAACTTGTAAACTTTTATGTAACACTTTGTGCTCGCTTATATCTAATACTTATATCGAATTGGTCGAACAGTTTATTCTTTGCCTACAATAAAAACCAACGAGCAGTCATACCCAATAATTTCAGGAAACAAACATGAACAGCTCCCCGGTCAGCTACACGCTGGCCAAAGCATCTTGTGGTAGATGAGACGCTGCATAAAAAGCAATTGCGCGAGCATTTGTTCCAGGGGGCAAACAAGTATTTTAGCGAGCACAGGATGTCTCGATGGCTGCAAACTTAAGGGTCGCCTATCGTCGCGTCACGCAATTCCTCGTAGGATGACTGAATACACTCGGCATAGAAGCCCGGGTCCGGCAGCATATCGCGGCAGGCGTTGATGGCGATGGATATCTTGCCGTTGCAACTCATCACCGCGTGGAACAGGCCCATACTGTCCATAATGGGGCCTAATCCGGCGCAGCACACCAGTTTAGCGCCGCACAGATACAGTGGCCCCTGGGCCCCCGCTACATTGGTTATAACGGTGTTAACCGGGGCCGAGGCGCCCGACGAGAACATCAGCTGGGTGCCGGAGCGCAACACGGCCAGGGAGGCAAGCTGCGGCGGGATGATCTGGGCGAGATCCTGGGTCGTTCTGGCGCCGATCGCCTCGGTATAACCCTTCGATGAAATTGACTCCTCATGTACCTGCTGCAGGCGCTCCAGGGGATCTTCGATTTCACTGTGGATGGCCATACTCATCGCCGTGACGAGATTACCGCCCGCGTCCTGTTCTTCTTCACTGCGGTAACTGACCGGAATCATCGCCATGGGAGAAAACGTGGGCAGTTCCCCCTTGCTCTCAAGGTATTTGCGCAGGGCGCCAGCCACCACGGTAACCATCACGTCGTTGATGGTCATGGTCTCGACGCTGGCCTTGATTGCCTTGACCTCATCCAGATCGAAAAACCGAGCCTCCACAGCCCGGTGTGCCGATATCGGACCGTTGAAACGGGTACTGTGACGCTCCTTGAGCGACTGCAGGCGCTGCTCCTTGAAGCCCTGGCGCAGGCGCCCGGGAATAGGCGCGATATCCCGCACCGCCTTCAGCCAGCGGGCCGGTGAACGCAGGCGATTGATGTAAGCCCGGCCGAACAGCTCCAGAGAGCCGGGTTTCGATAGCGGTTGATAGTCTGCGGGTGGGGACGCTTTACCTGGCCGCGGTTTTTCATCGTGCAGCGCATGAATAGCCTCCAGAGCCGAAGCGCCGTCCACCGCCGCATGATGCATTTTGTACAAAACCGCGAAGCTCCCCGGGGGCAGGAAGCCCACATTATCAAGGCCCTCGATCACATAGGCCTCCCACAGGGGGCGGCTGCGATCAATGACACGCGCCTGCAACCGCGCCACCTGGATGCACAACTGGCGCCAGTCGCCTGGCGTGGGCAGTGCGATATGGCGCACGTGGAATTCCACATCCAGATCCTGTGCATCAAGCCAGAAGGGGTAATCAATACCCAGGGGCACGTTGCCCACCGTGCGATGGAAGATGGGCGCGGTGTGTGCTCGCGCCCTGAAAGTCTCCAGTATATCCTTGAACCTTACCGGGCCTTTCTTTGCCTTCGGGGGAGTGTAGAACATCAACATCCCGATATGCATGGGCGTATCGGCGGCTTCCTGGGTAAGGAATAAGGAGTCCAGTGCGGTAAGTTGTTCCAGGTTGTTTGCGGGCATCATGAATCAGTACTCTTCGGTGTATAGTAAGGCATCTCTGCCAGACTCAGCCCACATATGATACACACAATTACCAATGTTTTCTTTTTATGTAATACTTTGTTCATTACCTGCGCGGATATGTGGCGTGAGCCCCGCTGCACCGTACGGAGAGCAATGCTCGAAAACCAAAAGGGTCAGACTCGATTGATCGACTCCATTGGCTGAGCTGAAGCAATATGATTTGGATCAATCGAGTCTGACCCTTTTGGTTTCTTTTGGTTTCGGCCACTAAAAAAAGAAAGCCCGGCTGAAACCAGCTGAGCTTCCCGATTTGGGCGCCTGACAGTGTTTTCACACCAGCTCCAGGGGCCGGCGGCAATTACTTACCCTACTTCAGCGCTACTGGCTAGAACTCATACTGAGCGGTGACACCGTAAAGCTGAGGTGCACCAAACGTCGCAAAAGCAATCTGCGCGCTGCGCTGTGAGTAAATATGCGTTCTGTACTCTTCATCTGAAATATTCTTGACCCAACCGGTAACATTCCAGTGACCACCCGCGGACAACCACGCCACATGCGCATTCCATATTTCATAGGAAGGAATCGTGGTGATGTCGTTATTATCGGGGTCGTAGAAACTGTCATCCTGGTAAGAATAACTCAATTTGGCGGAAACAAGACCAATATCACCTAAATCCAGGGTGTACTTGCCATACAGGTTGGTGGTGAATTCAGGCGCCTGGCGTAGGTCGTTACCAGAGAAATCAGGGATACAACCATCCGCCGGATCATCGCTGACCGGGGTGGAGTCACTGGCGCAGGGTTCGGTACCACCCCCTGGGGCCAGGTTGGCAACCCCCGGCGTGAAGTCCTTATACTCTGTATCCAGATAGGCGAAGCTACCCCCGAACTCCAGCGAGTCGGTCGCAAGCCAGGTGAATTCCACTTCAAGGCCCATGATTTCCGCCTCGGCAGCGTTCTCCGTAATGAACTCGCCAAATGCATTGCCAGGATTATCCGCTAATTGGGTAAATCGCGTTACCTGCAGGTCGTCGTAGTCAGTAAAAAATGCAGCCACATTGACCTTTAGCGTATTTTCAAACCACATGGACTTCAGTCCAATCTCGTAGTTTATGGCCGTCTCTTCGTCATAGGATGTCTCTGCACGCTCAGGCGTAGAAGGCGACCCGATGAAGCCACCGCTCTTGAAACCACTTCCAACACTGGCGTAGAACATCGCATCATCACTGAACTGCCAGTCAACGGCAATTTTGCCCGATACATTGTCCCAGTCGTCATCCGTATCGACTTGAAAATTCTCCTGGATAAAGACCCCAACCGGTGCGATACCGTCATCTATTCGGCCGCCAAAGGAGACATCCTTCTCCTCGTAGGAGTAACGCAAACCACCGGTCAAAGATACCGTATCTGTGAGCCGGTACGTTGTCTGGCCATACACAGCCCAACTGGTACTGTCATTGCTCTGAATGGAGCTGTTGACGATCAGGTTATTCGGCAAACGCCCGTAATCCACGTCGATGATCTTGCCGCCACAGTTGGGAATACAGAATGTTTCCGTGCGATCAACATCTTCCTCGCTGTAGAAAGCGCCCACAACCCAGTCCAGCGTGTCACCCTGTGCATCCAGGCGGAATTCCTGGGTAAACTGCTCTGTATCCTCGTGCGCACTGTCGGTCACGTCACGGCGAAATCCCAGTTCGGGGGCCACGGTGGGATCCGTGGTACTCAGGCCTGGCAATCCCTCAGAATCCTCAGCCCAATCAAAATTACTCTCTCGCCAGGAGGTGATGGAAGTCAAGTTCATGGCACCCAGGTCCCAGTTCAAGCGCAGTGCATAACCGTCGACGTCTCTATCGGTGTAACCCACTTCATCGTTGGCCGCAGACCACGGATCACCGTCACCGCCAAAGGCCTTGTTAACCGCCAGGGGATCATTGGCATCACCGTTCACGGAGTCGCCAGCATGCCCTACCGGCTCACGGTTGGTATCACCGATCTCATCGTCCGCGCCATCAACGGTGAACAGCAATTCGATATCATCATTTGGCATCCACAGAAGTTGTCCGCGCCAGGCCAGGGTATCCACCTTGCCACGGGTCTGCCCATCGAGGACATTATCCAGGTGACCGTCATAGTCGCGCTTGCTGAAAGAGGCTTTAGCCAGTAATGTATCGGTCAAGCCACCCGAGAGCATGCCACCAAAATCCTGCCGATCATTCTCACCCACAATCACCCTGGCCCGACCGGTGAACTCCTCAGTTGGCCTTGATGTCACGAAGTTAATCGATCCACCGAT
>JADFVW010000409.1 GCA_015222725.1 Pseudomonadota bacterium | reverse complement strand
GCATTGGGCTTGCCGGAATATGCCCTGGCAATAAAGCTGGCACCCGATGCCAGTGCGATGGCGGCGGGCTGGAAGGGCTTGATCTGGGGGCCGTGTGGGGCCAGTTTGCTGTGGTCCCAGTCTGCTGGAGATGTGGGGGAGGCCTGCCCCTTGGTCATACCGTAGACCTCATTGTCCATGGCGATATATACAAAGTTCACATTGCGCCTGCAAGCGTGCAGGAAGTGATTGCCCCCAATGGAAAAGCCGTCGCCATCACCGCCCACGGCGATAACGGTAAGCTCAGGGCGCGCTACTGCCAGGCCGGTTGCCACAGGCAGGGCCCTGCCGTGCACGCCGTGGAAACCGTACATGTCGGTATAGGCCGGCAGGCGAGAGGAGCAACCGATACCGGAAATAATCGCCACATCGGATTTTTTCAGTTGCAGGGCCGACATGGCCTTGGTAATGGCATTGAGCACAGAGTAGTGGCCGCAACCGGGACACCAGATAGGTTTTATATCAGACTTATAGTCCTTCGCTTTCAGTGGAATGGTATTAGCAGGCATCGGCGTTCTCCTTGCCCATGTTGGCCGCATTCATTACCGATGAAACAATCTCTGCAGATGAAATAGACACAGGGCCGGGGCGGGCTATCGACACGAGTGGTGTTGGGGATTCTATCAGGGACCGTATGTAGTGAAAGACTTGCCCCTGGTGATTCTGTTCAACCACAAACGCTATTTCCGCCGTATTCAGGTGGCGCTCGATCTGCATTTTTGGGAGAGGGCTGAGCAGGCGCAGGCACAGTATGCGGCTGGAGTGTCCCTGCGAGGCAAGTTGCCTGGCAGCCTGGCGCGTTGCGGCGGTAACCGACCCCCAGCAGATGAGCAAGCTGTCGGTGACCTCTACAGCTCCCCGTGTAGTGTGGTCGGCTTCGTGCAGCTCCATCGCCATCTCGCCAAAATCAAATTGCAACAGTTTGCGCTGTCGTTTTTTCAGCTGCTGTAGGTGGTCTGCGTTGCGGGGGGAGGGCGTTCCGCGCTGGTTATGTTCCAGGCCCTCTGCGGTATAAATGCCCCCGGGGTCGCCCGGTAACGCCATGGCAGATATACCCGAAGAGGTGTCGTAATAGCGGTAGTAGTCTTCACCGCCGGCGCTGTCTCTCACCAGGCGTTGAGCTTTGTCCTGCCATTCTTGCGGTGGTGGTAGCACTTCAATGGACTGCCCTGTGCGTTGGTCGGAGAGCACAATAACCACGGTCTGCAGCGCTTCGGCCAGGGCCACGGCCCAGCCCCCGGTCACAACCGTATCGCCAATCGAGTGCGGGGCGATGACCACATGGGGTGCATCGCCGTGCATGCCATAAACGGCCAGGTTGAAATCCGACTGTTCACTTTTTGTCGGTATGCCGGTAGAGGGGCCTCCGCGCATTACATTCATCACAACCACGGGGATTTCGCTGCTCACCGCAAGCCCCAGGGCCTCGGACATCAATGACAATCCCGGGCCGGACGTTGCGGTCATGGAGGGCACGCCGCCATAGGAGCCACCAATGGCCATATTAATGGCGCTCAACTCATCCTCAGCCTGCACCAGGTGACCGCCCAGGGGCTCGATATGCCCTGCAATCCATTCCAGTAGATCTGATGCGGGTGTGATGGGGTAGGCGGCTACAAATCTTATGCCGGCTTTCAGGGCCCCGTAGGCCAGCCCCTGGTTACCGGTCAGAATCCAGGGTGAAGTGTCGTGATTTTTGAGCTGCAGCGCGTATTGCCCCGGAGCTTCACTTTCACCGTGGCGATAACCGGATTCCATATTGGCCAGTGCCAGGGCGACAAATTCTGCATGTTTTTGGGAAAATCTTTTTTCGATGGCCTTTATAATTGGGGGAGCGTGCAGGCCCAATAGATAACCGATATACCCCAGGAATACGGTATTCACTTTCTCACTGCCATTTTCCCGGGCCAATTGGCTAAAGGCCACGGTGATCATACTGCTGCTGTACTTTTCAAGCGAAGCGGGGCACGTCCCTGCTTTTTCATCGACAACGATGAGTGGTTTCTCTACCAGTTTGATTTCATCCTGGAATCGATCGAAATTCTTCCAATCCAGCACAAACAGGCACTGGCATTGCTCCCCGGAATCCTCCAGAGGGGAGGGCGAGAGAGTCAGAATGGCTGCCGATTCCCCACCACGAATCTGGGGGCCGAAAGACTTTCGTAAGTGGCCGTAACCGCCGGAATAAGCCACCGCCTGCAGGCACATTTCACCCGTGACAATGACCCCCGCACCGCCAGAGCCGACGATGGCCAGGGTAAGCATTTTATCCATGAAAATTCCTGAATATAATCGTGCTACAACGGCTTGATAGTACTGGAATTGGAGGGGAGGGGGTAGTTGTTGATTTGCGTATTTCCTTGGCTCAAGGATTTGTTGCGGAAAGTAAATGTTAGGGGCTTCGCCGGGTAGCGGCTCGGTTCAAATTGCGTGCGCAATTTGTCGAACCTGGGAAGGTTGAATCGATCTTCGCCCACCGCCATATACACAAAAGGCCCCCTCTTGCGAGGGAGCCTTTTGTGTATATGGCGGTGGGCGAAGGATTCGAACCTTCGGAGGGGACAAACCCTCAACGGTTTTCAAGACCGCCGCTTTCGGCCGCTCAGCCAGCCCACCGGAAACTTTTAACTGCTCATACTGCGGAGCAGGCGGAATTATACAGTTATGCAAAGTGGACACAAGGGGCGCATGGCCCCCTGGTCATTAATTTGCACTAATTGATTGTCTCAGGCGCCAGTCTCGACAGACGCTTCCTTTGCTGGTCCTCTTGGGTCGTTGGCGGAACGTGGAGCTGTCTTTCCACTGGTCGCTGCTGCTGGCGCAACATTGTCAGTGAACAGCGCGTTATGTGTGGTTGTAATTTCCACTACATCGATAGGGCGGGCATCAATCCTTGGGTCGTTGCCGGCTCTTCCTCCGCTGGTGATACCCGCGGCAGCCACAGGTTCTTCGGACGCTTGAACCTCTTCCGCTGGAGCCTGAGCTTCTTCTACATCAGCTTCAACTTCAGCTTCAATCTCAGCTTCAACTTCAACTTCAACTTCAATCTCAGCTTCAACCTCAACCTCAGCTTCGGCCACTTCTGGAATAGCCACCGTTTCCTCTACAAGCTCGGCAGCTTCAACCGTCTCAGCGGGAGTCTCAGCAATCTCTGCAACGGTATCGTCAGAATCACTTGTGATCACCGGAGAGGGCTCTACAGCTGCGGTAGCTTCAGCGGCCTCAACTATTGTCTCGGCGACTGCAGCCGGAGCCTCTACGGACTCAACGTCGGGCTGTACCGGCGCAACAACTTCCTGCTCTACTGTTTCAGTTACAACTTGGCTCACTTCAGCGACTTCTACAGCGGCGTTCTCCACAGGCTCTGGGCGCTTGCCACGATTGCGTCTGCGCTTGGGAGCCTCGGAGCGCTTCATGTCACTGGGGCGTTTGCGCGGCTTGTTGGCGCGTTCCTCAGAGCTGTCAGCGCTATTTGAGTCTCTGACATTGCCATTTCTCTGGTTTTCAGCGTGGACATTATTGCTGCCTTTGTCATCGCGCTCGCTGCGGCGACGGCTTTGTTGCCTCGGCTGGTTGCTTGGCCGGTTGCCGCGATCTTCATCGCGGCGCCCGTCGTCCTGCTCACGCTTATCCTGACCCTGGCTGGAGCCACGGTTTTGACCGCCACGGCGACGGTTGCGGCTGCGATTATTCTGGGGTTTCTGCCCATCGCGCTGCTGGGGTTGGCCGGATTTGCGCTCTTGTGGCGCTTTTTTCTCCACTTCGGGCTCGGCTTCTTCGACCGTGCCAAACAGAGTTGTGAAAGTACGGGCGAGGAACCCGGGCTGTTTGGCTTGCGGCTCAGCCGGTGTTTGCTTTTGCTCGCCCGTTACTGGCTTGCTGCTATCGCTCGCAGCTGTTGGTGTGGGGGCGGGCGCGGGTGCCTGTTGCGCAATGGCTTGTACCGCGGCCTGTTGCTGCGGAATATTGGCCGTGTGGCTGTCGCTGATGGCATCGGCGTCCAGCTCTGCGATATCAATCTTGTAGCTGGACTCGTGATCGGTCACCTCGTCATCCCGAAGGCGCTGTAACTCGAAGTGAGGTGTTTCCAGGTTCGGGTTGGGTATTACCAGTATCCGGGTCTTGGAAACTTGCTCTATCTCGTTCAGTGCCCCGCGTTTCTCGTTCAGCAGATAAGCGGCGACATCGACCGGGACAATAGCGCGTACTTCGGCGCTGCGATCTTTAATGGCTGCTTCTTCCAGCAGGCGCAATATAGACAGTGCCAGCGACTTGGTGTCGCGGATTGTGCCCTGCCCGGAACAACGTGGACATACGATGGCGCTGGTCTCACCCAGTGAGGGGCGCAGGCGCTGACGGGACATCTCCAGCAGGCCAAATCGAGAAATTCGGCCTACCTGGACCCGAGCCCGATCGATTTCCAGGGCATCGCGCACGCGATTTTCGACCGCGCGTTGGTTGCGTGGAGCGAGCATGTCGATGAAATCAATAACAATCAGTCCACCCATATCCCGCAGGCGCAACTGGCGAGCAATCTCGTCGGCGGCTTCGAGGTTGGTTTGCAGGGCGGTGTCTTCGATATCTTTGCCGCGTGTTGCCCTGGCGGAGTTGATGTCGATAGATACCAGTGCTTCGGTGGGGTCTATTACTATGGAGCCGCCAGAGGGCAGACGAACTTCCCGTTGAAAAGCGGTCTCAATCTGGCTTTCGATCTGAAAGCGATTGAACATGGGGATGTTATCTTCATACAGGCGAATGCGGCTTTCATACTGCGGCATAACCTGCTTGACGAAATCGGTGGCCTGTTTGAAGGCCTCTGGCGTGTCGATCATCACCTGGTCAATATCGTCGCGCAGATAGTCACGAACAGCGCGGATGACCACGTTGCTCTCCTGGAAAAGTAGCTCAGGTGCTTTTGTTTTATCACTGGCTTCAGTGATGGCTTCCCACAACTGGACCAGGTAGTTGAGATCCCATTGTAATTCTTCTGTAGAGCGTCCAACACCGGCTGTGCGAATGATAACGCCCATGCCATTGGGGATTTCCAGGCCGCTCATGGCGTCTCTCAGCTGGGAGCGTTCATCGCCTTCGATGCGGCGTGAGATGCCACCGGCACGGGGGTTGTTGGGCATGAGGACCATATAGCGGCCGGCCATACTGATAAAGCTGGTGAGGGCTGCGCCCTTGTTGCCGCGCTCTTCCTTGTCAACCTGAACGATGATCTCGGTGCCTTCTTTGACCACGTCGCGGATTTTCATCCGGCCATCGGAGTCTTTTGGCTTGCGGGTGAAGTACTCCCTGGCGATTTCCTTGAGCGGTAAAAAGCCGTGTCGGTCAGCGCCGAAGTCTACAAAGGCAGCCTCGAGGCTGGGCTCAACCCGGGTGATTTTAGCTTTGTAGATATTGGATTTTTTCTGGATGCGCGTGCGGTTTTCAATGTCCAGGTCGTACAGGCGCTGCCCGTCGACCATTGCCACACGGAGCTCTTCCGGTTGCGTTGCGTTGATTAATATTTTTTTCATGGTTGCCTTGCCTTTATAGTGGCGCAGGCCTGGCGGGGGTAGGAATCAGAAATACAGCCGGTTATTGACCGGGCTTAGGAGCGAACTTCACTCGTAACGCTCAGGTGTTCTGTAAATGTCGGCTGGCCCGCTCTACGGTGTAGGGCGTGCACCTGACTAAGCGTGAGGTGGGAAAGTTATGTAGCGCTTATCCCGCCTTTTTGTTAGTGTCGCAGCACCTGAAACTTGCGACTACGCTGTGATATTTAATTATCTGATTCTGTAACCCGGCAGTTTCACTGCGCGGTTCATAGTGGTGCCAGTCCGGGGCTTTCGCCTTCGCTGCGACTTATGTACTGGTCGCTGCGCCTGGATGCCGACACGCGTAAATTGTTTTTTCGTGTTGCTCTGGTAGCTAGCAATAGTCAGTGGGTAACTTCAGTTGGCGAAGCCATGCATTTCATCGGCAGGCTCACTATTCGCCAGGGAATAGACCGGCCCAAACAGGGCGGGGTATCACCACACGGGCGCAAATATAACAGCAAACGCTAAGCGCTTCAAATTAAAAAGAATTTCAGGGTTTTATGAACGACGAAAATACAGAGCAGGGGAGCCGGGTCCAGCACAAAACAATCGATGCTGATTCAGCAGGCCAGAGGCTGGATAACTATTTGCTGCGTGAGTTAAAGGGCGTTCCACGCACCCGTATCTACCGAGCCTGTCGCAAGGGCGAGGTTCGCATAAACAAGGGCCGGGTCAAGCCGGACTATCGTGTAAAAGCCGGGGATGTGCTGCGTATACCGCCCATACGTGTTCCCGAGCCCTCGCAGGCCCCCACTATTGCGCGCAAGTGGTCAGAACTTTTGACCAGGAGCGTGGTATACGAGGACAAGGGCTTGTTGGTGATTAACAAGCCATCGGGCCTTGCTGTGCACGGTGGCAGCGGCCTGAGCTACGGCCTCATAGAGTGCCTGCGGCAAATGCGCCCGGATGACAGGTACCTGGAGTTGGTTCACCGTATAGACAGGGATACCTCCGGCTGCATCATGATAGCCAAAAGGCGTCCGGTGCTGCGGGAGATTCACCGCCAGCTGCGCGAGGGCACTGTCGATAAGCGCTATTTGGCACTGGTAGCGGGGCACTGGCCAAAACAATGCCGGGTGGTGGATGCGCCCCTGTTCAAGTTCAAGTTGCCCTCGGGTGAGAGTCTGGTGCGAGTCGCGAAGGAGGGCAAGGCAGCGGTAACCCGATTCAGTATTGTGGAGCGCTTTGCCAATGCGACGTTAATTGAGGCGAAGCCGGTGACAGGGAGGACTCACCAGATACGGGTTCACGCGCAGCATGTGGGGTTTCCACTGCTGGGGGATGATAAGTACAGCAGTGATGAAGACCGGGAGTTTTGCAAGAAGATCGGGCTGAAGCGCTTGTTTCTGCATGCACGGTTTTTGGGGGTTGGTTTACCGGAGCAGGGGCGGGTGGAGATTGATGCGCCGCTGGATGGTAACCTTGAATCTATATTAGGTAAGTTACGTAACTGATTGGTTATTAACCCATTAAATTGCCGGTTCCCCGTGATTTTTTGAAAGCCGATGTCAGCATTGGTTTGTGTTTTGC
>JADFVW010000066.1 GCA_015222725.1 Pseudomonadota bacterium | reverse complement strand
GTTCGCATGGGCTACCGCTCTTTGCTGGTAGAGCAGAGGGACTTTTCCTGGGGGACATCCAGCAGGTCATCCAAAATGATCCATGGGGGCCTCAGGTACCTTGGCTCCGGTGACCTGAAATTGACCCGGCACTCACTCACGGAGCGTGAACGACTGGTACGCGAAGCGCCCGGCCTGGTTGATCGCACCGACTTCTACTTTGGCCTGCGCAAAGGAGTATTCCCCGGTCGCTGGGTATTCTCCATTCTACTGTGGGTGTACGACCGTATCGCTGGCGTCAAGAGCTTTGGCTACCGCAACTCAGAACAGTCACGGCAGATATTTGAAGGGCTCGGTGGTGAAGACCTAAAAGGCGCCTGCTATTACACAGACGGCATCACCGATGACTCTCGCCTGGTCATGCGTGTTCTGCAGGAGAGCATCGCCGCAGGTGGCAGCGCGATTAACTACGCTCGAGTAAAGGAGTTACTCCTTGAGGGCGACGAAGTTCAGGGGGTGGTAATCGAAGACCTTGAGGCAGATCCGCAGGAGAATTCCACGGTAACACTCAGGGCGCCTGTGGTTATTAACGCTACAGGCGCCTGGGCCGACAAACTGCGCAATCAGGTTAACCCCGAGAAGCGCATCAGGCCGCTCAGGGGAAGCCATTTGGTAATTCCTGGTAAACGCCTGCCTGTATCCGATGTCTATTCCTTTTTCCACCCGGAAGATAAAAGAAGTGTTTTTGTCTTCCCCTGGGAGGGCGCCACGGCAATCGGGACGACTGACCTTGATCACAGCGCCGATATGGATGTGGAAGCAAGTATTACGGAGCAGGAAGTGGATTACCTGTTGGCGGGGGTCAATGGGCAATTCCCCGAGAAGCAGATTTCCAGGAGCGATGTGATCTCCACCTTTTCGGGGGTGCGGCCGGTTATTGGTTCGGAGAAATCCAAGGACCCCTCAAAGGAACGCAGGGATCATGCGGTGTGGTCAGACAAGGGCCTGATCACTGTGAGTGGAGGAAAATTGACCACTTTCCGCCTTATTGCACTGGATGCATTGGAGGCTGCGAGCTCTCGCTTGCCCGCTCCAGTGGCCGCCACGAATGATCAGATTTTCCATAAACCTGCCGTCAAACCAGAATTGCTGACACCTCAGGATATCGCCTGGGGGCGCAGACTGCTGGGTCGCTATGGCAGCGCCGCGGAACAACTGCTGGAGCAGGCCACTGAGGAGGAATACGCGCACATCGGTGAAACCAAATTTTGCTTCGCTGAATGCCGGTGGGCGATTCAGCATGAGGCGGTGGTTCACCTGGACGATCTTCTGCTGCGCCGTACTCGCCTGGGTTTATTGCTGGAGCGCGGTGGCGAGCAACTGTTTGACCAGCTCCAGATGATGTTTTCTGCGCTCAAGGGTTGGGATGCTCAACGCTGGGAACAGGAAGTGGACCGGTACCGCAAGATCTGGGCGAGTCACTATAGCTTGCCAGGGGCAGTGCCAGCTGATGCAAACGGATAATCCACAATATCTGCTTGCCATCGATAACGGCACGCAGAGCTTGCGTGCCATGGTGTTCGACCAGGATGGCGAACTGGTAGCGAAGAGTAAAGTTGATATCGAACCCTATGTCTCCCCTGCACCGGGTTTGGCAGTGCAGGATGCACAGTACTTCTGGGAGTCACTTTGTCTCGCCTGCCAGGAGCTTTGGCCGCAACTGAATATCCCTCGTGAGGCGATCAAAGCTGTATCAGTGACAGCGCAACGTGCAACGGTGGTGCCGGTTGATGGGGAAGGGCAGCCGCTGCACCAGGCAATCAGCTGGCTGGATCAGCGTAGTGTTCAGAGCAAGCCGGCCCTGGGCGCGGTGCATAAGCTTGCATTCGCGCTGTGCAGAGCCAGTTCGACCGTCCAAAATTTCCACTCCCAGGCCGAGGCAAACTGGTTCGCGCAGGAGTGCCCGGAGATGTGGGATCAAATGGAAAAATACCTGTTATTGTCCGGTTACCATACCCACAAGCTAACCGGTAAATTCACAGATGCAGTGGCCAGCCAGGTCGGTTACTTGCCCTTCGATTTCAAACGCCAGCAGTGGGCCGGACCGAAAGACTGGAAGTGGCGTGCGCTTCCGTTGCGGCCAGATATGCTGCCTACCTTGCGACCGGCGGGAGGAATACTGGGCCATATAACAAAAGCGGCCAGTGCCAGCACTGGTATTCCCCAGGGGTTACCACTCATAGCATCAGGTTCGGACAAGGCCTGTGAAGTACTTGGCTCCGGCTGCGTTGGTGCTGAAACAGGCAGCATGAGCTACGGCACAACGGCGACCTTTAATATAAGCACTGACAGTTACCTGGAAACCAATCGCTTCCACCCGTCGTACCCGGGAGTTGTTCCGGGCACCTACAATCCGGAAATGATGGTCGACCGTGGATTCTGGATGGTGAGTTGGTTCAAAAACGAGTTCGGATTACGAGAGCAGAACCTGGCCCGGGAGTTGGGCGTATCACCCGAATCATTGTTTGACGATCTGCTAAGGGCCGTGCCTCCGGGTTCCGACGGTCTCCTGCTGCAACCCTATTGGTCTGGCGCGTCCAGTAATCCGGGAAGTGAAGCCCGGGGAGCGATTGTTGGTTTTAGCGAGATTCATACCCGGGCGCATATTTATCGGGCTATTATCGAAGGCATAGCCTATGCTTTGCGCGAAGGAAAGGAAGCCCTGGAGAAGCGCAGCGGGAAGGTCATAAAACAGCTCAGGGTTTCAGGCGGCGGTTCGCAAAGCGACCAGGTAATGCAAATTACAGCAGATATTTTCGGTATGCCGGTAGAGCGCCCACATACCTTTGAAACCTCTGGCCTTGGCGCAGCGATTGCCGCAGCGGTAGGTGTTGGCATATACCCTGACTTTGAGACTGCAACTGCCAAAATGACTAGAATAGGGGCGAGCTTCGAGCCGACGCCCAAGCATCATAGAACCTATGATCGTTTGTATCGGGAGGTCTATCAAAAAATGTACAAGCGCTTACGTCCTGGTTATCAGGCGATTCAATCCATTGCCGGGCATGCCAGTTAAGTACTGGACGGGCAACTTGGCTTAAGGGGCAGGGATCAGTGAAACTTCTCAAAATTGTCAGCTTCACAATTCTGGTCATACTGCTGATTTTCGGCGTGCTTTTCTATACCCAGGTATATGATTATGCACGCTATCCACTGAAGGTGGACCGGGAAAAATTCCCGAACGTAAATACAGAAGCTGAAATCGAAGCGTTGGCCGAAGAGTTACTCGACCAGATGACACTGGACGAAAAAATTGAACAACTCTATGGTGAACCCCAGTCCAGTGTGGTCAAGCTGGCGGTAAACCTGTTCCTGTTGAAACGATTTCCACATATGTATATCGGCCGTAATGAGCGGCTGGGGATTCCGCCTTTCGTACTATCGGACGGCCCCCGAGGGGCAAGGGTTTCCGATGATTTCGGAGGAGCCACAGTATTTCCTGTGGCCATGTCACGAGGGGCCAGCTGGGATGTCGATCTTGAGGCCAGGGTTCACGATGTAATCGCCAAGGAAATCCGCGGGATTGGCGCGAATATGGCCGCCACGCCATGTATCAATATACTGCGACATCCTGGTTGGGGGAGGGCCCAGGAAACCTACGGTGAAGATCCCTGGCATGTCGGGCAATTTGGTGTGGCAGCAACACGCGCCGTTCAGAAACATAATGTTATGGCCAGCCCAAAACACTATGCCCTTAATAGCATCGAGAACTCCCGCTTTGTAGTAAATGTAGAAGTCGATGAGCGTACTCTCAGGGAAGTCTATCTACCCCAGTTCAGGAAAGTAGTTCGCGAGGCTGGAGCCGCATCATTGATGAGCGCTTACAACCAGGCCAGGGGCGAATATCTCTCTAATAATGCATATTTACTTAATGAGGTGTTGCGAGATGACTGGGGCTTTGAGGGTTTTGTTCACTCAGACTGGTTCTTCGCCATGCACGACGCGGTAGCGAGCATCAAGGCTGGCCTGAACATAGAAATGCCCTTGAGCCAGGTGTATAACAAGCGCGACATAAAACAGGCATTATCCGAGGGGGAAATTACCACGGGGGATATTAATCGACTTATTCTCCCCGCCCTTAAAACCCGGCTGAAATACGCATTTGCCGAGGACCAGATGCACTATGGTCCCGAATTGCTCGTCACTCCGGAGCATGTGAATCTGGCGCTGGAGTCAGCCGAGAAGGGGATGGTGCTGCTAAAAAATGATGGCGTGCTGCCCTTCACTGCGGAAGGTCAGCAGACAATCGCGGTGATTGGCCGTCTGGCCGACGTTGAAAATACCGGGGATCGGGGTTCCAGCAATGCCAAATCGCCTTACGTGATAACGCCTTACGAGGGTTTGCGCGACTATCACGAGCGATTGGGTAATCGGGTGGTGCTGGACGACGGATCTGACCTGGAACAAGCGCGCGATGTAGCCAGCCGTGCAGACCAGGTGATTCTTGTTGTGGGGTATACCTATGAGGAAGAGGGTGAATACCTGGTATCCACCGAGAATATGAAGGAGTCGGCTGCCGCCGGAAAACTGATAGGCGACAAGGGCATAGGCGGCGATCGTGAAAACCTGTCTCTTGTGGAAGAGGATCGAATACTTATCGATGCACTGGCGGGCTCGAATGAAAATCTTGCGCTTGTGTATGTCGGCGGTAGTGCCGTTGATATTACCGAGTGGGATGACAGGGTACCGGCGGTGCTGTTTTCCTGGTATGCGGGAATGGAGGGCGGGACTGCACTGTCCAGGGTCTTGTACGGGGATGTAAACCCCAGTGGAAAACTGCCTTTTGCCATGCCGGAGGACAGCGAAGAGTACCCCTATTTCACGCCCTATACCGACAATATCAGCTATGGCTACTACCATGGCTATACCCTGTTTGATAAACAGGGTATAGAAGTCGCTTATCCCTTCGGGTTTGGTTTGAGCTACACCAACTACAGCTATAGCAATCTGCAGGTACTAACGCCGACATTGAACTCTGGCGGGACTGTCAGGGTACAGGTGGATGTAACGAACACGGGGGAAAGGGCCGGAGAAGAAGTGGTTCAAATGTATATAGGGTTCGCCAATTCGGCCGTTGAAAGACCTGTAAAACTGCTGCGTGGTTTTGAAAAGGTGTCGCTGGAACCAGGCGAAACCAGCACGGTCCTGATGGAACTGCCAGTAGAAGAGCTGGCCTGGTACAACCCCGATGAGAGGGAGTGGCAGGTGGAAACTATGGCCTATGAGGTATTCATGGGCGGCTCATCTGCAGACCAGGCCTTACTTGGTAGCGGGTTTGTCGTCCAGTAATTGAAGGGGCTTTGAGCCCGTCCAGTGCTACTGTTACCACCAGGCCGCGTACAGGGCGACCAGTATCAAGGCCACACCAGTACCTGCAATGTTAAATCCGCCAGTGGTGTTGAAGTCGATGTCATCGAGCTCTATGGCACCAGCCTGAATTTTATTTTCCACCAGTGAAACACATATCGCCAGCGCCAGGCAGATCATGAAGACCAGGCCGACACGATCCATAAACGGCAATTCTGGCCAGGCCAGTTTGAGTAACAGTGACAGCAACGCCGAACTTACAGCGGCCAGCAAAGCGCTGTTAACTGTGGCTTTTTTCCAGAACATTCCGAGAATAAAGATAACCACAATACCGGGGGTGAAAAACCCGGTAAATTCCTGAATGTACTGGAATGCCTGGTCGAAATTACCCAGCAATGGCCTCGCACATATCACCGCCACTACGAGTGCGGTAAAACTTGCCAGCCGCCCTACAGTGACCAGGTGCTGCTGGGCCTCAGCTTTTTGCGGGCGCAGACTGCGATAAATGTCCAGGGTGAAGATAATGGATATACTATTCATCATTGAAGCCACGGAAGAAACGATCGCAGCAATTAACGCGGCGAAAACCAGACCCAATAGGCCAGTCGGGAGTAATGTCATTAGATGTGGATAAGCGTTGTCTGGCTCAGTCAGGTCCGGGATGAGCAAGCTGGCGGCTATCCCGGGAAATACAACCAGTACTGGCATGATAAGCTTTAGATAGGCTGCCATGGCGATACCCTTCTGCGCTTCACGCTGGCTTTTGGCAGCGAGTGCGCGTTGGATGATATATTGATTGAAACCCCAGTAGGAGACATTCATAACCCACATGCCCCCCAGTAATACTGACATTCCAGGCATGGCCTGGTAGGCGGGATTGTCTTTGCTGAGAATCATGT
>JADFVW010000408.1 GCA_015222725.1 Pseudomonadota bacterium | reverse complement strand
CTGGCGTTGTTGCCAACCCGGTAACGGTAACGCCCGCGGCATCGCAAACACCCACGGTCACCCGCGAGAAAAAACCAAACCCGAATAACGGGCTCAGGAAAAGTTGAGAACTTCCCATAATAATGAAACTAAATGAAGAGCACGTGACAAAAAATAGATTCCCGAAACTACAGTGGCTGTTGCTGGTACCGGCCATGGCGGTGCTGCTGGTGAGTTGTGCAACGCTTGAGTCGACCTCCGTTGATTCCCCGGCCAGTGAAAATACAGCCTCGTCGGACGGGGGGTTGGAAGAGAGAGTGCTCGCCTCATCGGCCTCGAATTTGGCCGAGTCTGCGGTGGACAGTGAGCGCGCCCAGCCGGTCTTATACCGTGGCAATGACAAACAGGTAAAGCTCCCTCCCGCGCGAGAAGCAATCAACTTCATCGGTAAAGACGTCAGCCTGAACTTCGAGAATGCGCCCTTAAGCGAGGTGATGCACGCCATCATGGGTGACATTCTGGGCCTGGATTACGTGGTAGATCAACCCGTAAAGGGCACAGTCACCCTGAGAACCCGCACCCCGGTTCCCCGGGACCAGGTGTTCAGTATTCTCGAATCCCTGCTCAAGGCCAATAAGGTTTTAATGATTCGTGGTGAGGACAATCGCTTCCTGATTACCGGTTCACAGCAGGCATCGCGGCTTTCACCTGGCGTATCCAGTGCAAAAGGTTCGGGGACCGGGTTTGGCACCGTGGTCATACCGTTGCGGTATATCAGCGCGGCGAATATGGCTGAGATTCTCAAGCCAGTGGCCGATGAGTCTGCTTTTGTCCGGGTGGACAACGCGCGCAATCTGTTGATGCTGGCGGGTACCGGTGCCCAGTTGGATGGTTGGCTGGATATGATTCTAACCTTTGATGTCGATTTACTTGCCGGCATGTCAGTGGGCATGTTCCCCCTTGAAAACAGCTCAGTAGAAGAAATGCATGATGTGCTCATCGGGCTGCTGGGGAAAAGCGGCGCTGCAGCAGACTTGTCCCACTTGGTGCGACTTATCCCCATTAAGCGGCTTAACAGTATATTGGTCGTAACCCCAAGGGCCCACTACCTGGATACGGTTGGGGCATGGGTGGAGCGTCTTGATGCGGCCCCGGATTCGAATTTCGAAAAGCGCCTGTACGTTTTTCCGGTGCAAAACACCACGGCCACTCGCCTGGCAGACCTCTTAAGTAGCATTTACACGGGGTCTGGCGGTAGCTCCGGCAGCCGTGGATCATCGAACTCCGGTTCTGATTCAGGCTTTGGACAGGGTCAAAGTGGTGATGTAGCCCCCGGATTGAGCCCCGAAAAACTGGGCTCATCCAGTGGCACAGGGGGAGCGGGAGGCGGTGGAATGTCGGCAGGTATAAGCGACTCATTTGGCACATCTACGGGTGGTGGGTCATCGCAGTTCATGCTTGACGAGGTTAGAGTGGTTGCCGATGAGGAAAATAATGCCCTCATGATCTATGCCACCGGTAAAGAGTACCGAAAAATTAAAGTTGCCCTGGAGCAACTCGACGTGGTCGCCACACAGGTCATTATCGAGGCCAGCATCCTCGAGGTTTCACTGACTGACGAACTGAAATACGGCCTGGAATGGACATTTAACAACAGTATTGGCAGCGATTATGACGGTGTCGGCGTGTTGGCCGCCGCTACGGGTGGGCCCGCAGCCGTGGTGCCCGGGTTCTCCTATACTGTTACCAATGCCATGGGCGATATCAGTGCCGTTTTAAATGCCCTGGCGCAGGAATCCCTCATTAACGTGATTTCAACCCCCTCGGTTATGGTGCTGGACAACCATGTGGCCTATATTCACGTTGGTGACCAGGTTCCGGTAAATACGGGTACTACGGTTAGTAGTGGTGGTACTACGGTTGAAAATATTACGTTCAAGGATACCGGTGTGAAACTGTCGGTTAAGCCCTCCGTCAATGCAGGCGGGCTGGTTACCATGGATATAGAGCAATCGGTAACGGATGTGGGCTTAATCGACCCGGCAACGAACCAGCGTTCCTTTCTCGAACGCAGTATCAGCAGCCGGGTGGCGGTCCGCTCCAGTGAATCGGTGGTATTGGGTGGCCTGATCCGGGAAAATGCCACCGATGCCAGCTCAGGTATACCCTTTTTGCACTCACTTCCGTTGATCGGTCCGCTGTTTGGCACGGTATCGAAAACAGACCGTCGCACGGAGTTGCTGGTTATTATCACTCCCAGGGTGATATACAACGAAACAGATCTGCGCGAAGTGAGCGAGGAGCTGCGCTCCCAGGTTCGCCATATGGAGCTCATTGAGTTACCTAAGTAGTACAGCGTGTTGAATTCCCAGGCTTTGATAATCTCGGTCCATATGCCTAAAACTGCCGGGGTGAGTTTCAGGGCCACCCTGGAGGAGCATTTTGGGAGTGACTTCCAGCAGGATTATGCTGATTATCCACTGGCCTACTCCCCGGCCCAGCGACACCGTATGGCGGAGGAAGCGAATTCTCGTCTGCTCGCGGCAGATCTAGCCTCTGTAAATTGTATACACGGCCACTTCCTGCCCGCCAAATACCTTGCCCTGGCGGAAGCGCGGGAATGTCACTTTGTCACCTGGTTGCGGGAGCCGGTGTCTCGTCTGGTATCACACTACTATTATTGGCTGCGTGCCTATGATTCGGATTCCCCCCTGGTGTCGTCACTGCACCGACGTGTAGTAGAAGAAAGCTGGACCCTTGAGGCGTTTTGCCTCTCAGAAGAGCTGAAAAACGTCTACAGCGCTTTTCTGTGGGGGCTGCCAGCCGAAAATCTTGATTTTATTGGCATTACCGAGCACTACGAGGAGGATTTACAGGTCTTTGCGCAGCGTTTTTTTGGTGAAAATGTCACACCCCGTAAAATGAACCGACGGGATGATGCACCCGAAAAGGGCTCCGGACGGCTCGAAATGTCGGCAGACTTAAGGGCACAGATTGAATGTTTCCACGCGGAAGATGTCGCTTTGTATCAGCGGGCGGTGGCAGCACGGCAAGGTAGTTATACCCTGCGCTAGGCAAAGAGCGGTCACCGGCCTTAGGCGCCGCCGGCTTGCATCGCTGCGCTGTTACTATATAATGCCGCAAAATCTGGAGAAAACTGTAGTAAAATGAATAACTTAGAAAAAAATACCCTTCTCGGTCGCCTGTTGACCCTGGCGACGGTTTGCCTGCTGTTGCTAGCCTCTGCCTGCTCAATGAATGACGAGCCTGCCCCATTGAGCCCTGAGCAGGCCGCCGCTCTTGAAAAAAGAGTGACAGAACGCTGGAAATTTATGGAAGAAAAAGACTTTTCAAACGTCTATACATATGCCTCACCTAATTACCGAAGAATATTCCCTAAGAGTATGTATCTAAATAAATTTTCTTATAGTGTCGATTGGGAGTTGACAGGAGTAGACATACTTAATTATGATGCGCGGGCAGCTGTGGCGAGTGTGGCGGTGAGGGTCATGTCCAAGCCGACCAAACAAACCTCCTCAGCTTCAATTGCGATGGGCGCGCTGCCGGTTACCCTCCACGAGAGCTGGATTCATGTGGAAGGTGAATGGTGGCATAGTACCAAAGTAAAGTAGCTGTGATTGGTTGACAGCTGGCTGCGGTTAGCAATAATAGCGCTAACAATTGATGTAACAATTGATTAACACAATGAAAATATTAGGAGCTCCTCTTATGAAAGCGAATTTCAAGCAATTAGGCCTAGCCACAGCAGTAGCTGCAGCAACAGTCGGATACGCTGGTATTACCCAGGCTGCTATATCTAGCAACGGCCTTGGCGATATGGCTATCGTACCTTATTACACCGTGGAAGGTGATTTTGTTTCAGGCCTGCACATCACCAACACCAGTGACGCAACTCAGGTTGTTAAACTGCGCTGGCGTCGTGGTAGTGACTCCATGGATGCACTCGATTTTAACATTATTATGTCTCCCCATGACGTGTGGACTGGTTTTATCGATGATTCCTCCGGTGGCATTGTTGTAAAAACTGACGACACCACTTGTACCGCACCTTTACGTCCGGGCGGTGACTTCCCAATGCCTGGTTTGTACGCATCAGGTGCTGAAGAAGGTTATATCGAAATTATCGGTATGGCTCAGCACACCGACGGCCCTATGGCTGCAGCCGCACTGCACGCAGCTGGTGTTCCCGCTGACTGTGGCGCCGTTGAGAGTAACTTCTTCCGTGTTAGCACAACCGCTCCAGCTGTCCCTGCCGAAGGAAACGCTAAAGG
Organism: Pseudomonadota bacterium; assembly: GCA_015222725.1. Lineage (GTDB taxonomy): Bacteria > Pseudomonadota > Gammaproteobacteria > Pseudomonadales > Halieaceae > JBALVT01. The sequence continues at coordinate 706 of JADFVW010000408.1, read as the reverse complement.
TGTTTATAGCAGTATTGCGACAGTACAAACGCTAACTGCGGCTCAGTTGCTTGCTGCTGTTCCAAGCATCAACAACTTCGAAGATACACCTAACGTACTGAAAGTGTCCTACTTTATCCGTGACGCAGCCTCTGGTCTGGAATTTGGTAGCGATGCGGTTCACATTCAGGACTTCGCCGCTAATGCTATGATGACTAACCAGGAAATAATCATCTTGGGCGTCCCGGATGCGTATAGCTTCCTGTTCCCTGATATGGATGGTGGTTCACCTTTAGACACCGCTCGTGGTAGCTATGATGGAATAATTCGTGCCGCTGATGGCCTGGGTGCTCTGTCTGTTATCAACGACTGGTCAGTAGCTTCTGCTCGTAACGTATCTACCGACTGGGTTGTTACTCTGCCTGGCCAGTATTTGATGCTGGACCTCACCAGGTACACTCTGGGTGGTGCTGACGGAACAGATTGTCCGACTGCGGCTCAAGCTGCAGCGCTGGTTCCTGCCAGCGTAGAGTGTAATGCTCGCGATATTCCAGTAGTACTGGATGCAAGCAACGGTGTTTGGGATCGTGAAGAGGGAACGTTCATTCCTTCGGAAGGTGGTCTGGTAATTTCGCCTGAAGTTGGCTTGGTACCAAACGCTACGATTTTGCCATTCGAAGTGAACGTAATTGAGTGGACTGCGGGTTCTAATGAACCTGTATTAGGT
>JADFVW010000407.1 GCA_015222725.1 Pseudomonadota bacterium | reverse complement strand
GAGCAGGACGCCGATGGCATCGTAACTATCACTATGGACATGACCGGTCCGGTCAATGCAATGAATGCGGAATACCGCACAGCCATGGCTGAAACGGTGGAGAAGCTGGAGCAACAAGAAGGGCTCACCGGTGTAGTACTGGCATCAGCCAAGAGCGTTTTCTTTGCCGGGGGTGATTTGCACGAGTTGCTGGCGGTAGAAAAAGGTCACGAAGCTCTTTTTATGGAGGTTATCGCCAATATTAAAGATGGTCTGCGGCGACTGGAGAAGCTTCCTGTGCCGGTAGTTGCCGCGATAAACGGCGCGGCCCTGGGCGGTGGTTTTGAGCTTTGCCTGAGCTGTAATTACCGTGTTGCGTGGGACAACAAATCGGTTCAGCTGGGCCTGCCCGAAGTTGGGCTTGGACTGTTGCCCGGTGGTGGCGGCATTGTTCGCATGGTAAACCTGCTTGGGCTTGAAAAGGCATTGCCTTATTTGCTGGAGGGCAAAAAGGTCGTGCCAGCCAAGGCAATGGCTGAGGGTATGATCGATGAGGTCGTGGAAAATATAGAAGATCTGGTGCCCCGCGCCAAGGCCTGGATATTGGAAAACAAGGACAGGGAAGAGGCAGCTGTACAGCCGTGGGATCGCCCCGGGCACAGGATACCAGGAGGCAGTGCAGCATCTCCGAAGCTGGCACAAGTCATTATGGGTACGCCCATCATGCTGCTGCAAAAAACCCGCGGCCTGTTGCCGGCCCCGGAAAAAATCCTTGATGTTGCAGTTGAGTCTGCCAGGTTGAATTTTGATACCGCACTGTTGGTAGAGTCCCGTGCGCTGGCTTTTCTGGCAGTGACACCGGAAGCCAAGAATCAGATATCCACCTTCTTCTTCGCCATGAATAAGGTCAATGGTGGTGCCAGTCGCCCCCAGGATGTTGAGCCGACCAGTGTGAAGAAAGTTGGTATCCTCGGTGCGGGCATGATGGGGCAGGGTATCGCCTATGTTTCTGCCATGGCAGGTATTGAGGTTGTCCTCAAGGATATCTCCCAGGAAGCGGCGGAGAAGGGCAAAGCTTACACCGAGACACTACTGGATAAGCGTGTCTCGCGGGGCCGGATGACCCAAGAAAAGAAAGCCGACATTCTGGGCCTGATTAAACCCACCGAAAACAATGCTGATCTACAGGGCTGTGATCTTATTATTGAAGCTGTATTTGAGAATATGGAGCTCAAGAACAAGATTACCCGGTCAACTGAGGGCTATCTGGCAGAAAATGGCGTGTGGGGTTCCAACACATCTGCCCTGCCTATCACCCGTCTGGCCGAGGCGAGCAGCAAGCCGGAAAATTTTATCGGTATTCACTTCTTCTCTCCAGTAGACAAAATGCCTCTGGTAGAAATTATCTGCGGTGAGAAGACATCCGATGAAACACTGGCCAAGGCGTTTGATTATTCTCGTCAGATACGCAAGACCCCCATTGTGATCAACGATTCACTGGGCTTTTTCACTTCGCGCACCTTCGGAACCTATCTGGACGAGGGTGTACGCTTGTTGGCCGAGGGTCTTCACCCTGTGCAAATCGACCACATGGGGAAAGCCCTGGGTATGCCGGTTGGGCCCCTGGCAGTTTATGATGAAATCAGCCAGGCGTTAACCCACAGGGCCCAGAGCACCTGGGAGGAATTGGGTTTGACAGAAGAATTTGGCGACGACCGCACCAGCGTTGAGGTTGTCAATACCATGGTGGAAGAATACGGTCGTGGTGGGCGGCACCACGGCGGTGGTTTTTATGACTACGCTGAGGATGGCAGCAAGAGCATCTGGCCGACTTTATATGAGTTGTACTACAAGCCCGAGGTACAGTGCGCTGAAAATGACATGAAAGACCGCCTGTTGTTCAGACAGGTTATTGAGTCGCTCAAGTGCCTGGAAAGCGGTGTGCTGCGCTCAGTGGAAGACGGTAATATTGGCTCTATTATGGGTATAGGCGCTCCGCTGTGGACTGGCGGTTTCCTGCAGTTTGTAGAAACCTACGGCTACCAGCGCTTTGTCGATCGTTGTAATGAGTTGGTGGAGGCATTTGGTGAGAGGTTTGAACCTCCCAAAATTGCCTGCGATAAAGCAGCCCAATTACAGGAGGCATAAAAGCCATGGGGCCATTGCAGGGCGTAAAAGTTATCGAGTTGGCGGGCATTGGTCCAGGTCCATTTTCTGGCATGATGCTGGCAGATATGGGTGCAGATGTCATCGTGGTGGATCGCGCTACCGATTCGAACAAAATTCGTCTGCCCGACTGTAATGGCCGAGGTAAACGCTCCATCGCCCTGAACCTGAAAAATGCAGAAGGTATTGAAACCCTGCTGAAACTGGTGGAGCAGGCCGATGTGTTATTTGAAGGGTTTCGCCCGGGTGTGGCTGAGAAGCTTGGTGTAGGCCCGGATGAATGTCTGGCGCGCAATCCAAAGTTGGTCTACGGCAGGATGACCGGTTGGGGCCAGCATGGCCCGCTGGCTAAAACAGCCGGACATGATATTAACTATATCTCCCTGACCGGAGCCTTGTACGCTATGGGGCGGGCCGATGACAAGCCGGTGCCGCCTCTCAACCTGGTGGGTGATTATGGCGGCGGTGGCATGTTTCTGGTTACCGGAATCCTGGCGGCACTGTATGAGGTCCAGCGTTCGGGTAAGGGGCAGGTTGTGGATGCCGCAATGACCGATGGCTCCGCTGTACTCATGGCAATGTTCAACTCCCTGCATGCCATGGGAATGTGGAGCCCCAAGCGGGGTGTCAATTTGCTCGACACTGGCGCTCATTTCTATGAGACCTATGAGACGCGAGATGGCAAATACATTTCCATCGGTTCTATTGAGCCACAGTTTTACGCGCTGCTCATTGAAAAAGCCCAACTCGATTCCGAAATTTTTGGCGACCAGAATAATCCGGCTAAATGGCCGGATATGAAAGGCAAGCTGACTGATATATTTAAAACCAAAACTCGCGACCAGTGGTGTGAATTAATGGAGGGCAGCGATGTCTGTTTTGCGCCAGTACTGGATTTCATTGAGGCGCAGACGCATTCCCATAATGTGGCTCGCAATACCTACATTGAGGTTGACGGTATGACGCAACCTGCTCCTGCGCCGCGTTTCAGTCGCACAGAATCCCAGGTGAAATCCGGTGCCCGTGCGGCGGGAGAAGATACCAATGAAGTGATGGGCGAGTGGGGTTTTAGCGAGCAACAGATTACACAATTACGTGATAGCGGTGCGCTGAGTTAAATGCTTGCCACCCTGTTATCCGGGGAAGAGAAAATAGTATGAATCAATTTGAAACAGTACTCTACAGCGTAGAAAACCGGGTGGCCACCATTCGTATGAGCAGGCCAGACGCCAGAAATGCCTTCAGCACTGCATTGCGTCGAGATATGATGGAGGCAATCCGTCAGGCCGACAGTGACGATGATGTGCGCGTGGTTGTTATCGCTGCTGAAGGCCGTGGGTTTTCTGCGGGTGCCGACCTGGTTGACGGCATGCCAAGCCAGGCTCAGGTTTCCGATCATATCGAGGAAGAGTACAAGCCTTTCCTGATGATGATTCACGAATCATCTAAACTTTATATTTCCTCGATACAGGGCGCGGCAGCAGGTGGGGGCAGCGCGGTTGCGATGGTATGCGACCTCAGTATCATGGCGGATAATGGCTATATCTACATGGCTTTCGCGACACTGGGTCTGGTGCCAGACTGTGGTGCCAGCTGGCATCTGGTGAATCAATTGGGTTACAAACGCGCTTTGCAGAAGGTTGTAGAGGCGGAGAAAATTTCGGCGAAAGAATGCCTGGAGCTGGGTTTGGTGAATAAGGTCGTGGCAGCGGACACATTGGTTGAGGAAACACAGGCATGGGCCGAGAAACTTGCTCTGGGTGCGCCCCTGGCCCAGCGCTATGCCAAAGAGATTCTGCGTCGAGGAATGGGCATGACCTTGTCTGAGGTTATTGACCTGGAAGGCCAGCGACAAAATATTACCCTGGCGAGCAAGGATGCCATGGAGGGTGGTATGGCATTCTTCGAAAAACGGCAGCCGAAGTTTAGCGGCCAGTAAGCTCATGTTTAAACAATATGTATTTTAATTGTTTTGTATCAATCGCGCTGTGAAGCTGTGCATATAGGCTATATGCCAAGCGATTTTCGATTCTCGGACTTGCTTATGGCAGATATGAAAAATAATGATAGTCTGCGTGGACAAGATTCGGTCCACTGAGGAGTAAAGCATGCCTGTTCCAAATCTTGATTTTGACCTGTCAGAAGATGAGCGCCAGATAAAAGACGTTGCCCACCGCTTTGCCGTAGAGGTTCTGCGCCCGGCCGGACAAGCCCTGGATAAATTGACCCCCGATGAAGTCATTGCCCCGGACTCTATTTTTTGGGACGTATTTAACCAGTACCAACGCTTGGGTTTCAATGACATGGATGCGGAGATGGATCCGGTTGCTGTCGCCCGTCTACGTTGTATTATCAGCGAGGAGTTGGGCTGGGGGGATTCAGGCCTGGCTGTTGCGCTCAGTACCGCAGGCATGCCGGCACTGTTGGCCACCATGGTGGCCAACACAGAACTGATGGAGCGGTTTCCAGCTAATGATTTGGGTTGCTGGGCTATTACCGAGCCTAATCATGGCAGCGACATGATTGATTTTAATAATCGGGAACTTGTCGCTGGTAGTGAGCACAGTAAACCCAATTGCATTGCCAGGGGCGAGGGTGATGAGTTTGTTATCAGCGGTCAGAAATCGGCCTGGGTCTCCAATGGGCCAATTGCACGTTCGGCGGCCTTGTATTGCGCGACTGAGACAGCAGACGGTCTGCGTGGTGGCGGCATCTTTCTGGTGCCACTGGACCTCGAAGGTATCACCCGGGGTCAGCCCCTAAAAAAAATCGGCCAGCGCGCCCTGAGTCAGGGTGAAATCTTTTTTGATCAGGTGCGAATCCCAGCCAGTAACATGATTTGTGGGCCCAATGACTACGGCCTCTTCACCGATATGACTCTGTGCATGGCCAATGGTGGCATGGGTATGATTTTTGTTGGTACTGCTAGAGCGGCTTTTGACCTGGCTCTGGAATATGCCAGGGAGCGGGTTCAGGGTGGTGTACCCATCATCCAGCATCAGAGTGTCAAGGCCAGGCTGTTTACTATGTATCGCAAGGTTGAGGCAGCCCGGGCTCTGAGTCGCAGAGTCAGCTTGTATAATGCCGCCAGCGAGATGCCCGCCCTGGAGGCGGCCATAGCTGCGAAAATTACATCCACTCAAACTGCTTTCGATGTAGCCAGTGACGCCCTGCAGATATTTGGCGGCGCCGGCACAAGTCAGGAGTATCCCATAGAAAAGATTTTTCGCGACGCACGTGTTTCCATGGTTGAGGATGGCTGCAATGAAGTTCTCGCTCTGGTGGGAACTGATCGTCTGGCATAAACACAGGGGCTGTAAGCCCGAAATTACTGCAGCAGGAGAGCAAGACTATGGAATTAAGAGAAACTATTGGGCGCAGGCGCTCTATTCGCTTTGTTCGCCCTTATAAGCCGGTGGAGCCGGAAAAAATTCAGATGATGTTTGAGGCGGCCCGCATTGCTTCCCACTGGGGCAACGTGCAGAGCCTTCGGGCTGTCGCTGTATTTAAAAATACTGCGACACAAGAGCAGATAGATGCATTGGAGGCTCCGGTTGCCGGTTGGCAGATTCGCAAGGCACCGGCGGTAATTGTGTGGTACTGCGACCCCTCTGCAGTTGATGAGCAGAGTGATCGTCTACACGAATTGTTGGATGCAGGAGCCCTGGGCTTTGGCAGCAAGGAAGAGAAGCGCAAGGCGATGGATGAGGTTCTGATTCCAATCTTTGACAGCATCAGGGATAAGCTCAAGGAACCGGGACTGAATGAGATCGACTGTGGCCAGGGCATTGCCCAGGCTACTTTGATGGCCTATGAATTGGGGCTGGGTACCTGCTGCCTGGGCAGCCCTGCTGGCGACCAGATATTAGCGGGGTTAGGCATTCCTGATCACTGTAGATTGCTGCTGCTGCAAACCGTGGGCTATCCGGCGGAACACTGGGAGGCTGGCGGCCAGCGGCCTCGCCAACCTTTCGAAACGCTCTTTTCCATGAACCATTACGACCAGCCTTTCCCGCGTAGTGAAGCGGTTGTTGAAGAGTTAACGAGGGACAAGCTATTTACAACTCCAGCACCATTACCCGAGCGTGAGGATGAACTGGATTATCTGCAGCGGGCGTTGGAAGTTGACCCCCCTGGCTTGTTGTAACGGGAGATAGACAAATGAAACTTAATGCAACTATCGCCGGTGTTGGCATGACCCGCTTCGGTAAATACCTTGATAGAGGGCTTAAATCCATCGGTGCTGAGGCTGTAGTAGCGGCTCTCAAGGATGCGGGGATTGAAAAGTCCGACCTGCAAGCAGCATGGGTAGGCAATGCTGCTGCCGGGGTTGTTACCGGACAGGAGTGTATTCGCGGTGAAGTGGTCTTGCGCGGCATGGGGATTGGAAAAATTCCCGTGGTGAATGTAGAGAACGCCTGCGCCAGTTCTTCCACCGCCTTTAACCAGGCCTGTGCGATGGTGTCGGCGGGTTATTATGACTGTGTGTTGGCCCTGGGTGTAGAGAAGCTCTATCACGAGGACAAGCGCAAGACTTTTGGCGCTTTTTCCGGGGCAGTGGATGTTGAGGCCTTCGCGGAAATAATGGCCGGGCTGAAGAAAAGTGCGGAAGCCAGCGGTGCGGGTACGGCGAGCAAGGGAGCGGGCGAAAAACGCTCTATGTTTATGGATATTTATGCCATGGCTGCTCGCGGGCACATGAAAGCCTATGGCACCACGGTGGAGCAATTCGCCGGTGTGTCGGCAAAAAACTCCCTACACGGGTCACTTAACTCCCGGGCACAGTATCGTGAAGCCCTTTCAGTAGAAGAGGTTTTATCCTCCCCTATGATTGCAGAGCCACTAACCCGGCCCATGTGTTCACCCATCGGTGATGGCGCAGCTGCGGTTGTAATTGTATCTGAGAGAAAAGCCAAACAACTGGGCATACAAAAAAGTGTACGCGTACTGTCCAGCGTTCTGCGCTCTGGCTGGGACAAGGAGGTTGGTGAGAGCGGGGTTGCCATGCTGGCAGTCAACGAGGCCTACGAGGAGGCGGGTATAGGCCCGCAGGATTTATCAGTAATCGAATTACACGACGCCTCGGCGCCGGCAGAAATTATGGCGTATGAAGACCTGGGTCTATGCGGCAAGGGCGAGGGTGGTAGCCTGATATCAGATGGCTCAACCAGGCTGGGTGGTCGTCTGCCTGTTAATACTTCCGGCGGGTTGTTGCGCAAGGGGCACCCGGTAGGTGCCACTGGCATCGCTCAGATTGTAGAATTGACCGAGCAATTACAGGGACGCAGCGGTGAGCGTCAGGTTGAGGGCGCGCGCCTTGGTCTGGCCCACAATGGGGGTGGCACCATCGGCACTGATGCCGCAGCTCTTTGTATTACTATTCTAGGGAACTAAGTCATCATGCGCGAAACCAACGAGTTGATACTGGCAGATCTTATCGCTGCCCGTGCAGAGCAAAAACCTGACCTGGATGTACTCACCTTCGAGGGGGGAGGGCAGCGCGAGGACGAATTGCGAACCTATGCCGACCTGATGGAAAATGGTCACCGTGTTGCGGCCGGGCTTATCGCCAGGGGAATGGAGCGCGGCGACCGTTTTGCCCTGCTGATGCGCAACCACCCGGAGTTTGTCGATTGTATGGTAGGCGCTTCGGTATCGGCCTGTGTTTTTGTACCCATTGATCCGCGTACCCGGGGCAATAAACTGGCTTATACCCTGAGCAACTCAGAATGCCGCGGCATAATCTGCGCAGATTATTGCCTGGCTCAACTGGCAGAAGTGCGGGAGCAACTGCCGGCCCTGGAATGGATATGGGTTCTGGAGTCCCGCGAAGGGGACTATCTGGAAACAGATTCACTTAAGGAGGCAGAAAATTTTGCCGCTATTCTCGACCGGCCATTCAAGGCGGTGGATGTTCGTCTTCACGGTGCAGCCGATCCTCTGGAGATTCTCTATACCTCGGGTACCACCGGTGACCCCAAGGGTGTGGTGCGCAGCAATGAACAGTATGGGATGGCCACAATGTTTGGTTATCTGGTGGGTTTCACCGAGCAGGACAGGCCCTATACCGGGCTTTCCCTGACCCACGGTAATGCTCAGATGATGACTCTGGGGCCGACCCTGGGGCAGGGCTTGCGGGCGGTATTCAGTCGCCGCTTTACCAAGTCGCGCTTGTGGGATATTACACGCAAGTATGGCAACACCGTATTCAATCTACTCGGTGGTATGTCCACGGCTGTTTATTCTGAGCCAGAGCGTCCGGATGATGCGGATAACCCGGTGAACTTCGTCATTAGCTCCGGCATGCCTCAGGTCATCTGGGAGAAATTTGAACAGCGTTTTAACGTACAGGTGATGGAAATTTATGGTGCGATTGAAGGGGGTATGTCTATCAAGCCTCTGGGTGTCGGGCCTATTGGTTCCTTTGGTAAGCCTCCTCCGGGTCTGGAAATACAAATACTCGACGAAAAGGATCAACCCTGTCCCGCAGGGCAGCAGGGTGAGCTGGTCAGTCGCCTGGAAAGTGGTGAGGCACCTCAGGTAGAGTATTTTGGCAATGACAAGGCTTCCAGTGATAAAACGCATGGCGGCTGGTTGCGTAGTGGGGATATCTGCCACAAAGATGAAGAGGGTTGGCTATTCTTTGATTATCGTAAAGGGGGCGGTATTCGCCACAATGGCGATTTTATCAACCCCGGCTTCGTCGAGGGCGTGATAGCAGAGTGTGCCCAGGTGAGCGATGTCTTTGTTTACGGTGTACCGGCTGCCAGTGGTTCTCCGGGCGAAAAAGATGTGGTGGCTGCAATAGTCGTTGCCGAGCCGGACAACTTCGATTCAGCTGCTGTTTTTACGGCTTGCCGGGTGGGGCTGGAGTCCAATTTTGTACCCAGTTATTTGCAAGTTGTAGAAGCCATTCCAAAAACTGCGTCGGAGAAGCCCCAGGAGCGCTTCTTGCTTGAGGTGTTTGCCACGGATGCAAAAGGTGTTTACTCGCAGTAACGATTATTTAATTCATGAAAATAGGTGAGGGGAAGATGATGAGTAACAAGAATGCTCAGGCGCAGGACCGTAAATATTGGGCAGTTGTTGCCCCTATGCCGGGGCCGATTTTAGTGGAAATGGCCAGGCAGGCAGAGGCTTCCGGCTTGGAGGGTCTGTTTGCCGCTCAGCTGTACGGCCCACCCTTTGCCTCGCTTGCAGTCGCAGCGGCGGTCACTGAGCGAATAAAAATTGCAAGCGGTATCGCCATCGCAGCCGCCAGGAGCCCTTTCGAAACCGCCACCGCCATCATGGACCTGGACCATATTTCTATGGGGCGCGCAGTTTTGGGGCTGGGCACCAGTGTCTCGTCCTGGACAACGGGTGTGTTCGGTGCGCCAGAACATAAACCGCTCACCCATTTGCGTGACACCATCGGTGCTGTTCGCCATGTTATATCCCAGGCTGGCAGGGATCAGATTGAGCCCTATGACGGGGTATACTTTAAAGCAGATTTTCTCGACCTGCAGCCAATGACTCCACCCGTTCGCCCTGCCATACCCATCTGGATAGCTGCGCTTCGTGAAAAACTTGTACGTATGGGGGCTGAGATCGGCGACGGTGTTATTGGTCACCCGATGTGGTCGGTGGAATGGACTGTAGAGAAAATGAAGCCTGCTATAGAGGATCAGTTGAAGGTGTCGGGTCGGGCACGCAGTGATATTGAGGTTAATGTTTGGCCAATGGTTGCACCAAACCCGAATGAGGCTGAGGCGCTGGATGACGCGAGGCCAACCATCGCCTTTTATGCCGGTGCCGCCCAGTATGAAAGCTTCTTTGAAGCCCACGGTTTTGGTAAGGAGGCACGCGCCTGTCAGGAGGCTGTGAGGAACTCTACCTACAAAGAGGGCACACGCCATGTGCCAGATGAAATGGTTCGTGCATTTTTTGCCATTGGTGATATCGACAAGGTTCGTGAGCGGATTGAACCGATATGGAGTATTGCAGACTCTGTGTGCCTGTGCCCGCCCATTCATAATATGACACTGGAAAAGCAGATGTTCTATCACGGCCAGATTGCAGCTTTGATGAACAGTTAAGTGACGGGCTATGGGAAGCGGGCCTCTGTGGCGGTAAAATCCGGGCTTCAATTCTCCCGTTATTAAGGGAGGCTTTTACCCCGGAGGCAGTAACCCGTGAACAGGGCCTGTACCATTTCTCGTAGCTGTGTGGTTTGTTCTTCTAGTTGCGGTGCATCAAGGCGCAGACACTGACCTACAACAAAAAAATGTATCGCCATATAATTTTTTGTCATGGTGGATACTTGTACTTGGCTATCCAGGACGCCCTTCTTTACTGCCTGCTCAATGATGCCGCTTGCTACCAGGGCAAAGTTAGTCATCTGCTCATTAAAGGCGGCTGCTTCGGGGCCCTTCTGGAACGTAGCGTATTTTATCAGTTCCCTCGCCAGGCTCTGATTTTTGATGTAGTACGCCATCAAACCGACACTTAAATGCACCAGTTGCTCGGTAAACTCCTGATGCTGTCCCAGTATTTTGAGGCTATTTTCAACTACCTGGCCAATTTCACCTCTTAAGGCCTGGCCCAGTAGCGTGATTTTATCGGGGTAGTGGGCAAAAACTGTACCTATGCCTACTCCCGCTTCTGTGGCAATGGAGCGTGTTGTGGTGTTTTCAAAACCCTGCTCTGCGAACAGTTTTTTGGCGGCATCCAGAATCAGCAGCGCTGTTTGCTGTTTTTGCTGAATTCTCTTATTGGTCGTTTGATTCATGGCGTTAATTCTAGCCCCTTGTTCCAGGGTCGGCAAAAGCTTTGTTTGTTCACGGTTGGGCGGAGTAAGACAGAGCTTGACGGCGTCTATTTACTTTTATAATATAAGTATACTCACTGAGCGTGCTCAATGAAACAAGTAAATAACTAGACTAAACACTACCCGATGGGAGAAAAAAATGGCTTTTAAACAGAGGCTTATTACAGCCAGCACGCTTATGATGCAGGCGCTGGGTGAGCTTATTCCCCTGCCGAAGTCGGTGCGAATGACACTCGATGGCTTTGAATTTATGCGTACTGTTACAGGCTATCAGTCCAGCGCGGCGGTCAATGCGGCCAAAAAACTTGGCTTATTCCAGTTTCTCGAAACACAGAAGTCGGTAAAGGAAATTGCAGAATTCTTAAAAATGACAGTACCGGCTGCTAAAGTATTACTTGATCCCCTTGTTGTCGCGTGTATCGCGAAACCCAGGACGGTGGATGGGGTAGAGGCATATGGTCTGACAGACTTTGGGCGAAAAATTTTCCTGAGCAAATACTGGAATACTCAGTCCAGTACAGTCGACTTTATGGATGGTAGTTGGGATAAATGGAAGGACTTACCAGAAATACTACAGGGCAACGATGGCCACCCTGATCTGAAGGTATATAACCCGGAAAGCCCATTGATACTAAACTCAGCATCAATGATGACGTCCATGCTTTACAGGCCTGCACAAGAACTATCCAGGCAGCTGGATTTGTCAAATGTGAATGATATTGTCTGCGGCACAGTAGGCGTCAGTATGGCAAAAGCAATGATGGAGCAGAAGCCCAGCATCGACCTTACAGTTTGTTGTTTGCCACAGTTAATCGAGGTGCTACCCACGGTCCTGAAGCAATATAATTACCAGAAAGAACCGCTGGAAATGGTGAAAAACACTGGCGATGCCACCACAGATGGATGGGGCAAGGTAGACATTTATGACATGATTTTCCTGATAAGAAAGTTTGCCTGGTTTACACCTGACCACGGTATTGATTATTTGAATCGTGCCATGAAAAACATTCGTCCGGGCGGCTATGTGATTCTGTGGGAGCCCTATGCTGATATGTATGACAATGTTCCCTG
>JADFVW010000406.1 GCA_015222725.1 Pseudomonadota bacterium | reverse complement strand
TGGTGCAAAAGCTGGTGGAAGGAGTGTTGACCCATAGTGCCTGCGGAACCCCACAAAACAGGGCCTGTATTGTAATCCAGCGAGGCGCCGGATTCGTTCACACACTTGCCGTTGCTCTCCATGGTCAGCTGCTGCAAAAAATCCGGAAGGCGTTGCAGGTGCTGGTCATAGGGCAGGACGACATGGCTGGTCGCCCCCAGGAAATTACTGTTCCACACTTCCAGCAGGCTCATTAGCATGGGCATATTGGACTGGATGTCAGCACTGGAAAAATGGGCATCCATGCTGGCGGCACCGTCCAGAAATTGCTGGAAGTTATCCCAACCCACGGCGATGGCGCAACTCAAGCCGACGGCTGACCAGACGGAATAACGCCCCCCCACCCAACCCCACAGGGGCAGGCAGTTTTCTGCGGCGATACCAAACTCGGCAGCGGCCTCCAGATTGGTGGTCATGGCGAGAAAGTGCTTGCTGAGGCCGTCCGGCGAGGCGCCTCCTTGTAGCATCCACTGCCGGGCTGCCAGGGCATTGGTCATCGTCTCCTGGGTGCGGAAGGACTTTGAGCAGATAATGAACAAGGTGGATGTCGGGCTCAGTTCGGCGAGTGTATCTGTTAGATCCGAGGGGTCTACATTGGCCACATAGTGGCACGAAAGTTTGCCGTGATAGGGTTTGAGAGCCTCTGTGACCAGACGGGGCCCCAGATCCGAGCCGCCTATACCTATATTGACCACGTCTGTGATATTCGTTCCCGAAAACCCCTTGTGTTCCCCACCATTGAGCGTCTCAGCCCACTCCTTCATACGCCCACGGGTGCCAAGAACTTCTCCAAACTTGTCGGCCAGGGTAGTTGATTGCCCTGTGGATGGCAGCTCTGGCGTGCGCAGGAGGCTGTGTAAAGCGGGGCGGTTCTCGGTGGAATTGAGTGGTTCCCCTGACAGCAGGGCGCTGGCACGTTGCTGCAACTGGGCGTCCGTCCCCAACTGGCAAAGGGTTGTAAGTGCCTGGCGATCTAATAGCTGTTTGGAAAAATCCAGCGACAAGCCAGCCGCATTCAGGCTAAAACTTGCCGCGCGCCCCTCATCTGCTGCAAACATGTGCTCGATGTTGGCATTTTTGAGATCGGCTGCCAGGGTGTGTAGAGTTTTGAAACCGGGCAGTTCAGTTAAACGGGTTGTTTCTGCCATCTGTCTATTTGGTTCCTGGTGATTTAGTGGTCCCTGTTGATAGAGAGGGCTGTGATCTCAATCATAGCAGAGCGGTGGTCGCTGTCGGGAAGTTGCTGCAACTGCTCCAGGGCCAGGTCGTGGTAGTGCCGCGCCTGGGTGCGGGTGTAGTCCAGGGCACCACAGCGTGTGACTGCCGCCACAATTTCTTCTATGTGCTCGGCAGTTTTGTGGGTGATGGCGTCCCTGACCAGAGTCTGCTCTGCTTTCGATCCGTGCTGTAGCGTGTAGATGAGGGGCAGGGTGGGCTTTCCCTCGGTGAGATCATCGCCGATATTTTTGCCCATGGTTGCCGGGTCGCCCTCGTAGTCGAGTACGTCGTCGACCATCTGGAAGGCGATACCGAGGTTCAGGCCAAAGGCGTGCTGCCGCTGCCTGGTTTCCTCATCCCGGCCGCTGAGCGTCGCTGCGCCATAGCACGCCGCCGCGAACAGAATGGCTGTTTTATTAGTTATTACTTCCAGGTATTGGGCTTCGGTGGTGCTCACATCGCCAGCCCGAGTCAGCTGCAAAACCTCGCCCTCGGCAATGGTGTTGGTGGTGTCAGCCATATGGCTGAGAATGTTCATGTCGGCGAGTTGCACCAGTAGCTGGAATGCTCGGGTATAGAGAAAATCGCCCACCAATACGCTGGGTGCGTTACCAAACTCGGCGTTTGCCGTGGGTCGACCGCGACGCAAACTGGAAATATCAACCACATCATCGTGCAGCAGGGTCGCGGTGTGGATAAACTCAATCACGGCAGCAAATTTTATGTGCTCTTTACTGCAACCACCTGTGGCAGCGCCTGCCAGCAGTACCAGCAGAGGACGCAGGCGTTTGCCTCCGGCATCCACAATGTAGTGGCCGACGTTTTCGACCATGGGGACATTGGATTGCAGTTGATCGACGATTAAGTCGTTAACCAGGTCCAGTTCCCGGCGAACCGATGTACGAATAGATTGCATAGCTAAAACTGACCGAACTCCAAGCGAGAAATGCCCGCGCATGCTAGGGTGTGGCCCGCATAGTGTCAAGTTGTGGCCGCTCTAAGCCCTTGTCTTTTATGGAAAATAACCCTTGCCCAGAGGGGCTGATTTAAGTAAAATCGCCGCCCTCTGCCCCTGTAGCGCCCCAAAAGGCCCTCTGGCAGGGTAAATTAAATGTTTGTGCCTGGCTCTGTCCCCTTGATTTATAAGGGATTTTTTCAAATGCGAGCAGGCTAACTAAACGGAGCATAGAATGTACGCAGTAATAGAAAGCGGTGGTAAGCAGCACCGTGTCGTAGAGGGCGAGACCCTCAAGCTGGAAAAAATTGAAGTTGCCACGGGTGAGACGGTCGAATTCGACAAAGTTCTCATGATTGGCGGCGGTGATGACGTTAAAATTGGTACGCCGGTTGTAGCTGGAGCGAAGGTAACGGCTGAAGTTGTTACCCAGGGACGTCACAAGAAAATCAAAATCATCAAATTTAATCGCCGTAAGCACTACCGTAGAGAAACTGGCCATCGCCAGTGGTTTACAGAAGTGAAGATTACCAGTATTTCGGCCTAACGGAGGAGTTGGAAAATGGCTCATAAAAAAGCAGGTGGTAGTACTCGTAACGGTCGCGATTCCAATGCCAAGCGTCTTGGTGTAAAGCGCTTTGGCGGTGAAGAAGTATTGGCCGGCAACATTCTTGTTCGTCAGCGTGGCACGCGTTTTCACGCCGGCGTTAACGTCGGTATTGGCAAGGACCATACCTTGTTCGCGACCGCCCCTGGCAAAGTAGAATTTATCGTCAGAGGCTCGAAAAGTCGCAAGTTTGTGCAGGTGGTAAGCGCCTAAACCGCACATTCCAGAAGTACTCAAAGGCCTCGTCAGTTGACGGGGCTTTTTTATGTATATAAGGATGTACACTAGACGATACATGCGGACGAGTTTGGCCAGAAAGGAAGGGAAGGGTAGCAGAGGCCCATTCAGAACCGTCTGCCGCAGGGACGCGGCAGCCGAGCCTCCATGGATGGATTCACGGCGTGTTCTGAATGGGCCTCTGCTTCCCTTGCCTGGACTCGGCTAAAGCACCGAATATATCAGGTAGCGATCACAATGAAATTCGTAGACGAAACAAGTATCAAGGTTCACGCGGGCAATGGCGGCAATGGCGCCATGAGTTTCCGGCGTGAGAAATATATTGCCAGGGGTGGCCCCGATGGTGGCGATGGAGGTGATGGCGGTAGCGTGATTCTTGAGGCTGAAGATGCCATGAATACGCTGGTTGATTACCGCTTCCAGCGCTCGTTTCGGGCCGAGAGTGGTGCCACGGGTGCGGGGCGCAACTGCACCGGCCGCAGTGGTGAAGACCTGATACTGAAAGTGCCCATTGGCACCACCATTATCGATGAAGACAGCGCGGAAGTGTTGGGCGACCTGTCTGAGGACCGGCAGCAGCTGATTGTGTCCCAGGGGGGCTGGCATGGGCTGGGTAACACCCGGTTCAAGTCCAGCACCAATCGCGCGCCCCGGCAGACCACCACGGGCAGTGAAGGGGAGTACCGGGCCCTTAAACTGGAACTCAAGGTGTTGGCTGATGTTGGCCTTCTCGGGCTGCCCAATGCGGGCAAATCGACCTTTATTCGCGCCGTATCTTCGGCCACGCCCAAGGTGGCTGATTATCCTTTTACCACCCTGGTCCCCAATCTGGGCGTGGTGAAGGTTGAGGGTCACCGCAGCTTTGTCATCGCCGACATTCCCGGCCTGATCGAGGGCGCCTCCGAGGGGGCCGGCCTGGGTATTCGTTTCCTCAAGCACCTCACGCGCAATCGGGTGCTGCTGCATATTGTCGATATGGCACCCTTTGACGGCTCTGATCCCGCAGAATCAGCCCTGGCGATTGCCAATGAATTGGGTCGCTTCAGCCCCACATTGTCGGGCCGGGAGCGTTGGTTGGTCCTGAATAAATCCGATTTGATCGATGAAGCGACATTTAAAGAGCGCCGTGAGACGGTGTTGGCTACCCTGGATTGGCAGGGGCCGGTCTACGATATATCCGCTATCAGGGGCGAGGGTACCAGCCGCCTGTGTGGCGACATGATGGTTTATCTGGAGGAGGTGCGAGCGCTGGAGGCGGCCGATCCCGAGGTGCTGGCGGCAGAACAGCAGCTGCAGACACAGATGCAGGAAGAGGCGCGTGATCGAATTGAAAAGCTGCGCGCCATGCGCAGGCAGGAGTCCCACGATAATGCCGTTGCGCGAGCTGATGAAGATGATGACGACTGGGACGATGATGACGATGTCGAAGTGGAGTACGCGCCCTAGCTGCCTATGAATGACAGTGTAGAAAAAGGCGATAGTGTAGAGAAAGCCTATAGAGCTGAAGTCGCTGAGGGGAAGCGTTGGGTTGTAAAGGTCGGCAGCGCCCTGCTGACCAATGACGGCCGGGGCTTGGATGGCACCGTTATTTCCAGCCTCGTGGAGCAATTAGCCGGGCTGCGACAGCGGGGCTGTGAGGTCGTATTGGTGAGTAGCGGCGCCGTGGCAGCGGGCATTGTGCGCCTGGGCTGGAAGACTCGCCCGACCGTGTTGCACGACCTGCAGGCCGCGGCAGCCGTAGGGCAAATGGGCCTGGTGCAGAGCTATGAGTCCGCTTTCAAGCAGTATGGCCTGCAAACTGCGCAAGTACTACTGGGGCATGACGATGTATTGGCTCGCGATCGCTATCTCAACGCACGCGGCACCCTCAATACCCTGCTAAAACTGGGTGTAATACCTATTGTTAATGAAAACGATACCGTGGTCACCGACGAGATCCGCTTTGGCGACAACGATACCCTCGCCGCCCTTGTGGCCAACCTGATCGACGCGGACGGCTTGTTATTACTGACGGACCAGGAGGGGCTTTTTGAGGAGGATCCGCGCCATAATCCCAACGCAAAAATGGTACAGAAAGTCGACGCCAAGGCTACGGAGCTTGATGCAATGGCGGGAGAGGGTGGCGCGCTGGGCCGCGGTGGCATGATCACCAAGGTGCGTGCCGCCAGATTGGCCGCGCGCTCTGGCACCGAGACCATCATCGCCAGTGGCCGCGTTGCCCAAATCGTCGCGAAAGTAGCGTCGGGTGACAATGTGGGCACCTGGTTGCGCAGCGGCAAATTACCCCAGGCTGCGCGCAAACAGTGGCTGGCGGGCATGGTGCAAATCCAGGGCAGCATAGAGCTCGACGACGGTGCTGTCACGGTGCTATGCAAGTCGGGCCGCAGCCTGCTGCCTGTGGGCGTACGCAACGTGGAGGGCCGTTTCGCCCGGGGTGATATGGTGTCCTGTCACGACAGCCAGGGCCGCGAAATTGCCAGAGGGCTGGTCAACTACAATGCCGATGAGGCGCGCCGGATTATGGGTTCACCCTCGCGGGAGATAGAGTCGTTGCTCGGTTATCAGGGTGATGATGAGCTTATTCATCGGGATAATTTGATACTTCTTTAGCCGCCTAAATATTGGTGGAGTACCTTCGCCTCGGGAGTGTTGTGTGTCCGCGCCGGACACGCAAAAAGACGCATCCATGCGGGCTCGCCTCGGCCATCCATGGCCTCAGACGGTCCGGCGCGGACACACAGCACCCCCGAGGCTGACCGAATTTATACGTACAATACTTTTTCGGGCTCAGAAAAAGTGCATTTCAACGGAAGCTTGTACCGTTGTATCCGGATAAATATCACTTAAAGAGAGCTATAGGTGCCGGTGTTTCTCTATCAGGACCGTCTGCCGCAGGGACGCGGCAGCCGAGCCCCCATGGATGGGTTCACGGCGTGTCCAGATAGAGAAATACCGGCACCTATAGCTCGGCTATACAGCCACCTTAATCCAGAAACAACAGGCACAAAAAAGCCGACTAAAAAGTCGGCTTTCGGAAACTCTGCGAGATTACAATTACGCAGATAACGCCTTAACGTGCGTGTTCAGGCGGCTTTTATGCCGTGCGGCCTTGTTCTTGTGCAGAATGCCCTTATCGGCCATACGGTCGATAACAGGTACAGCGGCGTTGTAAGCTGCCTGTGCCTTCTCTGCATCACCGGCGTCTACCGCGGCGATAACTTTCTTGATAACAGTCCGCACTGTAGAGCGCTGGCCGGTTTTCAGTGTACGACGCTTCTCTGCCTGGCGTGCGCGCTTCTTTGCTTGTGGTGAATTTGCCACTGTTTTACTACCTCATGGAGTCAAAAATTCTGGAGGCGCGATTATTCACATTAAGCGAGCTTTTGTCAACCGATTTTGCACGACTTTTGAGGGCTTCCTGCTGCCGTCTACAGGTCTGTTTTTCTTCTGCCGCGGGGCTGGCGCTACGTTTTGCCCGCAGCCTGCCTTTGACGGGGTGCTTGGGTTATACTAACGCCTATTAGTCATTAACCATTGGGTGGCATAAACGCCCCGGCGTATGGAAGAAAAATTAGTAGAAAACCAGCCCTCCAGGACCACGTCGGAGAGGATTCTGGACGCGGCGGAAGACCTGTTCGCTGCGGCGGGTTACAGCGCGACCTCACTGGCTGATGTAGCCGATGTGGTGGGAATACGTACACCCAGTCTGTATAACCACTTTCGCAACAAAGAGGCCTTGTACGGCGCTGTGCTGGATCGTCTGATCGTGAGTTTTTCTTCTCCCCTGGAGGAACTGGAGCAAAACCAGCTGACCTATGAGCAGGTCTTTGAGTGGCTGGAGAAAACCGTGCGCCAGCACCACGCCAATCCGAATCTCGCCCGCCTGTTGCAACATGCGGCGTTGTCGGGAGGGCCGCACACGGACGAATTAATCGACAGGCTGTTTCGCCCCATGTTTAATTCTTCACAGGCAATAGAGGGGGGCGGCACTCCCCTGCTGGGCGACACCGACTTGCAGCCCTGGGCGGTGATGGCTTTCAATAACCTGGTTATGTCCTACGTGACCATGGCGCCTATGTACAGCGATGTCCTGGGGCAAGATCCCTTCGGCGAGCCGGCCCTGGAGAGGCAGCTCAAACTGATTAAAATGCTGTTGCGCGCCGTCTTTGAATATAAAGGAGGGTAGGGGCGGGTTCCGCTCTCTTATAGCATGTTGAATTCCGATAAGCCCGCCGGGCGCAGGCTGGACCTGCAGGGCAGCCCTAATTTCCGCGATTTTGGCGGTTACCCCAGTGCCAGCGGGCAAACCGTGAAGTGGGGCCATCTTTATCGCTCGGGCCAGTTGTCCTCACTCAGCGAGGACGATGTGGTTCTGGTGGAGAGGCTGGAGCTGGATCTGGTGTTCGATTTCCGACGCATTGATGAACAACAGCAGGAGCCCAGCAGGCTGCCCCGTAGCAATCCCCCCAAAGTCCTCAGCATGCCGATTACACCCGGTAGCAATGCCGGTTTTTTTGAGCAAAACGATACCGACAGGCAGGCGATGTTTGAGTTTATGGTCGATATTAACCGCGACTTTGCCGAGGCCCAGAC
>JADFVW010000405.1 GCA_015222725.1 Pseudomonadota bacterium | reverse complement strand
GATGTGCTGCATCCCACGGAACTTGCTGGATACGAACTGTTCAAGAGCAGTGGCTGCATCGGTTGTCATAACGGCGAAGCGGTGGGTGGCAGTTCTTTCCAGAAAATGGGATTGATCGAGCCTTACCAAACCAGCAGTGCCGCTGAAGGCTTGAGTGCAGTTACCGGGGAGGATGCGGACCGTTTCAAGTTCAAGGTACCGACACTGCGCAACGTGGAGTTGACCTATCCGTACTTCCACGACGGCGAAGCGGCGACGCTTGCGGAGTCCGTGGATATCATGGGACGCTTGCAGCTTGGCAGGAGGTTCAGCAAGGAGGAGAATGCACAGATTGTCGCTTTTCTGAAGACGCTGACCGGTGACCAGCCCCTGTTTCTGCTGCCGATACTGCCGCCGTCAACTGATCAGACCCCGGAGCCAACCCCGTTTGAGTAGTCGCTCCTGCAATACCCGGTGCTGATTCCCTGCCGGGCGCGAGCAGTTAAGTTGAACACTGCCCTGCATCAGTGAAAACCGTCAGGCCCTCGCAGGAAGGCCTTGTCAGATGTTGGCTAGTTACTTGTGAGCGATGGGCTTTTCAGTAAACAAATAATCCTTTAGCTCTTTATCCATAGCGGGATCTTTACGCCGAATCCACTCAAGCACCATGGCCGCATGCTCTTTTTCTTCGTCGCGGTTATGTGCGAGGATCGCTCTCAATTCATCATCCTTGCAGGCATCTACCCGCTGGTTGTACCAATCGACCGCTTCAAGCTCTTCCATAAGAGAGGTTATGGCCCTGTGCATATCCCTGGTTTCATCGGAGAGTTCGTCTATGGGTTCGTGATAGCCTTCATTTGACATTTTTACTTCCTCATATTTCTAATGTTGGTGGTTGTGCATTCCGGCATACTGCGCGTTCAAAGAACTGTATTCAACCTCGGAGTTGTTAAGTTTGCAATAGCCTCACCTGTCGATTAGTGGGGCGCATACGTTGTAACCAGCCTGGAAGAAAAAATGTTGGGATCCACTTTAGCCAAAATTGTATTGCTCGTTGTTCTGCTTGGATTGTCATCTACTGGCAGCGCTCTACCTCAATTTGATCTGGAAGAAGCCTCCATATCCGACATTCACAATGCTTTTAAAGCAGGTGCCTACAATTGTGAACAGCTGGTAGGCGCCTACCTCAATCGAATTGAGAAGTATGATCAATCGAGCAAACTAAATGCCATTACTTTAGTAAACCCGGAGGCCCTGGGGTCTGCACGCAGTTTAGACAAAGATTACCAGGCCACCGGGAGACTCGGACCACTGCATTGCATCCCGCTGATTATCAAAGACAATTATGACGTTATGGGGCTGCCCACAACAGCGGGGTCATTACTACTTAAAGACAACATCGCTAAATCAGACGCCTACCAGGTGCGGCAACTGAAAGAGGCGGGGGCAATTGTATTGGCGCGCTCCAATATGGCCGAATGGGCATTCAGCCCCAAAGTCACCATTAGCTCCACCGCCGGTGAAACCAGAAACCCCTATAACCTGGACCACGTTCCTGCCGGGTCAAGTGGTGGCACCGCCGCGGCGGTAGCTGCAAATTTTGGAGCGGCAGGATTGGGGAGTGACACGGGTAATTCCATTCGAGGGCCGTCCTCGCACAATTCGCTTGTCGGGTTTCGTTCAACGCTGGGCCTGACCAGCCGCGCTGGTATCGTCCCGCTGTTCCTGCGCAATGATGTGGGAGGGCCAATGGCGCGCTCCGTAGCGGATGCGACACGGCTTCTTGAAGTCATTGCCGGATACGATCCAAACGATGCGGTAACGCGACACAGCGTGGGGAAAATACCCTCGTCCTACACCCGATATCTGGATAAGGATGGGCTGCGCGGTGCGCGAATAGGTGTGCTGCGTATTCTGAGTGATAATGACGCTGACCCAGAGATACTGGCCCTGTTCGAACAAGCGATCAGTGATTTACGAGCAGCGGGTGCTGAAATTATTGATCCATTGGTAGTGCCGCACTTTGATACGCTCAGCCAGAATCAATGGTGCCCGATGTTCCCCCACGATATCAGCCTGTATTTACAATCGCTGGGAGAGCGTGCCCCGGTAAAAAGCCTGTCGGAGATTGTAGCTTCCGGGGTGTATTCGGATTATATAAAGGAAATTCTTGATGATTTTATGAAGGTGTCCGATGCCATTCAGGTTCATGAAGACGGGTCGCCATGTACCGACCCGTATACCGACAAATACAGGGTGGCCTTTCGGCGCGCGATCGAACAGGTGATGGACTTCCATGAGGTAGGGGCGATCATATATCCAACCTGGAACAACCCACCGGCCAAAATCGGCCATCTCGATGGCTATAAAGGCGACAACAGCCAGGTTATTGCGCCCCATACCGGCCAGCCGGCCTTTACCGTACCCATGGGGTTTACCACAGGGAACCTGCCAGCGGGGTTACAGTTTCTGGGCCGAATGTTTGATGAGCCAACCCTTATCAAATACACCTATGCCTATGAGCAGGCGACACACCACCGCAAGCCCCCGGAGCAATTTCATCGGGCAGCCTCGGCTTCAGCCGCCAACTGAGCAGTGGTGAGCTGTGGCCTGGAAAAATAGCTGCGCGCTTCGCGCATGACGTTGCGCGACAGGTAAAGCGTCGCCGTCATGGTGGGGATAGCCATGAGTCCGTAGGCACCGACTATTAGATTGAAGACCACGTCGATACTTACTACCGCTCCGAACAATATTGTAAG
>JADFVW010000404.1 GCA_015222725.1 Pseudomonadota bacterium | reverse complement strand
TTGGATATCAGGCCGCCGCCTGCTCGTCGAGCTCAGTGCGTATGGCCAACTGAATGGCCTCGCACAAATCGGCGTCGGTGATAGCCTGTTGCGCATTGTCGGTGAGAAAGAACACGTCTTCTACACGCTCACCCAGCGTTTGAATTTTGGCGGCCTGTAGTTCGACATCGAAATCGACAAATATTTTTCCCAGCCTTGCCAGCAGCCCCGGCCGGTCCGGGGTTGATACTTCCAGCACAGAGAGATTTTTAGTCTCGTCCAGCGTCATCTTGGTGACCGTGGGAATAGAGAATGATTTGACCTGGCGCGGTGTCCTGCGCTGGGGGATAACTGGCGCCCGGGCGGCGTCGTTCAGGGCCGTGGTGAGGTGCTCGGCAATATGTTTAATTCGGGCACTGTCTTCGGCGAAGGATTTTCCCGAGGAATCCAGTACAAAAAAGGTATCCAGGCTCATACCGTCGTTGGCATTGTAGATGCGCGCATCGTGAACACTGAGGTCCAGTTGCTCCAACTCGGCGCAGATGGTTGAGAATAAATGGACTCTGCTGCGGGCATGGATAAATATCTGTGTAGCATTGGCCACGCTGGAGTCGGTGGTGCTGCGTACCAGCACCAGGGGCTGCTCTTTGTCGTAGTGGCCGGCTATGGCCTCGGTATGCCAGGCGATATCCTCGGTGCGTTCGCGCAAAAAATAATCTTCGCCGCGCTCCCGCCATAGGTCGGCCAGTTCCTCCTCGGTGAAGCCGCGGTATTCAAGTATCTCAGCCGCCGCTGCGCGGGTCTTGTCAATCCACTCTTGTTTGTCCACCGGGTTTTCCAGCCCCCGGCGCAATGCCCGAGTGGTCTCCGTGTAGAGTTGGCGCAGCAAACTTGCCCGCCAGGCGTTCCATAGAGTGGGGTTGGTGGCATTGATGTCGGCCACCGTCAGAGACATAAGGTAGTCCAGGTGTACCTGGTCGCCCACATGTTCGGCAAATTGTTGTATGACCTCCGGATCGGAAATATCTTTTTTCTGGGAGAACGCCGACATGGTCAAATGATTGAGAACCAGCCAGACCACCAGTTCGGTGTCCACGGCGTCCACACCATGACGCTGGCAGAAGTCTCTGGCGTCCACCGCGCCCAGTTCCGAGTGATCACCCCCCCGGCCCTTGCCAATATCGTGATAGAGGCCGGCCATGTACAGCAATTCGATTTTGGGCAGGCGTTTTGTTACCCGGCTGGACACGGGGAACTTTTCTTTAAATTCTGGAATCTGGAAGCGCCGGATATTTTCTATCAGTTCCAGGGTGTGGGCGTCCACCGTGTAGGTGTGAAACAAGTCGTGCTGCATCTGCCCCACGATCTTGCCAAACTCCGGGAGGTACTTGCCCAGGATGCCGTAACGCGTCATGGAGCGCAGCTGGCGCGTGAGTTTGAAGGGCGATTTGAGAATATCGATGAAGGTCTTCTTGTTGCCGGCATCGGCCCGGAAATCATCGTCAATCTGGTGTCGATTATCGCGTATCTGGCGCACAGTTGCCGCGCCGATGGCAGTGATGTTGTCGTTGGTGGCGCACAGCAGAAAAATTTCAAGCAGTGCCGGGGTGTGGGTCTGGAACAGGTTCTCCGCTGTGGCTTCGATGTAGCCATTGCGGATATGAAAACGCCCGTTGAGAATTTCTATCTTGTCCTCGTCCTCCGCGTGCAAAATAGCCTGGTCGAAGTTCTGGATCAGAACGTCATTGAGCTGCCCCAGTGCCCCCGCCCAGCGATAATACACTTGCATAAACTGTTCTACCGCCAGCTTGTCGCCATCTTCAAAGCCCCAGAGCTTGGCTAGCTCGCGCTGGTGGTCGAACAACAGGCGGTCTTCCTCGCGGCCGGTAATCATATGCAGGGCGTAGCGAACGTGCCACATAAAGTCCTGCCCGCGGGACAGAATATCCGACTCTTCCGGGTTCAGGAACTCCTCTGTTTTCAGGTGTTCCAGGGACACCACGCCGAAATGGCGTTCTGCGATCCAGCCGATGATCTGCAAGTCACGCAGCCCCCCGGGTGAGCTTTTGACATTCGGCTCCAGGTTGTATTCGGTATCGGCAAACTTGCTGTGGCGGGCCTTCTGCTCATCGAGTTTGGCCTGAAAAAAATCCGGGCTGGGCCACATTTTATCGGTTGCTGTTTGTTCGCGAACGGTATCCATCAGCGATTGTGGGCCGCGTATTACACGCGCCTCCATCAGGTTGGTGAGGATGCTTATATCACCGCGTGCCTTTTCCGCGCACTCTTCTATAGTGCGCACGCTGTGACCGATATCCAGGCCTATGTCCCACAGGTGGGTGAGGAATTTTTCCAGCAGGTGATCGCAGTCTTTACAGTTTTCGCCCAGCAGGATGAGCAGGTCAATGTCAGATTTGGGATGCAGCTCACCGCGCCCGTAGCCACCTACGGCAACCAGTGACAACTGCGCGTCCTGCCAGTCCTCGCAATCCCACAGGGCCCCCAGCAGGTTGTCCATAAAGTTGGCGCGCAGGTTGAGGAGTGTTCGGGCTTCCATGCCGGCCAGGAATTGCCGGTCCAGGTAGTTCGTCGCATTGGCGATAGCACTCTTGCAGCAGGCAATGGTATCGCCGCCGATCAGCTGAGATTTAAATTCGCCGGGGTCGAAGAAGTCGCTGGGGAGGTCTTGGCTGTCTATCGTCACAGTTGCGCCTAAAAAGACTCGCCGCTGCGCCGGGTGAATACTTCTACACCATTTTCAGTGACACCCATGGTATGTTCCCATTGGGCGGACAGGCGGCCGTCTTTGGTGGTCACCGTCCAGCCATCCTTCTTGTTCAACTTGGTCTGCCTGCGACCGGCGTTAATCATCGGCTCAATAGTGAAGGCCATGCCCGGTTCCAGTACCAGGCCTGTGCCCTTGCGGCCGTAGTGTAATACCTGTGGGTCCTCGTGAAATACTTTGCCGATGCCGTGGCCGCAGTACTCGCGCACAACCGAGTAATAGTTCTTCTCAGCATGCTGCTGAATGATCTGGCCGATATCCCCCAGGGTTGCCCCGGGTTTTACAATCTCGATGGCTTTGTACAGGCACTCCTGGGTAACCTGGATCAGGCGCTGTGCGTGGGATGCGACATCGCCTACTTGCACCATGATGCTGCTGTCACCGTGGTACTCGTCTTTGATTACGGTGACATCGATGTTGATGATGTCGCCATTTTTCAAGCGTTTGTTGTCCGAGGGAATGCCGTGACAGATAACATCATTGACCGAGGTACAGATCGATTTTGGGAAACCGTTGTAGTTCAGGGGCGCAGGAATAGCGCCTTGTGTTCCGACGATGTAATCGTGGCATAGCTTGTCCAGCTCTCCCGTGGAAACCCCTACCTGCACGTGGGGTGCTATCATTTCCAGAACCTCGGCGGCGAGTCGTCCCGCCACCTGCATTTTGGCAATTTCGTCGGCTGTTTTAATCGCTGCGGCCATTCGTAACCTATTGATAAATATAAATAAACATTGAGTGACGCCGGCGTGCAGGCCCATGGGTGCTACGCGGGGGAGGCACATTCTACCCTATTGTGGGCCGCAATGAGAGCCATTAAACGTTTGAAAACAGTGGCTTGGGGGTCAAAGGGCTTTTATCGCGTGCCCTGCTGTGGTATAAAGCGCGCCTCTTTCGAGGGGATGACGGTAACGCCATTCAATCGGGGGAGAAAACAGCCCATATAGGGCACTAAATCCACACACATATCGACACATGGTTCAGGGTGCTGGTTTCGACCGGTTGAAACATGGGATATGTGGAGGCCCAACCCAAAACAAGGACTATCACTATGACGCAAGTAAGTATGCGCGAACTGCTGCAGGCAGGCGCTCACTTTGGACACCAAACCCGCTACTGGAATCCTAAAATGGACCAGTACATCTT
>JADFVW010000065.1 GCA_015222725.1 Pseudomonadota bacterium | reverse complement strand
CACCTTCAACACTTTAAAATCTACCACGCGTTGCAGGGTGTCGCCCGCCATGCTGGCTGCTGAAAACACCATCGCCAGGGCCAGTGTACCGCCCAGTAGCAGACGCTTTAAAAGTTTAGACATTGTTTGTTACTCCTGAATTTTTGAATATTGCCATTTTTAACCATCAACACCCGTAAGCTGGCCTGAGCTATTATGAAACCCGGGTGCTCAAGTGTATGCCCGATAGAGATATTCGCCAATGTATTTATCGATTTTGTGCGATGATGGGAAGCTTTGCGGGAGGCGCAGCGGGTGATTAGTGCATTTGATCGTATTGTGATTGCGGTGCCGGATCTGGCGGCGGGGATGGAAGACTATCAGTGTCTTCTGGGAGCTAACTTCTGGCTTTTGCCAGGTGAGCGGCCCCCGGTCAGAGCCTGGCTGGGGCTTGCGAATGTGGTGCTGGAGCTTTGTGAAAAGGAAATAGAAAGCCCTGCCATTGTTGGCCTGGTATTCACTGGTGACGGTCATCCAGGTACTCCGGTGAATGTCACAAATGCCAGGCAGTTGGCGCTGAGTATCTGCGACGGCAATGAAACAGCAATGTTCCGGCGTGAACAGCCCGCGGCCCAGAATCCGGGGCTGAAAGTTGACCACCTGGTTCTGCGTACCGGTGATGCTGATGACTGTGTCAATTTGTTCTCGGTTGGTCTGGGTATTCGCTTTGCCCTGGACAGGGATGCGCCACAGTGGGGAGGCCGCATGTTGTTTTTTCGAGTGGGCAAACTTACACTGGAAGTGATTGAGCCCACGGATGATAAACCCGAGAAAGATTATTTCTGGGGAATTGCCTACCAGTGCCCTGATATTTCAACCACAGCTGCCACGCTGCGCCAGCGCGGTGTAGAGTTGTCGGAAGTACGGGATGGGCGCAAACCCGGTACAAAAGTGGCAACAATCAAAAGTCATTCCCTGGCATTACCCACTTTGCTGATTGAGCCTGCCATTCGCGTATAATAGAGGGCCTATTGTGAAGGGCTGTTAGAAATTGAAATGGGAGAAAACAATTGAATTCAAAGCGATGGACGCCGCTACTGATCCTGGTGCTGGCACTCGGTGCCTGTGCCACCCAGTTTAGCGTACCCCCGGTAACCGGGTCCGCCAATGGCGAGCACTTACCCGGCAAGATTATCTGGCACGACCTGCTTACCGATACGCCGGTGCGCACCCAGGTATTTTATAGCGAACTCTTTGGCTGGGAGTTCAGGGCTCTCCCCGATAAGAACATCAACTATATGATGATTTATCACAACGGAGAAATGATCGGAGGCATGGTAGACCAGAACCGCCTGCCCAACAAAGAGGATATCTCCCAGTGGGTAGTGGGGCTGTCTGTACTCGATATCGAGAAGGCTGCCGATGTCGTGCGAGAAGCAGGTGGTACGGTATTTACGCCACCGACATCGCTGGGCGATAGAGGCCATATTGCCGTGGTGGCAGACCCCCAGGGTGCACTGCTGTCTCTGCTGCAAACCCGTGATGGCGACCCACTGGATAAACAGGGGCCACCTGCGGTGGGAAGCTTCCTGTGGAATGAACTGTGGGCAGAGGATGTTGCTTCCTCCGCCACGTTTTACCATCGTCTGTCTGGCTATACTATTGAGGAGGAGACGCTGGGCAGCGAGGACTCCCCGGTCGATTACCGTATTTTGAAAACACTGGATAAGCCACGGGCGGGCATCCGATCCAATCCGGTGGGGGGCCTGCAGCCTATGTGGGTGAGCTATTTGCGGGTGGCCGGAACCAATGAACTGGAAGCAATATTGAATAATGTTGAAGCGCTTGGAGGGCAAGTTCTCGTGCCAGCAACAGAGCGCCCCGGCGGCGGGGTGGTCGCTATCATTGCGGGGCCTTCCGGTGCGAGCATTGCACTACAGACCTGGGATGATGACCAAACGATAGGCAAATTGCTGGAGGAGCGCCAATGAAGGCGATAATTAATCTGTTCAAAGTACTGTTAATTGTTGGCGTAGTGTCAGTGTTATCGGGCTGCGATGATCCACAGGTGTACGGCAGTGTGGGTGTCTCCAGTGGCTACGGTGGCTATAACCACGGCCGCTATGGCGGTCATCACGGTCGCTATGGTGGTTCGGGTGTGCGCACCAGCATTTCGGTGGGCGGCAGGATTTACTAATAAGGCGGGGTCAGGTCGCCCATTACCCACATCCCACGGGCAATTTGTGGCTTTGCT
Organism: Pseudomonadota bacterium; assembly: GCA_015222725.1. Taxonomy (GTDB): domain Bacteria; phylum Pseudomonadota; class Gammaproteobacteria; order Pseudomonadales; family Halieaceae; genus JBALVT01. The sequence continues at coordinate 9,500 of JADFVW010000065.1, read as the reverse complement.
CCTCCCGAGTGGGTAATGGGCGACCGGACCCCAGCTTTATGTGACCCCAGTTTTACTTCTTCATCTGCATCTTGATGGTGCCTTCCGTGGTCTTGTTGTAGGGAGGTAGCATGCCGCCCAGCTTACCCACATTGAAACTGGCCTGGCGGTAGATAGATTTTGCATGGCTGAAGGTCTTGAAACCTTCGAAACCGTGAATAGCACCCATACCACTGGGCCCCACGCCGCCGAAGGGCAGTTCTTCCTGCATGATATGCATAATCACATCATTGATGCAGACGCCGCCGGAAGTAGTGCGTTCGATGACAGCTTTTTCCTCTGCCGCATCGTTACCAAAATAGTAGGCAGCCAGTGGCCGGGGCTTGGAGTTCACATAGTTGATGGTTTCATCGAACTCCTTGTAGGTACGTATAGGTAGCAGCGGGCCGAACAGTTCTTCCTCCATCATCTTGAGGTCGTCGGCTGGCTCGGGGATCAGTGTCGGCGGAATCTTGCGCGTGCCATCTTGCTGGCTGAAGTCTTCATTGGCTGGATTAAGCGGAATGGTTTTTATGCCGCGCTCTTCCGCCTCCGCAAGGTAACCATTCAATCGGTCGTAGTGACGGTCATTAATAATAGAGGTGTACTCTTTATTGTCCAGCAGTTTGGGGTACATCTCAGCCACGCACTTTTGTGCCGCAGCGATAACTTCATGCAGTTTCTCTTCCGGTACCAGCAGGTAATCCGGTGCCAGGCAGATCTGGCCGGCGTTGAGGGTTTTACCCAGCATGATGCGGCCAACACTTTTCTGGATGTCGGCACTGCGGGAAATAATAACGGGAGACTTTCCTCCCAGTTCCAGTGTCACAGGTACCAGGTTACGAGATGCCGCTGCCATGATGTGCCTGGCGATTGAAGTGGCGCCGGTGAACAGCAGGTGATCGAAAGGCAGGCTGGAGAATGCCTGGCCGACTTCCGGGCCGCCGTCGAACATGGCGACCTCGTTTTCACTCCAGGTGTCGGCGACCATTTCGGCCATGACTGCGGAGGTTGCCGGCGTAAATTCCGATGGTTTAACCATGGCGCGATTACCCGCCGCAAGAACGCCAGCCAGGGGGCCGAATGTCAGGTAAATGGGAAAGTTCCAGGGGGCTATTACGCCGACCACACCCAGGGGTTGGTATTCAATACGGGAGCGCCCACCCAGTAAGTTCAGTGGAAACATAGTGGGACGCTTCTCGGCCTTCATCCACTTTTTCAGGTGCTTAATGGCGTGCTTCATACCGGTAATAGACGCGGCAACATCGGTTAACATGCTCGCCTGGCGAGGGCGGCAGCTAAAATCAGTATTCAGCGCGGCGACAAACTGGTCCTGGTATTTTATCAGGCCATCGATACCGCGGCGCAGGCGGTCTATGCGCACCTCGGCCGACACTGCACCCTCCTTCAGGTAGTCTGCCCGCTGGGCGTCCAGCACGGCAGTCATTCTTGCAGTAATATCGTCCAGCTGTGGTATTTCCTGGGGAGCGTTCATGTCGTTTATCCTCACTAGTGGGTCAGCCCGACAGTATAGCCCTCAAGCGGTCAATAATTAACCGTCGGGGCAGGTTAATTGTGGCCAGAACAACCGGGGGTCAGGTCGCCCATTACCCACTTCTCATTGGATGGTGTGAGGCTTGATAAGCCCAATGGGTAATGGGCGACCTGACCCCAGGGGTTCGGCCCAATAATCAACGGTTGCCGGAGACTTGTGGCGCTGCGGGGCGTCGATTGCCATTTTTGCTGGCAGGGCGTTTGCGCCTGCCGGGGCGATTGTGGCCCTCACTGCCTCTGCCCCGGGCGGTATGTTCCCCGCCCTGGTGCTTATGGTGGTGTCCCTTGCCGGCACTGGCGGCGCGCTTGGCCTTGTGGCTCTTGGTGAGAGAACCGCTGGCAGGCAATTCGTGGTCGGGCTCGAAGCCATCGACGTATTCGCGGGTGATGTGCTTTTGAATAAGTTGTTCAATGCCCTTCAACTGCTTGATTTCGTCCGCGCTCACCAGTGAATAGGCTTTACCGGTGGAGCCGGCGCGGCCGGTGCGACCGATTCGGTGCACGTAATCTTCCGCCACATTGGGCAGGTCAAAGTTAACCACCTGGGGCAATTGCACAATGTCCAGACCCCGGGCGGCAATGTCAGTGGCAACCAGTACCCGAATTTTTCCCTGTTTAAACCCGGCCAATGCCCTGGTCCGCGCGCCCTGGCTTTTATTGCCGTGAATGGCGGCAGCGTTTATCCCTGCTTTTTCCAGCGTCTGGGCCAGGCGATTCGCACCGTGCTTGGTGCGGCTGAAGACCAGTACCTGCTGCCAGTCATTGTTTTTAACCAACTCTCTAAGCAGTGCAGCTTTGCGGCTTTTGTCTACCGGGTATACCCATTGCTCTACGGTATCGGCGGTGGCGTTGGCTCCGGCTACTGCGACTTCTATAGGGTCGTGCAGAATCCCCTTGGTCAGATGCTTTATTTCATCGGCAAAGGTTGCAGAGAACATCAGGTTCTGGCGTTTGGCGGGAAGTACCTTGAGTATCCTGCGAATGTCGTGAATAAAGCCCATGTCCAGCATGCGGTCGGCTTCATCGAGTACCAGTATTTCCAGGTCATTGAAGCGAATGGCGTTTTGTTGGTGCAGGTCCAGTAAGCGCCCGGGGGTAGCGACTAGAATGTCAACGCCGCGGCGCAGTTTCTGCATTTGCGGGTTGATCTTTACGCCGCCAAATACCACGGCAGAACTCAGGGACAGGTAGCGTCCGTAGGTTTCAACACTCTCGCCTATCTGCGCTGCCAGCTCTCGTGTTGGGGTGATAATCAGCACCCTGGCCCGGTTGGACTTGGCCCGCTGGCCATCTTTCAAAAGTTCCAGAATGGGTAGAACAAAGCCCGCTGTCTTGCCCGTGCCCGTTTGCGCTGCGGCCATTACATCGCGGCCGGTCAATACGGCGGGTATCGCCTCTTCCTGAACGGGGGAGGGTGTGGTGTAGCCTTTTTCGCTGACGGCGCGCAGCAGTGGTTCGGACAGACCGAATTCGTCGAATGTCATTCGTTGTACTCTTTTAGTTTATAGTGCAACGCATTCGAAATTCGCCCTGCGGTGCGAGGGGGCGCGCATCTTACCCTAAAGGTCATGTAATAGAAATAGTGAAAGATTCCGTGAAATTGGGGGCGTCGAGCTTGGCAATTACACGATGAACTGCTAAAACGTAATTATGGAATCGAACAATATGACAATCGATAGTCGCACCCCGTCACCGCCCTATGGCTACTCCCGGGAATGCATTCACGACCGGGAGGGGCAGATTCACATCGTCGCCGAGTTTCACGCGCATAAAATTCAGCCCGCCCGCATCGCCTACCGCATTGGCATTGATATTGCTTTTATCGAAGAGTTGATTGCGGGAGAGACGGAGGCGGGGCGCTTCGATCGTCTTGTTGCGCACTACCGCAAGCAGCGTTTTTCCCGGCGCATGAAAGACTCTAAAGCGAAGAAAGGTGGTGTTCAGTATGAGCTGCAGCAGAAAATCGCACGCGATTTTGAGATGGAAGTGGATTGATCGCTGATGCCGCTAGTCGCGCTTGGTCTGCTGCTCCACCAAGTTCGCATACCAGGCTTCCTGTTTTTCAAGTCGATCAATTTTGCCCTGGATAGCGGACCGCGTTTCATCACTTGCCGTTTTAAGCTCTGCCCGTTGCTGTTTTAGCGCCTGGCGCATCTCATCCTGCTTTTGTTTGAGCTCTTCAATACTTGCCGCCTCCTCTGCCTTGTCGAAGATTTTTTCCACGGGTGCCGTAGTGTCCTCCCTGGGCTTGTCACTATCATGTAAGACGGGCTTCCCGGGAATTACTTTTTTGGTGGGGTCCAGGGCGCGCTGGTTCATAAAGGAGGGCGATACAATTTCCACCCCATTGCCGTGCATTTGTTCTAAAACTTTCTTGCGCAGGTTTGAGCGAGAGCTGAGCAGGTTTTTCATCTCGGGAAGGAAACCGCAGATTCTATAAACCACCGCGTGGTCCAGCAGTTCATGTACCAGCACAAATGGCTCAGTTAATTTGGCCTCTTTACCTGCCACCAGAAGAAGCTCTTCAACACGCAGGTAGGTTACGTCGTAGCCAATGGAGATCTCAGCAAAGATAATTGTACCCTCGCGATGCAGGACAGTGAGGGGGTTGTTAACCAGTATCAGGTTAGGGAGGTTGGTGAGGTCCCGCCACTCCGTCTGTATTTGTGTGTGGACCAAAGACCGCCGGGTGACCCGGCCGAACTGGTCATTGACTCTTATATAGTCCCCGGGGCGAAACGGTTGACTGGCCTGCAGCATAATACCGGCGATCATATTGGCGACGAAGGTGGTCGCAGACAGTGCAATAACCGCAGTCAGCACAACGCCTAACAGGCTTAACACCTGGCCCTGGGTGTCATCACTGAGTGGCAGCAGCACAATGATGGTAATTATGGCGAAGGAGGCAATCAGCCAGTTGGCCAGCTGGTACAGCATGCCGGAAGTGCCCTGCTGGCTTCGCTGCGCAGTCCACTTGGCCACCCAGGCCAGCAACAGCGCAGCCATGACAACCGAGACAGGTGGCCAGAATACGAAAAAGATGTTTTCTACATAGGTCATGGCAGAGTTATTCTTGTCCTTTTATGCTTAAATGACAGACTGGTTCACCCGCCCAACAATAACATTGAGTAAGCCATAATGCGATTTCTAAACCAGCTGTTAATAGCGACCCTTATTTTGATTTGCTCCGCTGCTGCCAGTGCACAGGGTGAGTCAAAGGACACAGACAAGGCCGATAAAGTCATTCCCGAGGCAATGAATTTTGTCTCAAGGGACATGATCAAGATCGATGGCAGGGCAATTGAGTACACCGCCACTGCCGGTACCCTGTTGATGAAGGACGAAGAAGATAAGCCCATCGCCCTGTTTGGCTATACCGCCTATATCAAAGAGGGTGGAGACAGCGGAAAACGCCCGATAATGTTTGCTTATAACGGCGGCCCCGGGTCCGCCTCAATGTGGCTGCACATGGGCATTCTGGGGCCGCAGCGCACGGTGGTGAATGACCTCGATTTCACCAGCAAAGGGCCGTTTGAACGGGTGCGCAACGAGTTCAGTATCCTCGATAAAGCGGACCTGGTGATGATCGACCCCGTCGGGACCGGCTTTTCCCAGCCAGTGGGAGAGGCGGAAGGTAAAGATTTTTGGGGTGTCGACCAGGACATCAAATCGGTGTCTAACTTCATTGCCCGGTACATAACGGACAACGGGCGCTGGAATTCACCCAAGTACCTGCTGGGTGAAAGTTACGGCGGTATTCGCAGTGGCGGCGTGGCGAATTATCTTCTATCCCACCACAGTATTTCGCTAAACGGCGTGATTTTGGTCTCGCCCTATATGGATTTCGTGGCGGGCAATGCCGGCTTGAAGATGGACCTGCCTTACATCAACTACTTTTCCACTTACGCCGCCACCGCCTGGTATCACAAGATGATTGAGAACAGGCCGGACGATCTGCAGGTCTTTCTGCGCGAGGCCGAGGCCTTCGCCACAGATGAATATGCGCCCGTGTTACTGAAGGGGCACCGAGCCTCAGCCGAAGAGCGGGCAAAGGTATTGGCCAAAATGGAGCGCTTTACTGGCATCAGCGCGGATTATTGGGACAAGGCAAACCTGCGCATAGACGAGGGTCGTTTTGCCAAGGAATTACTGCGCGACAAGGGGATGAATACCGGGCGTATTGATTCCCGCTTCAGCGGCGAGGCCATCAATCATCTCTCCGAGAGCTTTAAATACGATCCGTTTTTCCCTGCGGTTGGTCCTGCGTTTGTCGCCACCTTTAACGACTACTACCGTGGAAAGCTGGGAGTCAAAACCGATCGCAAATACATTACCTCTGGTGGCCTGTACCGGGATTGGGATGGCAGCCATGCTCAGCCGGGCAGCTCTTACAAAGTCCCCTTCGCAAATACAGCCGTTGACCTGGCTCAGACCATGATACAAAACCCCCATATGCGGGTGCTGGTACAACAGGGCTATTACGATTTGGCCACGCCTTACGGTGCCACCGATTATTTCATCGACCATATGGATATCTCTCCCAAGCTGCGAAAAAATATCGTGGTGGAGTATTACGAGGCGGGCCATATGATGTACCTGCACCCGCCATCGCGGGCGAAGTTCAGGAAGGATCTGGCGGCGTTTATTGGTGAATGATTTTTAGGTACTAACTACTAACGACAGTCTTCCTCCAGCCAGGCCAGCACCAGCCTTGTCAGTTGAAGGCGGCTCCAGGAAAAGGAGTGATCCCCCGAGATAATGTGGTGCTGCAATTTGATTTTTTTGTCCTGTGAATAGGCAGCCACAACCGGCTTGAACATCACATCGGCGGGTGTCACATTGTCCTGTTCTCCCACTACCATAAACACTGATTTTCCCCGCAGGCCCGGGCCGAAAAGTGTGGTGTCTACCTCGTCAATGGCTGCCGTCTTCATTTGTTCGCGCATGGCATCGGCGCTGAAGCTCTGCAACATAAACAGGGTGTCGGCATAAGACACAACGCGTTGTAAGCTGGGGTCATTGGCGTTGACGCCACTGGCCCATACGCCCATATTGACCGGCGACATCGCCCCCACGCATACCAAGCCTTCATCTCTGTGCCCGGTGGCGAGAGAAGTGTAGCCGCCCAATGAATGGCCCAGAACCGACATCTTCTCGGTATCGACACGATATTTGGCGGCGTTGTCCGGCTCGCGCAGGAAGTCGAGGGCCACCAGCGCGTCCTCATACCCCTTGAGTACCTGGTAATCGCCCTCGCTGCCCCAGGCGCCGCGATAGTGGAAAAACATCACATTGAAGCCGGCTCTTCGAGCAGCCTGGGCAATATCCAGATTCTTCTCATTACCCGGGAACCCGTGTAACAGAACCACGGTGGGATGGGGGCCGGGGCCATTGGCTATATAGATAAGCCCGGTGAGACGATGCCCGTGGCTCTCAAAGGTCAGCTCCGCAATGGCGGGCGGGAACGCTACATTGCGCTCGGGCTCCATGCTGATGGGATCGAAGTTCGGCTGTGCGGCCAGACTTGAAGTGCTGAGGATAAATGCAATGCCGAGGAGGAGGGTGCGCATGGATGGTTTCCAAAAGTTGAGAGATTCCTGATTGTAACAAGGCCTGAGCCACTTTTATCAGCCATATTGTGCCACGGGGCTTCTTATGTGGTTTGGATTGCCTATGAGTTAGTGACTAACTCATGTGGTTTTACTCGCCCTGAAGGATTCCGATAGTTTTACTATAGTAAAACACACCTCTATTATTATTCGCTAGTCACGGCTTAGATTCGAATCCACTATCGCGCTTTTGAGATAATGTTTGCGCACTAAGATTTTCGAAATTTCAAAGTCCAGCGATCCGTATTACCGGTCACTGTTTTACGGCCCACCTCATAGCGCAGTTCATCATCGGCTCTGTAGTGAAGGTTCGAGTAGTCTACAAACTCAAAGCCAGCGGCCTCAATTTCCTTAATGGCCTGCACTGGGTCTACTCTGCGCCCATTCTCGTTGTCGAGCTTTTGCATATGGCGCCTGGTGTGGTCCACCACTGCATATATACCGCCGGACTTCAGCGCCTTGTAGGCGGAGGCATTAATTGACGCTCGCGATTCCTCGTCAAAATTGTGGTAGTTGCGAAAGGTGAGAATCATATCTATATTTTTGACGCCTAGCCCGGTATTACTGGCAGCGTAGAAGCGGGCCCCCTCGGGGCGCCCCAGCTCGGCATCTTCGGCGAGGAATTTTAGCTTTTCAAAGCCGGCAGCGTCTTTTAAAACCTTCTTCGTCGTGCCGGTGCCGTAGGCGACATAGAGCTGGCCATTCTCCGCCAGTACCGGTGCCAGTAATTTGGTGTACCAGGCGCCGCCTGGAAGCAGTTCTATGACTGTCATGTCATCGCGCAGGCCGAAGAATTCCAGGGTTTCCACGGGTTTGCGATTTCTGTCTCGATCGCGGTCGGCCTCTGTTCGAACACTGGCCGACATGGCCGTTTCAAGTTTTGCTTTCACGGCGTCGAAATCGTCTGCCAGGGCAGTATTGCCCAGGAATCCGCCAAGCAGTGCGGTGGTTAGGGAGAAGGCGAGTATAGATGATTTTTTTATCATGGTTTATTCAAGTCCCGTAGTGATTCTCTGATAAGATCTGCGAGTCTACCAAGATTTCCTGCAATGTCATGCTAATGATCTCCAACAACGTCAGTATCCCGGACGCAGAAATTGATCTGCAGGGTATTCGCGCGCAGGGGGCTGGCGGGCAGAACGTGAATAAAGTCTCCAGCGCTATTCATCTCCGGTTTGATATTCGGGCCTCATCCCTGCCTGCGTTTTACAAGGAGGAATTGTTAAAGCTGCGGGACAGAAGAATATCCAAAGAGGGTGTTCTTATCATCAAGGCACAGCAGTATCGCACCCGGGAGAAGAACCGCGAAGATGCCCTGAAACGATTGCAATTGCTGGTAATAAATGCAGGTATCACACAGAAAAAGCGAAAGCCCACCCGGCCAACTCGAGGTTCCCAAAAAAGGCGTATGGAAAGCAAGGTTAAGCGGGGTAGACTTAAAGTGATGAGAGGCAAGGTAGACCACTGAATTAACGGGAGGCAAAATATGTTCGACATGGCTTTGTGGCACGACATTATTAGGGAGAGAGACTCTGAGCGCCTGGAAGAAGTGCTGGCGGATGACTGCGTATTCCATTCACCGATATTGCATACGCCGCAGGAAGGCAAAGATCTCACTAAATACTATATCGCCGGCGCGATGATGGTTTTCAATGACTCCTTCCACTATGTGAAGGAAGTGGTGACCAACGAGAACGCTGTTCTCGAATTTGTCTGTGATGTAGACGGCATTATTATTAACGGCGTAGACATAATGACCTTTGATGAAGCGGGAAAGATTACTGAGTTCAAAGTGATGATCCGTCCACTGAAGGCGATAGAGATGATGCACACGAAAATGCGCGAACTACTGTAGCCATTACCCCAAGGATTTTGTCACATGTTTGTTCGAAGTTTATTTCTCGTGTTAATTGCAGCAGCTTTAATCGGCTGCGGTGTAGATAATAAAGGTGCTGCCGGAGATATAGCCATGGCTAAAATTGAAGGCACGGTGTTCTACCGCGAGCGCATCGCCCTGCCGCCCAATGCCGTGGTTGAGATTCAGCTGGAAGATGTTTCCCGGGCCGATGCCATGGCGACGGTGATGGCCACGCTTACCTTGAATTCAGAAAATGGTCCACCCTATGCTTTTTCTATCGACTACGACCCGGCCCGGATAGATTCACGGATGACCTATGCACTACGGGCCAGTATTCGGGTGGATGATAAGCTGATGTTCACTACTATGGATTATACCGATCCATTCTCCGGTAACCCCGTGTCTGTACTGGTGCGACGCGTTCCCTCCAACCCCTGATTGTTGTAACCCATGAAACAGTT
>JADFVW010000403.1 GCA_015222725.1 Pseudomonadota bacterium | reverse complement strand
TGGCGGGCTCATTGTGTTCACGGTGGCAACTGGCACAGCGCTGCCCGGCAAACAATTCCTCCGGGTGCTGAGACAAATCGACATGTTCGTTGAGGTCGCGGTGGCAGGACAGACAGGCGGCATCTTCCACCATCACAAAAGGCGTGGTGTGACAGGCCTGGCAGTCTACGGCAATGCCCGCAGTACGATGGGCGGCAATTAACGGGCCGCTGGACCACAAGCCATCATCCGGTAATGGCGAGCTGCGCAACACAGTTGCCAACTCGGGCTTAAGCAAACCCAAGGCTGGAATAATCAATGTTACAAATAATATGACCAGTGCCGCTATCCAGACATAGCGCCGCAGATTCCAGCCGGTATCGGCCAGATCCAGGGTACTGGCATAGGAGACAGCACCTTCCACCGCGGTAAGCTGCAGGGAAAAATCGAAACCCTGGGGCGGTTCAAAAACCTCCAACTCATAGCCGGCCACCTCCAGTTTATCGCCGGGGGCCAGAGCTCCCTTGCTACAGGCACTGCCATTTAAGCGGCAAGCCACCTTGCGCGACTTAAACTTGCCACGGCCCTCACCCTGGCCTTCGATTTCGAGCGCACCTGCCAGCCCGGGGAGTTGCACCTGGGCATTTTCGGTATCACCCAGCAGCAGACGAGCGCTATCGAACTCGCTGTCCAGCGCTTCACTGCTGCCACCACCGGTTCTTTTACGGATTAAATAATACACAGCGCTACCAGTAAATAAACACGGAGAGAATATGAACCGACAATGCCGTTAACAACGCCACGGTCATGGGGATATGCACGAACAGCCAGATCTTCATCAGCCCCTTGAGGCGGATATCCCGGCGCAGTGTACTAAGAACAAATTGGCGCCTGCCGAACAGGGCCAGTAGTTCGTTGAGCACCTCGGCCTCGGACTGGCGCTGTGCGTTGGGGATTCGCCGTGACAGGGTGTCTATCATCACCACCTGATCGCGGTTGGACACCGGCTTGCCCTCACCCCCCTCCTCGCTTGGCAATACAACACGGGAGTAGTCCCTAGCGGACAACTGGCGCCGCAGCGAACCACCCAGGCTTGTTAATTCCAGGGCGCTCAGGGCCATGGCTTGCAAAATGGCCTCACAGCGCGCCGCCATGTCCCGGATACGCTTGTCCAGGCTCGTCATCTCCTCCAGCCACTGTGCCCTGGTCAGCTCGGTACTATTGGAGGCGACACGCCTGGGCAGATGCATATAGGCGTACAGGCCAAAGAAGCCCGAAAAAACCACCAGGCACATAAGTACATAGGCCAATGTGTGTACATTCATGCCAAATTGGGCGGCACAATGCAGGGTGGCCACCAGCAATAAAATGGTGCCCAGGTAAATATGTGCTGAGGTCCAACCCTGAACCGTACCCGAAGTAGAGTTATAGCGCCGCTTGCGCACACCCAGAAAACTGAGCCAAACAATGAGCAGCGCACCCAGGGTACCCAGCACATAGCCCTGCCAGGTTCCGCCATTGGGTGGTTGGGCCCCTGTTGCACTTTGGCTGGCGTACAACAACACGCTGAGTGCAGCAACCACCACAGCCCACTTTAAATAGCGATGTCGCCGCCAGGTTAACAGGCTCTCGCGCATAAGCTAGTCCAGCCCCAACAGGGAAACGAATTGTTCTGGTGCCAGGCGCACTGCGGCACCAGTGGGACAGGCACGCACACAGGCGGGACCACCGTTTACCGTGGCGCAGGCATCGCACTTGACTGCTTTTTTACCTTTGTCTTTTGCCGCGGCTGAGGGCGTAAACTGCTGTGCTTCGCCCGGCCCGGAGCCGCGCCCAAAAAACAACCACGACAGCAAACCGGGTTTTGGCGGGGCGTCGTAACTCAACTTTATAGCATCGTAAGGGCAATTGGTTTCGCAGTTGCCACAACCAATACAGCTGTCATTGATAAAGACCTCGCCATTGGCTGAACGGCGTATGGCGTCGGGGGGACAATCCTTCATGCAGTGCGGTAATTCGCAATGGCGACAGCTAATGGGAACATGCAGGTTGGCAAACGATGCGCCAGCCTCGCGATCCAGGCGCGATATGCCGGCATGAGTTTCTGCACAGGCGCGCTCGCAATTGTCACAGCCCACACAAAGCGTTTCATCTATTACCAGCACATTAGTGGCCTCACCCAGGCCCTGGTCCATCAAAAAGCCAATGGAACGGGCGGCCTCGGGCCTGGAGGCCATTTCATTGCTAATACGCAGCAGTTCGCTCAAACGCCCCTGCAGGGTTTCGATGTGGCCGGGCTGGCTGTTCACCAGAGCAATGAACTGGGGTTTTTCTATTCGCAGGGTTTCGGTACGTACGGCTGCAGTGGCGGTATCGCGCCGCAGGGGCACGCCCATTAACGCCATTTGCCCCACCAACTCACCGGAATGGTGCTGGGCTACCACCAACTCGCTGCTGCCCCGGGACAAAATCACTGTGCCGCTGCGAATAAGGTGCAGGCAATCGCCCTCATCACCGGCGTGAAATAAGCTCTCTCCCGCCTTGTACTGACATGACTGTACCTGCCCTGCAATTATGGTCAGTTCCCCGATATCCAAATTGGGCCTGAATGCTGTTTGCAGAGCGCGTACAATAAAAATTCGGTCTATACCCTGGCGCACATCCTCGTTCGAGTTCATCAACTTGACCATGATGCGCCTGGGGGTCTCGATGAGTATGCAATCTTCGTCGGCAATGGCATCACCCTGGCGCGGCCGGCCTGAAATAAGGCTCATTTCCCCAAAAAACTGCCCCGGGCTGATACTGTGCCAGGGGCCATCGGCCTCCAACTGCAGGCGAACCTCACCCTCGACCAGGGTGAAAAAACTGGCACCGTATTCGCCGTGTTTGTACAGCGGCTCACCCGCCGGCACAAATACCGTGCTGCGAGCATTTTCATCAGCGGCTTCGGGCATCTCGGCTGCGGGCACGCTGACAATTATTTTGCTTTCGATAATGAGTTCGCGAAATGCGAGGGGGTTCATGCGGCGGAACATCGGCACACGCTGCTGGTACAGTTCCAGCACATCCTCGGCGTCCATCACATAGGGCAGCCCCGAAAACTGGTCCTTTATCAAGGGGTAATCGGCGGGCTTGGTCTCTTTGCCGTGGATAAACTCAACCACGTCGTAACCCTGGTTCATGGCCTGCTTTATTAGCGGGTAACCCCCAAGGGCGCCAATGATATACAGGCCTGGCACGTTGCTCTGGTAGTGTCTGTCTACGTCGGGCACTGCATCGGGGCTATCATTAGTAATAACAATGCCGCTGGACTCGACAAATTTACGCGGCGGAATCGTCCCAAGGCGGGCGATTATACGATGGCATTCTACACGCTCTTCTCCGCTGGCCGTACTAAGTACAAGCGTACCGGTTTCGCCTGCCTGGGTGGGAAGTTCCAGCGAGGAAACAGAACTTTCGTACAGGCAGTGGAAGTCTGTATCCCTGTCGTTTATTGCCGCCAACACGGCATTCAGGTTGCCGTCTTTGGCCCGGCTGAATTCGTTGCGCCTGTTGATGATATAAACGCGATTACCATTGGCCGACAGGCCCAGGGCATTTTCAATGGCGGCATCACCGGCACCCACCACAACAATGCTCTCACCGTTAAACTCAGCGGGATCATCCAGGGTGTAGCGCACGAAGTCGGACTCGTTGTCACCCTCAACCCCCAGCACCCTGGGGTTGCCCTGGGTGCCAATGGATAACACGACATTCTCCGCTTCAATGACCTCACCCGATTGAAGTTTGAGTGAAAAAGCACCCTGACTACCATCGATGCCGAGAACCTCGGCGTTGTAGCGTATGTTGATGGCATCTTTGTCCAGCGAGCCAGACCACGCATCCAGAATGGCCTCACGCTTGCCCGCCACAAAGGGCATGGGGCTGCGCAGATTCAAAAAGCCGGGCTCGTCCATGACGTGCTTGCCTTTTTGGTATTTCTGGATGGTCTTGGAAAACGTAGAGAAACCTTCCAGCAGAATATAGGTACTGGAGTCGACACCGGCTTCGGCATCATAATAGGCTGCGCGCCCAGCAGCGCTTAGCCCTGCAGGACCCGCCCCCAAAATGGCGATGTGATAGCGCTGACTCAGGGTAGTACTCCATTTATTTTATTACTGTGTATTAACACGTGAAACCTCTTCTGGGTTCTACTTACAGAGTATAGTCCAAGGCCGTCACATGCAAAGCCAATTTTTTGCAGAATTTCAATTATTTGCTATATTGATTACTATACTGTGAGCTGGGTAACGGAGTCGCTTTTTCTCAAAATGCTACAATCCCCAAAAATAATATGGAGTGGACACTTTGGCCAACTCTGAAGACCAGAACAAAACCGAAGTAAACCCTGAACCCACGGGCGAGAGCGACCAGCAAGCCCAAGACCTGAAGCAGGACTACACCGAATACCAAACTACCGGCAACTCTGACCCTACTGGCTTCGACCAGGCCAGGGATTTGGCTATTAAAGCCCAGGGCGAAAGCGGTCGATTGTTGAAAAAACGCTTTGTACTGGAAGAGGTTCTGGGCAAAGGCGGAATGGGCGTTGTGTACAAGGCCCGCGATCTACGCAAAGTAGAAGCCCAGGACAGCAACCCCTATATCGCTACCAAGGTACTCGGACAAAACTTTAAAGACCATCCTCAGGCCTTTATTTCCTTGCAGCAGGAGGCCGTCAAGTCGCAAAAGCTCGCTCACCCCACCATTGTCACGGTCCACGATTTCGACCGCGATGGCAGCACGATATTTATGACCATGGAGCTGCTCAAGGGTGACCCGCTGGATGTTCTGCTGGAACAGGAGGCACCGTTTAGCAGGGAGAGCGCTTTTCGCTATTTTAACGAGCTGTGTTCCGGGCTGGACTACGCCCATAAACGCGGCCTGATTCACTCCGATTTCAAGCCCGCCAACATCTTCGTTACCACCGGCGGCATAGTAAAAATTCTGGACTTTGGCATTGCCCGGGCCGCCAACCGGGACAGTCAGAGCAGTGACTTTGACGCCGGCGACCTGGGCGCCCTGACCCCGGCTTACGCCACCATCGAAATGGTGAATCGCGAGGCGCCAAGTTACAGTGACGACGTCTATGCACTGGCCTGCGTTTTTTATCAGATGCTCACCGCAAATCACCCCTACCAGCGCATGAGTGCCACAGATGCCCTGGCCAAAAAACTCAAACCCAAGCGCCCGGAAATCCTCACGTCCCGTGAATGGCAGGCGCTCAACCAGGGTCTGAGCCTCACCAAAGCCAAGCGTCCCGCCACCATTGCAGAATTTCGTGACAGCCTTATTCCCCCGGCGAAATCACCAGTCATTAAAATTATTGCCGCCATTGTCCTGGCCTTTGTTGCCGGCGGTGCCTGGTTTGCCTTTCAGCAATACAAAAATGAAGAAAAACAACAAGGCATCATCGATACAAAGCTGCAGAGCGCCAAAGACTGCTTCTACCGTGAGTCGTATGCCTGCACCATAGAGAATGCCAGGGTAGTTACCAGCCTGGCCCCCGGCAATAACGAGGCAACAGAGCTACTCAAGGCGGCGCAACAGGCCCAGCAGCGCCTGGACCATCAAAATAACGTCAATCGTTTGCTGCGCGAGGCGCAGATTTGTCTGGAAAACTCAGACCACGGCTGTGCAAAGGTTAAGGCCAGCGAAGCTCTGGACCTGGAACCCGGACAACTTCAGGCACGGCAAATATTGGCCCAAATAACCCGGGAGGGTCATAAGCAAAGCCTGGTCCTATACCTGAGCAGGGCAAATCGCTGCCTGGACAAAGGCGATGTAAGCTGCGCAAACGAGGCATTGAACGAGGCCAGCCTGGCCGGAGCAGAACCTGCCGAGCTTTACGAAGTACGCAGGCGCACTGACACCTTAGCCGAGCAAAAACTCGCAGATGAGCGCGAGTTAAATCAAACCATTGAAGGTCTTCTGTCAAAGGCCAAAAATTGCCTGAAGGCGAGAGATTTCACCTGCGCAAGCGCTGGCGCCGACAATATACTTACCTTGGACAGCGCCAACGTCCCTGCCCTGGAGATACAGCAAGCGGTGAACTTGGCCCGTGAACAAATTCGCGCAAACAATGTCACCGCCAGCAACTTTCTGAAACAGGCCGAGACCTGCTACCGCGCTAAAAACTACGCCTGTGCCATAGCAAAATCCGAATCGGCTCTGGCCATTGCTCCCAATTCAACCGATGCCAGGGCGATGAAGAAAAAAGCGCAGGGTACACAGAACAAGGCTAAAATGAATATATCTATTGAATGACAAGCACGGGAGCACCGATATGAAAAGAATGATATGGATGGGTTTGCTGGCCCTCACAGTTTCACTACACGCTCATGCCGGTTTTCTTGATGACTTGCTAAAAGCGGTAGAGGACAGCGCCAAAGACACCGCAACCGATATGGCGGTCGATATGACCACCAGTCTTATTCAGGACATGCTCATTGGCTATACCAGCACCCAAACCAAAACCGATAAAGAAATAGCCAAAGAATACGAGGCAGATAAGGGCGCATTACCCCGATATACCATTGCCTCCTCGTACACAACCAGCATTTCGCCCAACTCATCGGTAAGCCCGGGCACCGAAGTGGTAGTTCGCTCTGTCATCAAGGTAGTTCCAGGTCAGGATGCAAAAAGCGTCACAATTGAAGAACGACTCACCATCTACGACAACGAAGACAGCAGCCTGATACTGAAAAGTATGACCAAAAAAGCCAGTAAGCGCTCGAAAAAAGGGGGGCAATTTAGCACCGAATTTACCTTCGCCTTACCCGAAGGTATGCCTCAGGGCGTCTACCCCATACAGTGCGAACTGCTGCTGGATGGCGAGCTGGCCGGGGACCAGAGCCACGATCTACAACTGGTCCAAGGGAATACTCCACCCACTGACACCGTCGCGTTCGCAAGCATTCTCACCCCAAACCAATAAGGACAAGTAGAAATGGAGAACTCACATAGGTTCACAGTTATTACCGCCGCGCTCGTTGCCGGCTTGTCATTCAGTCACTATGGCCTCGCCGGCGCCGCCGACCTGCAAAACAAAGACGGCACTAAAATGAAATTCGAATATCAAGGTAACAATCTGCGTGTTAACACCGGCCAGGGTGATGACTCCTATATGTTGCTGGTTAACCAGCATATGTATGTGGTGAGCACATCCGACGGCAACACAACAGTTATCGACATGAATCAGGCGATGAGCATGTTTGGCAGCATGGCTGGAGCAGCTACACCGTCCGTGGTGGCCAGCAAGGTGGTTTCCATGGAGGCAACCGGGCGCAGCGAGGTACAAGCTGGGATTACTGGTGAAGTCTATAATCTACGCTATATAGACGATGATGGCAGGGAGCACCGAACAGAATTACTGCTGTCTGACGACCCACGGACCAAGGCGTTCAGCCAGGCAATGAATCGCATGGCCACAACCCTGGCAAAATCTGCGGGTAAAGACTTTGCAAATGCAACAGGCGATATGGAGAAGCGCCTGGACACACTGGACAAAGGTGTTCTGCGCTATGGCGACGACATGCGTATCACTGCAATCAGTGACAGGAAGATTGACCCATCGCGTTTCGTACTGCCCGCAGAACCCACCGAATTGCCCAACTTTGGCGACATGTTCAAACAGTCTTCAGCCTCGAGCAAGACAGGTGCCGACACGGAGCAAAAAAATAGCGGTGTGGTTTCCAGCTTCCTGGGCGCCCTGGGAAAACTGGGTAAGAAACCAGAAAATGCAACAGGTGATGAGGAAGCCGAGGACACTGATGAGGAGGACGGCGAAGAAGCTGAAAAAAGTTCGTTCAGTAAGACACTTGGCAAATTGTGGGGCAAGTGACTACACTGAATGCACGAATAAAATAATAATTGACGCCAAGCGTCAGGGAGCGAACCATGTATGACGAATTAAGTATAGAGCATTTCATGAAGGGACTGGAAAAGCGCAACCCGGGGGAGACCGAGTTCCACCAGGCTGTTTTTGAAGTGGTAGAAAGCGTCATTCCCTTTATAAAAGCAAACCCAAAATACCAGACAGCCGGCATTATTCAGCGCATGACCGAGCCCGATCGCACCATTGTATTTCGCGTAGTGTGGGAGGACGATGACGGACATATTCGCGTCAATCGGGGCTATAGGGTGCAGTTCAACAATTCCATTGGGCCCTACAAGGGCGGCCTGCGATTCCATCCCTCGGTCAATTTGAGCATCCTGAAGTTTTTGGGCTTCGAGCAAACCTTTAAAAACAGCCTCACCACGCTACCCATGGGAGCGGGAAAAGGAGGTGCCGACTTCAACCCCAAGGGCAAGTCCGACCGCGAGGTTATGCGTTTTTGCAAAGCCTTTATGACCGAGCTATTTCACTATATTGGCCCCAACACAGACATACCGGCAGGTGATATTGGTGTTGGTGCCAGAGAAATCAGCTACATGTTTGGCCAGTACAAACGCCTGGCACATGAGTTCACCGGCGTGCTTACCGGCAAAGCACTGGAGTTTGGTGGCAGCCTCATTCGTACCGAGGCCACAGGCTATGGCAACGCCTACTTTATGGAAGAAATGCTCAAGCACCGCGGCGACTCCATTGCCGGAAAAACCTGTGCCGTATCCGGCTCCGGTAACGTAGCCACGTATTGCACAGAGAAAATCACCCAGTTGGGCGGCAAAGTAGTAACCCTGTCTGACTCCTCCGGGTTTATCCACGACCCCAATGGCATTGACGCTGAAAAACTCGCCTACGTAGTCAACTTGAAAACCGTGGCACGCGGTCGAATTTCCGAATATGCCGAGAAGTACGGCTGTGAATTTCACGCCGGAAAGCGGCCCTGGGGTGTGCCCTGTGACCTTGCCTTTCCCTGCGCCACGCAGAACGAATTGGAAAAAGCAGATGCAGAAGCATTGGTAGCAAATGGCTGCCAGGCCGTGTCAGAAGGCGCCAACATGCCCACTACCATAGAGGCAATTCACGTACTGAAGGCTGCCAAGCTGCTGTATGGCCCCGGGAAGGCTGCCAATGCGGGCGGGGTGGCCGTTTCTGGCCTGGAGATGTCACAGAACAGCATACGTATGTCATGGACGGCTGAAGACCTTGAGGAGAAGCTGCACAAAATAATGAAAGATATCCACGCCCAGTGTGTAAAACATGGCGATGACAACGGCTATATGGACTATGTCAAAGGGGCGAATATTGCCGGTTTTATCAAGGTAGCCGATGCGATGCTGGCCTACGGAGTAGACTAGTAAAGCCAACCCTGGCCCGCAGGGCCAGGGTTAATCAGCAATGATTCAACCGCCACATTCAACTACAAGAGTGGACTGACGCTTCTCGCCGGAATTGTTGCTTGTGTCATCACCGCGAATCAACATACCACTGCCGGTAATAGTGCGGCCATTTAGTGCAACATCAAATGATGCCTTGGAAACAGCTGTGCCGGGCACAGAGCTCCACCTTTCCTGGTAGACCTTAAAGTCTTTGGTATCGGCCCAGCTTACTTTGGCACCACTCACAATGCCCCCTGCTGCAAACACGGTTACATCAAAGTACGGACTTCTAACCGACGTGGCCGTATAAAGAATCTCCTGCCCCGCGGCCGTTTGTGGTTCCAGCACACATATCACCGATGTGCTGAGCGTCTCACCATTTTCAAAGCTCAGGGTAGCAACACTGGACTGCGCGCCGGATGAACTGCCGGACTCGCTACCACAAGCCAGCAGTAACAAACTCATACCGGCAATAACAAGATATCGATGATAGGGTGTTCGCATAGTATGTATCTCTTTGCTTGTAGTTATTGGTGCCAATCTATATCGCGGGCAGTTCCAGGGTGTAAGCAATTGCCTGCACCTTTCCCGCGCTATCGGTCTTTACTTGATAGCCACTAAAGTTGTCAAAAAACGTGCCCGTAGTGAGCTGCCAGCCATCAGCTGACTTCATAACCTTGTCTTGGGTAGTGACGTCATCGCCTGTAACACTCCCCAGGGCATGCTGCAAAATCACGGCATCTTCTTCTGAATTCACCACAAAATCATCATTAAAGCAGCCTATTAGCTGTGCATTTATCTTGTCGTTTTTGGGGGATACAAGCGGTGCAAAACCATCGCCCGTCTCAACAACCACATAACTGCCAGAACTCTCTTTACTACCATCGGTATTCTTCACCCATGGCTTAACCTGGTACAGATTACAGGAAAACACCTTTTTATAAGCAAAATTTCCGAGAACCTCAACTTCAATATCAAGTCGAGTTCGAAGTGAATCCAGATGGTACTGGGCGACCTCGGCCTTTTTATCCTCGCCGCCGTAGGACAAGGGTGCATGGGAAATCACGATAGACAACAAAACAAACACGATATTGCGATAATTCATTTTCATGGTTAAATTCCTTTTACAATGATTGTTTCAACGATTGCTCTATTTCTGCGTGAATGCTGCCCCTAACGCACACCCGACCTTCGCTCAGAGTGCCGGCGGGAAATTGTCCTTCCCCTTTCACCCACCAAACTATTTCGATGCTTGCGTGCAAAGCTGACCAATTGATGCGAACCGTGTAAATCAAGTTTGGAAGATATATTGGCTCTATGGTTCTGAACCGTGCGGAAACTGATATTGAGATCCCCGGCAATCTCCTTACTTGTTTTAAACTCGGCAACCTTGCTTAATACGACTCGCTCCATTTCTGTCAAGATATCCAGAGCCCGGCCATCCGTCGAATTCAAGTCTGGCAGGCGTGGTGCGGGCTTTCCCAAAGAGGGGCTGATAAATATTTCGCCGCTGTTTATTGCTTCCAGGCACTGTTGCATACACTCACTGGCCCCGTCCTTGAGCACATAGGCGCTTGCCCCGAGCTCCAGAGCCCGCTCCAGATACGCACTGTCATCATAGCTGGTGACAATAATGGCAATCAGCGTCGGTTGAATTTTCTTGGCTTTTTCCAACACAGTGAGGCCGTCCATCCCCGGCATGGCTATATCC
>JADFVW010000402.1 GCA_015222725.1 Pseudomonadota bacterium | reverse complement strand
CTCTGCGGTCAGACCCCGGCCCATTTCGCCCGTTAAATTCCCAGCTGATGCGACCGATGTTGCCCTCCAGTCGCTGACAGGCCTTCTAGTTCAGGTCTTCGTTGGCCCAGAACTTGGTGCCCTGCAAGGTGACCTGCAGGGCAAGCCCCGCTTCAGTTAACTGATAGATGGTGGTGCCGGGTATTACCGTCACAGCACCTTCGGCACCCATACCTTTGTCACCTGATTCGGCGCTGACATCGGCTTTTCCTGAAAAGTCCCAGCCTTCTTTTTGGAAGTCTTCCATGGCGGCATTGGTGTGGAAAATGAATATGAGGCTCATGTCCTTCACGCCCATGCCAGCTCCTCCGCCGGCCGAGAACATACTCATGTAGATATCTTTGCCTGAATTGTTATCGCGGAGTATACCGCCACCACTCTCAGTGGCGACCAGAAACAGGTTGATGCCAATACTGGAGAATACCGCATAGCCCTTGGCGCCCTGTACCTCACTCCGTGCATGGGGTTTTTCCTGGTAAAGCTTAGTCAAGGCCGCAGTGCGTGCCTCCTGTAACTCCTTGCGCTCCTTGGCCGGGTCATCCTTGCCAAAAAGGGCATAACTGGACATGGGGGCGATAAGCAGCAGTGATGAAAGAACTAATGATATTAATCGTGTCATCGTAGTTTCCAATAAATGGGTTGTTTTTCAAGTGAGCATTATACCCGTGTTGTACTACTAAGCGATAAAATCTGGAAGGTTCTGTCTGTGTTAAGATGCACGCCCCTATCTGTGGCAAGGTAACTATTTACCATGTACTTAAGTTTGGCCAGATTATTGCAACTGACGGTCGTAGCATCGCTCGGCCTGCTGCTCACCGCTTGCTTCCATATCCAACTCAATGGCTCTGTAGGTGGAGGCACATTGACCATCGCGCCACTGCGCAGTCCGGATAATGTTATCGGCACTGCCGTCTCACGAACGCCACAGGACTGGATAAATCATTGGGGCCAGGAAAAATTTGACAGCCACGACGCCTTCACTAACCTGGTTTTTGTTGGTATTACGATACTCAAACCAGAAGATCTGGACCCGAACGCACTATATCTGGTGACCGCCAGTGGCGGGCAGGATTATGACCCCGATGTAGATCTGGGCTTGAGTGACAGCCCGGTGGCAGTGCAGGGTAGCTGGCACACCATTGCCAGTGGCCAGCGTATTCTCGATGGAAACCTCAAGGTGTCAAGCTTGACCGAAGCACTCTATCGCCAGATGGAAGCTCGCCTTGATGAGTGGAGCGATGACGAGGTGAAAGAGCGCCTGAACGCCTCAGCGGAACTTGTAGTGGGCGATGTAGACGAGAGTGGCCAGGTTGATTATGACGATGTGCTGCGTTGGAATCGCACGCTGGATGGTGCCTTTTATCTCGGGAATTTGCCGGCTCTCAAGG
This sequence comes from Pseudomonadota bacterium, assembly GCA_015222725.1. Lineage (GTDB taxonomy): Bacteria > Pseudomonadota > Gammaproteobacteria > Pseudomonadales > Halieaceae > JBALVT01. The sequence goes on along the minus strand of JADFVW010000402.1, from coordinate 5,545 downwards.
CCTTGTCCGACGCCATAACAGCCGGCCAGCCGGCCAGTATGATCACCGACAAGGCCAGGAATGTGCTGGGCAAACAAAGGGTTTCCCTGGAATTTGATGTAGGTACCGTGGTCGTTAAAACGCTCAACTGGGAGGCACCGATTACTGTAGCCAATTTCCTGTCTTACGTACGCAGCGGTTTTTATGACCAGATGTTGGTGCATAGGGCAATCGATGATTTTATGATTCAGATGGGGCTGGTTGAGGTCCTGGGCACCGATGACAATGGCCTGGTACAGTGGCAGACGAAAACACCCGGTGCGCCCATCGTCAACGAGTCCAGCAACGGCTTGGCCAATATCCGCGGCAGTTTATCGATGGCTCGAACCAGTGACCCCGACAGTGCCACCGCTCAGTTCTTTATTAACCAGGTAAATAACGCATTCCTGAACCATGGTTCCAGCGGCAATCCCGATGGCTACGCGGTGTTCGCCAGGGTGGTCTCCGGTATGCCGGTTGTCGATGAGATCGCTGCTGAACCCACAACGAGCGTGCAGGGTATCGGCAATGATGTGCCAGCCCGGGGCGTGCTTCTAAAGTCCGTGAGCCTTCTGTAGGGCGTACAGCTTTGCGAAGGCAATACTGTCGGCATTGTCTATCAGTGTGCCGTTTGCCAACTCGTCGGTGCGGGCGCTAATTTCCAGCATGGCTTCACCCAGTGCTTTTGCAGTAATGACCAGGCTGCCCGGCTTGAGGAGCAGCTCCAGGGCATAATGAAGGCCATTTGCCTGCTCGGACGTTGGTCGAATAAATGCGGAGCGATAGCCAAACGTGCGCAGGCCACTTCCCTCCGCCAGCTTTGCGACCTCGCGCTCTGCCCGACCCTTTTCCCTGGCCCAGTGGGCACTGCCCTGGGCGTCCGTACCCATACCGGTCACGTAGTGAAATGACATGGGCGCCTCGGTTCTCGCAGCCAACCAGGCCTGCACAAAGGCCACGGGGAAATCCACATGTATCCAGGTGAACGTGGCATCATCAACGTTGAATGAGGAAGTACCAAGCCCCCAGAGAACCGTGTTTACCTCGCGCAGCACATCGGCAAGCGAGGAATAGTCGGTAAAGTCCTTTAGAATTCTCATGTCGACTTTTCCCGATGCCACGCCGGCATCGATACGCGGCGAGGTTCGCCGGGTAATGGCGTATATTTTTTGAACCAGTGGGTCCTCAATTGCAGCTTTGAGCAGGCCATCGCCCACGGAACCTGTGGCGCCGAATACCATTACCACGCGATTGGCATTCTTAGCCCGCGCCGCATCTTCAGCCGGCGTTATGGCACCCAGAGTGAGGTAGCCCCATATATCGGATGCGGCCACCAGGGCAAAAAAACCTATCATGACCAGCAGAGCGAGTTTTACAGTCAGTTTCATACTTTCACCTGGGAAATTAAGAGTTTATCGAACCCAATTTGTCGTTAAATAACCATCGATCCACAAAGCTATCGCTACGCCGGTTTAACCAGCGCGTGATTACAGCGAGTGTAAGCATGGTAAACAGCAGCCGCAACCAGATTACACCGGAAACGTGTGCCCCCAGAAGCAGCATCAATAAGGTGTCCTCTATCAAGCTGTGAAACAGTGCCAGCATTGTCATTGATGCGAAGATGTCTCTGCGTGATAAATGCCCCTGCTCCGCCTCTCTGATCAGTAAGCCACCGCCGATGGAAAGCCCCAATGTCATACCCACAACGGTCAATGTAGTGGCCTCCCTGCCTATGCCCATCAGGCGCAGAAAGGGCGCCAGTAAGATTTCCAGCAGCCGGTCTATGCCAACGAGGCGCAACAGTTTTAACGCGGTGAGCAGGGCCGCAATGATGACCAGAATCATCAATAAACTCTGCACTTGGGTCATGGCCCAGGCCTGCAGGCTTGTATCGGCAACACCCGGTTCCCAGACCACTTTGTTTGCCTGCTGCAGGAAATCGCCTGCGCTATAAATTCGGTGTAGCAGCCAGCCAAAGAACAGCGCGCCACCAATTCGAATCAGCAAAGTAACACCCAGACGGATGCCCGCGCGTTGAGCAATACGCGCCTCAACGGGCAGTCCGTGGGATATCAGCATGATGGTGCACAATACGGTCACCTGGGCTACGTTGAGCGTTTCGGACTGGGCCAGATCGAAGAAAACCAGCATGCCGGCATAGAGATTGGTCATTATCGTGGCGGTCCACACGATGCCCATGGACTCTGGCAAACCGACCAGAGTCATCAGTGGAGACAGTAACCAGCTCAGGTACGCCAGTATGCCCAGTTCCTCCAGCAGTTTGACCACCAGCAGGGTAGGTATCATTATCTTGTACAGGGTCCAGGTAACCTGGTGAATTTCTCTGGCCAGTTCCCTGAGGAACTGTTTTGTTGTGGGACGGTGCATGGTGTTTATCGTGTCATAGTCCGGGGATTCGGTCTAGAATTGTCATCGACCCCAAATGGGAATATCTATGAAGTTATTGTCAGCAAAAATCACACTATTGATATCGCTGAGCACTGTGCTGATTGGCTGTAGCTTGACCGGCGAGTTTAAGCTGGAGGAGGCGTCCATTTCTGACATACACCATGCTTTTGAGACGGGAGCGACTAACTGTGAGCGATTGGTCGGGGAATACATTGCCAGAATTGAAAAGTATGACCAGCCAACGAAACTCAATGCCATTACCCGGGTTAACCCCCGGGCACTGTCGCTCGCAAAAGGCCTCGATGAACAATACCGGTCGACAGGTACTCTCAGGCGGTTGCATTGCATTCCGCTCATTGTGAAGGACAACTATGACGTGGAGGGCCTGCCTACGACGGCGGGTTCGCTGATACTAAAAGATAACATTGCGAAATCAGACGCCTACCAGGTACGCAAACTGAAAGAAGCGGGGGCCATCGTTCTGGCTCGTTCCAATATGGCAGAATGGGCCTTCAGCCCCAGAGTTACGATTAGCTCTACTGCCGGGGAAACGAGAAACTCTTTCAGCCTGGAACACGTTCCCGCTGGTTCCAGCGGTGGGACGGCATCGGCGGTATCGGCAAATTTTGGTGCTGTGGGGCTGGGCACAGACACGGGTAATTCTATACGTGGGCCGTCTTCACATAATGCCCTGGTGGGGTTTCGTTCAACCCTGGGGCTTACCAGTCGCAGCGGTATTGTGCCCCTTTACCAGCGCAATGATGTGGGAGGCCCCATGGCGCGTTCGGTGGCCGATGCCACACGGATACTGGAAGTCATCGCCGGTTACGATCCCGACGATGCTGTGACCCAGAACAGTCGGGGGAGAATACCGTCCTCCTATACACAATTTCTGGATAAAAACGGATTGAAGGGCGCTCGCATTGGTATATTGCGTACCCTTAGCGAAAAGGATGTAGACCCAGAAATACATGCGCTTTTTGAGCAGGCGATTAATGATTTGCGGGCCGCCGGCGCGGAAATAATAGATCCATTTGAGGTTCCTGACTTTGACGATCTGCGTGAAAATCAGTGGTGCCCGATGTTCCGCTATGACATTAACCGCTATCTGGCAACGCTGGGTGATGATGCCCCGGTAAAAAATCTGGCAGAAATCCTGAATTCCGGCTTGTACTCCGACTACATCAAGGAAGATCTTGAATATTTGATGACGGCAAGCGATTCCCCGCAGCAGCATGAAGACGGTAGCAGCTGCGCTGATCCCTACACAGACAAGAGCAGAATTGCTTTTAGATATGCTATCGAACAGATGATGAATCATCACGATGTCGGGGCTATAATTTATCCCTCCTGGAATAATCCACCTGCGAGAGTGGGTGACTGGGACGGCTACAAGGGGGACAACAGCCAGGCGATAGCGCCGCACACCGGACAACCTGCTTTCACCGTGCCGATGGGCTATGTCACCGGGAATTTACCTGCGGGCCTGCAGTTTCTGGGCCGTATGTTTGATGAGCCCACACTTATAAAATATGCCTACGCCTATGAGCAGGCAACTCGATATAGAAAATTACCGGGTATATTAGGCGGTGAATTCTAATTTATTAGTGGAAAATAGTGGTATCGGTAGTATAGAAGCGAGGTGTGTCCAATGACTCAGTTTAACAACTTATTTGTAGTGTATGACCCGACCCGGGAAGAGCAGCCGGCGCTTGACCGCGCCGCCGCTATCGCAGAGGAGCGCGCTGCAAGCCTGCACGTGTTTGCCTGTATATTTTCCGATACTAGCAAGTCGGCTGATAAGCCTGCCGAGGTCAAGCGCCTCATCGCAGAGCAGCAGAAATCACTCAATGAAGTAGTGGCGCCCTTGGTGGCCGAGGGCATTAAGGTGACCACCGAGGTGGAGTGGGACAAGGACTGGTATCAGGCGGTAGTACGCGCCTCCACCAAGCGAAATGCCGATATGGTGCTTAAATCTTCCTATAAGCACTCTTCCAGTAAGCGGTTGTTGAACCGGACCTCCGACTGGACCATCATGCGTGAGTGCCTGTGCCCTGTTCTGCTGGTGAAGGGTAGAAAACCCCGCGACGTGCCCAGGGTGTTGGCCGCCATCGATATTTGCGCCAAAAGGGCATCCTATGAGCGGCTCAATGAACGCGTTATTTCCGTCGCCAAGGAAATTCTCGATAGACAGCGCATGGATGTGCATGTAGTTAACGCGTTCTCTGACTTTAAGGGCGTCCCGGACAGGCAGGAGTTGATCCGCATCTGTGGTGTTGAAAGTAACAAAATTCACATCAAGGTGGGCGATCCCGATAAGGTGATCGTGGCGCAGGCGAAGAAGCTGGATGTCAGTCTGGTGGTAGTGGGCAACTCCGCTCGCTCTGGACTATCGGCGGCACTTCATGGAAACACCGTCGAGAAAATGCTCGATAAACTTCGGTGTGACGTTCTCTCCATGCCGTGAATACTGCCTGTAAATGCGTAATGACGCCTACCGTTTCAACAAATGTCGGCCCCTGGTTATAAGGTGAGCATAAGCCGGCGATGTACCCGCTTTTTGCTCCTCGAACCACAGGTAAGCAGCTTTCAGTTCCGCCCGGTATTCGCGCTTGAGCCAGGTGTTTTGTAGGCCCTCTTCGGTGGGTGAATACGAGGCAGGTTTATCCATTTTGGCGTTTATACGTAGCGTGTGTTGTAAAGCCTCCTGTGTGTCATAAGGTTTGGCAATACCCAGTGCTTTAGCCGCGCGGTTTACGGCACTCTCTGGATTGCGCATCAAATCCTTTTTGTTCAACTCTAGAACGATACGGGCCTGCTCCTTGTTCGCGTCGAATTCGGCCTCTTGAACAAGCAGGCACAGAGCAAGTAAATGAAAAATGTTGGCCATTACGGGTAACTTCATTTGTTCAATTTCAGTGATAGCCGTATTGATGGAAACACTTGCTTGAGCGAGGTGATTCAATAGCTTCAGCGAGTAATTAATGCGGGGTTTTCCCCCTCGCATATGTGCGCATAGATAAGATTCAATGTCAGAACTGATCTGGACCAGGCGCAAGTCAGGCAGTACGCCCAGATCAGCCAACAATGTGTTGGCCCAGTTGGAAGGTTTGATAAT
>JADFVW010000401.1 GCA_015222725.1 Pseudomonadota bacterium | reverse complement strand
TGGCGGGGAAACAGGCAGAGCAGTAATGTAGAGGACAGGCGTGGTCAGAGTGCCGGATATAGCAGTGCCGCTACAGCTCCCGTGCTACTGAGGTTTCTTCCAGCCCTAGTCAAGACAAAAGTTGGTCGAATAATCCTGGTTGTGGGTGTGCTTGCGGTTATTGGCAGCAAAATGCTCGGTATAGACCTGCTGCCCCTGTTGCTGGGCGGTGGCCCAGCGGCTAATACCGGTCGGGGTCAGGAACTCAGCCAGGAGCAGAGGGATATGGCCGAGTTTGTGTCTGTTGTGCTGGCAGATACGGAAGATACCTGGCATGCTATTTTTAGTAAGTTGGGAGAACAATACCGTGAGCCCACGTTGGTATTGTTTAGTGGTCGGGTGAATTCTGCCTGCGGAATGGCCAGCGCTGCTGTTGGCCCGTTCTACTGCCCAGGGGATCAGCAGCTGTACATAGATCTTTCTTTCTTTCATGATTTGAAAGTACACCATGGGGCTCCTGGGGATTTTGCCCAGGCTTATGTGATAGCGCATGAAGTGGGCCATCATGTGCAAACTCTGCTGGGAATTAGCCGGCGAGTACAAGCAGGCGGGCAAGGGAAGAGTGAGGCACAGATTAACGCCTTATCAGTAAGGCAGGAATTACAGGCGGATTGTTTTGCCGGTCTCTGGGGGCACGCGGCGAATATTGACAGGAATTTGCTGGAGGCAGGGGATCTCGAAGAGGCCCTTACGGCAGCCACCGCAATCGGTGATGACAGGTTGCAGCGGGATGCAGGGCGTAGTGTTGTACCGGACAGCTTTACCCACGGAACTTCCGCCCAGCGGGTAAAGTGGTTCAGCGTGGGTTTCGAGTCAGGCGATATTGCGCTCTGCGACACCTTTGCTAGCGCCGCCCCATAGTACGGCATTAAGCACTAACGACTGGCGTTTTTAGGCTTTGCCCGGGCGCTTGTTTTGCGCTTCGCCTTGAGCTTTACTTTTGCTTTAGGCTTGGATTTGGCTTTCGTTCTGGCTTTTCTTTTCGCTGCCGTGGCGGCGGGCACCTTTCGGCGTGACTTTATCGAGTGTATGCCGGCGACTTCTTCAAGTTCTTGCAGTGACTCTTCGAGGTGATCTATCAGGCGTTGTATCTGTGGCAGTGACCGGCGGCAGGCAATAATGCCGAAGTCCAGGCTATTATTGTAGCTCACCAGCGTAATATTCATGGCAAAGCCGTCAAATACGATCGATGCCGGATAGATGCCATCGAGGCTGGCCCCGTTCCAATACAGTTGTTCCCGCGGGCCGGGTACATTGGAAATAACCGTGCTGAAGGCGGGAAATTTACTTGCCAGGCCCAATGCCGATGTGAGAAGGACCGGAATCTGGGCTATCTGCATATAGATCATCGCTTCACGGGCTGACAAATGGCGCAGCATGTCCTTACCCGCAGTCATGGAATTTTTTATCGCCTGTAGCCGTTTTTCCGGGTTCTTGAGGTTGGTGGCCAGGTCGGCGGTGATAAATCCGACAGCATTAGAAGCGTCCAGGTCACCCTCTTTTCGCAGTGATACAGGTACCATCGCCTTGAGCGACTGTCTTGGAAGGTCGCTTTGTGAAATGAGGTAGCGCCGCAGAGCGCCGGAACACATAGCCAGCACAACATCGTTGATAGTGCTATCGGTAGCGGCACAGACGGCCTTTATGCGAGCGAAGTCCCAGGATTGGGCCACGAAACGCCGCGCGCCGCTAACCTCGGTGTTGATGGAGGTTTTGGGCATATGACGCCAGGGGACTGCCAGGTCGCCACCGCGGCCCAGCCAGGCATTACCCAGACTCTTGAACGCTCCAAAAAGGTTAGCGCTGGAATCGAACTGCTCCTTAAACACATTGGCGACAGTGCGCAATTCTTTGTCTTTTGCAATAACGCGCTTATTTACGTTGCCAAATTTAGCTGCCTTGTAGCGTTCATAGGCAGCCAGCGAAAGAGGGGAGTCTGTAATGCGAGCAGATTTAGACGTTGAGCACATGGCCTGGGTGAGGTGCATCGCCCCAATGCCATCGATGGCGGCGTGGTGCATTTTCATATACAGAGCAAACTGCCGGTTTTCCAGGCCCTCAATTAAGTGTACTTCCCACAAGGGCCGGTTGCGATCCAGCAAGGTACTGTGCAGTCGGGATACCAGAGCAAACAACTCGCGGTAGCGTCCGGGTTTTGGCAGGGCCGAATGGCGCACGTGGTAATCGATATCCAGATGCATGTCTTCTTCCCAGTACATCGGCCCCAGAGCGCCCCCGCGCCCCGTAGTGACGTACTCACCAAAGGGCTTTCGATATTCTTCGGCACTCTGCAGCACTGTTACCAACTCTGCCAGATATTTCTGTTCATTTACGCCCTTGGGCAGAGTGAACAGGTTAATGCCTCCCACGTGAGTGGGGGTTTGGCGCTTCTCCATCAAGAGAAAGCCGGCATCTGCAATATCAATACGTCGCATACAATTACACCTGGGTTATATCAGATTACCTAAAGGTAAACCGAAATTGTGAACATAGCTATTGTTATACATCAAATAATAGTCGCTAGAACGCCTTGCGCTGCCATATAAGCAGCGTAGAAATAATGGCCATGGGGATTAGGCATAACAGTAGCAGACTCTGCCAACTGATGATCGATATCGCCCAGCCGGCGGAGAGTGCAGCTATGGCCTGTGTTGAAAAAATTATTGAGTCGTTAACGGCTTGCGCCCTGAAGTGCTCGCCGGGCTGGTGTGTAGTGGGCAGCAGTGCGGTACCGGATACAAACAAAAAATTCCAGCCTATGCCCAACATGACCATCTGTCCCCAGTATCCCAATACCGTGACGTCAATTAATCCTATGACGATGGTGATGGTAAAACAGGCCAGGCCGGCGGCCATCAAGCCTTGTATAGTGAGTAACCTAAACAACCAGATCGTAGCGAGGGAGGGAAGAAACATGGCGGCGACATGCGATTGAATCACCCACTTGGTGTCCTCGATACTATAGCCGTGGTGCAAGTGCATACTGATAGGTGTCGCGGTCATAACAAGTGACATTACCATGTAGGCTGCCGCGCCACTGGCGATGGCCAGGATCAGTGTCGGGCTGGAAAGTATTTGTATCATGGGGCGTGGTTTACTGTCCTCTGACGATGTCCGCTGAGGTGCTGCCTGGTAGAACAATGCCAGTAGCACCGCACCTACAAGCAGGCATCCCGCAGCCAGCCAGAACGAGCCCCGGTATTCTGTTTCAGTGATAGTTCGGCCCAGCACCGCCAACTCTGGCCCTAGAAAAGCGGCGACAATTCCGGCACACATTATTATGGATACAGCGGTGGTTCCCTGCTCCGTATTGACACTCTCCATTGCTGCAAAGCGTATTTGCTGAAGGGCTGCACTAGATATACCCAACAAGAATGTACTCGCGCAGAACAGCTTAAAGCTCTGTAGCTCGAGTGATTGAGCAGCCAGCAGGCAGGCCCCCATGCCCAGAGAAATGAACAGCAAAAACGTGCGTTTGCGGCCCAGTACAGACATACACTTTGC
>JADFVW010000400.1 GCA_015222725.1 Pseudomonadota bacterium | reverse complement strand
TTCAGCTGGCTGCCCACCATGGAGGATACAATAACTCCCTTCATTATCGGTCTACTGGAATTTGCCATGGTGGATCTGATGGGCCCCGAGACCCTGGGCCCCTGGTTCCTGGTACTGGCCGCAGTATTTACTGTCTCTATAGGTGCCAGTCACCTGGTGATGCGTAGAGCCCGGCGCGATTCCGCCAATGATTATTTTTTTGGTCAGGTGGCTCGGGCGAGCTGGCGGGACTATGCCGGATCTATAGTGGTTGTCCTATTGCTTGCTTTGTGTGGTGTGGCTCTTTGGGTCAGTGGCCGGGGTGACGCACTCGCGGCGGCGGCGTTGCTGTTTGCGTTGGTAGCGCTGATCGTGCAGTTAATGGCCATCCACCGCTACTGGTTGGTAATGCCGGAAGTAGTTAAGCCACAAGATACCACCGGGTGACCCTGGGTTAACTAAAAAGGGACGGGGCGAGGTTTCTTTATCTACTGGGCCAGCAGGGTGGCGATGATGGCCTTCAGCTGCTCTTCATTGAATGCGGCATTATCCTCGTGCATGTCATTGTCGGGGTCCTGAGCGTCGGCCAGAATTGCCTCGGCGCTCATGCCCTCCCAGTCCTCGGCGGGTTCGTGGCACTCCATGCACAGATCTTCATCGCCACTGTATACCAGGGGGGCCACAGCGCAGCTATATACAAGGGCCATCCCAAGAAGCAATTGCCTTTTCATATTGGTTTCCTTTTTCACTCAGCCGAGTCTAATTAAAAGCATACGCCAGGGTCAAGGCAACGAAATGCGCGTCATAGTCGTTATGGTTCGCATCCATGAAAATAAAGTGGCTGGAAGCGTTGCCCTGCGCGCCCACCGGATTGCCATTGTAGGTGCTCACATTATCAACGGCAAAATCATCCAGATCGAATTTAGTGTAGTAGTAACGAAAGCCCGTGCTCAACTGGTCGGTCCAGTAGTAATCGAACTCGGCCTTGAACTCAGTCATTTCCGACTCCACATCGGACCAGGGATAGGCCGTGGCACTGGTGGTAGTGATACCGGCAACATAGTCGGTGTTGCGGGTATCAAAGGTGGCTTCGCCCATTGAATAGTTCAGCGAGAGCGCCATGGTCAATTTATCGGGAATCAGGGTCGCATCCAGGGCAAAACCCAGGGCGTCCGTGGTATCGCCAAGATCAGTTGCCCAATCATTTTCGGGAACCTCGAAAGCACCATTGCCCGTATTATCCGACTTGGTCCTGTTCAGCTGGGTTGAATCCCGGTCTTCCCGGCTGTAGTAGGCGGAAAACTGTAGCGAGTCCGACAGCCAGTAGTTGAGATCAATACCCATCAACAGCGATTCTGCGTCATGCAGGCCATAAACCTTGTCGTTATACTCATCTTCGATGTAGGTCAGGTTAAAGCCGACGGAGAGGTTGTCCATGGGATCCAGCCCGACATAAGCGTCCAGAGTCTGCCTTTCCCGCTCGGCCATATCGAACATATGGGTCTCTTCCCAACCGTGAGACTGTTCAATTTCTGCGATGTACTCGCCGTCTATGGTGCGGTCCGCAAAGCGATAACCAAAGCGTAACAGGGCCCAGTCGGCGGCCGATATCTGGATAGTAGCTCCATAGCTGTCCTCGGTGTTATCGGCGGCCCGGTGGTCATTCCTGTCAATTTCCTCCTGGGAAATTTCTGCCTTGAGCTTAACTTTGCGGCCGAAACGGTAGGTGCCGTCCAGGGCCAATGTGGTCTTTTCATATTCTGGAACGCGATTTACGTAATCCGCCTCTTTCCAGTCTGTCTCTGCAATGCGCACCCATCCATCCCAATCTATACGCTTACTGTCATTCGCGTAGTCGTAAGACTTATAGCGCAAATTGACCGTTGTCCTGGGCAGCGGGCTCGAATTTAACACCAGATTTACAAAGGTGGTTTCAACATCACCATCGAGATTGCTGGCTGGCAGGGGTCTGGTGGCAGCAATATTCCCGTCCGCATCCAGCACAGCCGGGTTTACCGTGTAAGCGAGAAAGTCATCGTCCTGTGTTATCTGGTCGCGGGAGAAGGTGGCGGTAAAGCGGCTGCGCAGCGGCAGGCCGGCTATGCCACCGGTGAAGCTGAAGGTATCGCTCTCGTAATCCGGCGCCTGGTCGAGCCGGTTAATGGGTGAACCGCCCTGCTCGTTATCCTGCCCTATCAACAAAAGAGGGTTGTCCCAGGTGACACTACCCTGATTATTGGCAAAATCGACATAGCGATAACTGAAATCCATAAACCAGTTGTCGCGGCTATAATCCAGGCCCAGGTCAAATGTCTGGGTTTCATTGTCGATCAGCCCGGGCACTTCCTGCCCGTACAGCCTGAAGTTTTCACCCACGCCGCCAAAGTTCTCGGCACCGAGCTTGTCCCGCCGGTAGGAACCGGTACTGAAGGCTCGCATGCCCTCTTTGGTCTGGCGGGCGTAGCCGGCAGAGATGTCCATATTCTGGACCGGCGTGAACATTAACTCTATTGCGCCTGTTTCGCGCTGCTGTTCCAGGTTTATTTTGTTGGCCGTGAGAAGAAAATTCTGCAGAACACGCTGGTTGGCCGCGCTGGGCTGTTGATCCAGTGGGGTAAAATTTTGCTCCAAAATACCCTGTACGACATTGGGAACAGCCCAGTAGCCACCTGAAGTCAGGGTGCCAGCGTAGGTCCCATCGGCATAATTGCGAGGCACTTCATCCCAACTGGCCTTGAGTTTGTACTGGCCATATTTGCCCACCTCACCAAAAAGCGACTGGTCTTTCTGGCCCAGGTCACGCCCCTCCAGTGAAAAGTAAAAAGCATCTTTGGAACCCCACAAATCAAACTGCTCTACTGCGGCTGAGTCATCCAGGCCATCGCGGTATTTCTCAACACCGGCGGCATCGCCATCCACATCGAGATTCTGCACTGCCACCCGCACGTCGCCAGTGACAACCATCTCTTCTTCTGCACGCAGACCCTGTGCAGCGAGTAATGCGCAGCTGCATAGTGAAACAGCGCCCAAGGTCAGTAAATTACCTTTGTTCATGGCATCTTCCTCAGTAGGGTAGTTCTTATCGCTTCAGTTTGACTCCACCAGGGTGGTTGCTTCCGTGAATCTGTGCGTGGCAATTGGAGCAGCCGCGGTTGGTCACGAAAAAGCTGTTCTCTTCCCCGGCAATGGTCTGGTGCCGGCCCTGCTCATGACACTGCTGGCACAAGCGTGGCTCTTTGGCCACCAGCATCATTTCGTGGTTGGAACCATGCGGGTTGTGGCAGTTGAGACAACTCTCCTTCACCGCAGAGTGCTCCCACAAAACAGGTGCCTTGAATTCCTGGTGACACTCGTAGCACTTGTCATTCACCGAGTTTGCGGAAATCAGGGCTTCTGCCTGAGTACCGTGGGGGTTGTGACAGTCGGTGCAACTCATTTTGCCCTCGCCATCGGCCCGGCTCATATCGTGTAGGGGGTGAGAAGATCTTTTCAGGGTGAACGCGCGCTGTTCGGCGTGACAGCCGAAACAGGTCTCGTCCACGGAAGACTTGCTCAACATCTTGTCGTGGTCGTTATTGTGGACGCTGTGGCAGGACACACAGGACACATCCATGGCATCGTGTGGACTGCCTGCCCAATGCCGGGTGCCCTTGTCATGGCAGCTCACACATTGCGCAGAGGCCTGCTCACTGTCCAGACGCGCCGGATTGAGGATATCCTCTGCCAATTTGGTTTCGGTATGCTTTTTACCCGGGCCATGACAGGACTCGCAGCCCCTGGCCTGAGCATCCCAGTAACTGGCTTTCGAGTGGATATTGGTCTGGATGTCGGTTACTGCATCCTTGTGACAGCGGCGACACTTCTTGTCGCCCGCGTATTCACTGTCTTCGGCCATGGATTGTGTAGCCAAGAGCAACACAATGACGGCAATCAGGCACTGCAGGTATTTTTTGACCATTATCCCTCTCCCCGGTTTCTTTTATGTTCTTTGTTATAACTATAGGCTCATCCGCACGCTATGAAACTTGCTTCTATATGAAACCCACTGCATTTGTGGGGTTTAGTTGATGCACATCAAGCCGATTGGGCGCCATTGATCGAGCCTGTTAGACTGGTCGCCCACTATAGGGAGGAACCCGTCGTATGAACCAACTGGAAGCACAGGGCGAAAATGCCGAGCAAATTAAGTACTGGAACGGTCAGGCGGGGGAAAACTGGACTGAGCGCAACGATGAAATGGACGCCATGCTACGGCCGCTTGGAGCTACCGCGATAGAGCGCGCTGCTGTTATGGGCGGTGAGCATATACTGGATATTGGTTGCGGCTGTGGCGGAACAACGCTGGATATGGTGAGCTGCGTGGGTACTTCTGGCCGTGTTCTGGGCGTCGACATTTCAGAACCCATGCTGGCCCTTGCCCACAGTAAAGCTCAGCGACTTCCCGAAAATTTACAGGGTACGCCCTCATTTCAACTGGCTGATGCCAGCACTTATGATTTCCCAATCGGCAGTTT
>JADFVW010000399.1 GCA_015222725.1 Pseudomonadota bacterium | reverse complement strand
GATGTGTATAAGAGACAGACCCGGGGCAGCTGTGGAACCCACAGATACTCGTCGATGCCACCGGCAGGGTGAGGGTGGAATTTCCCGACCCCATTACCGGTGTTCCCGCCAATCGAGGCCTGGGTGTGGTGATCGCCGGCAGTGGCCGTCATGCCGCGTATCGGGGCATGGGCAAGACCGTGTCAGCATTGGCTTTCGGCCATCAGGGGGTGGGAGGGCAAGTGGCCTGGGCCGACCCCCAGAGCGGAATTTCCTTTTGCCTGCTGACCAACGGCCTGGATGCCAACCCGTTGCGGTCCGCACGTTTTTGTTCCGCGCTCAACAACCGGGCTGGGGCTTGTGGGGAGCCGTAATTCGCCATCAATATCCTCCAATATTTTTAATCTCATCAATGAGGTGAACACTCGTGAACTACATTAAACCGTACTTAATATTCAACTGCCTGGTATGGATGCCCTGGGGGCTAATCTGTATTTTCGATACCGGACAAATCTCCAGTGTCATTGGTGTCTCCGGTGTGGATGCCACTGCAAATACCGATCTTCGTGTCATGTATGGCGGCTTTCAGTTTGGTATGGGATTAATGGCCGCATATGCACTGTTCCGGCGGCAAAATTTCGGGCATTTTGTGTATGCATTGGCCTTTCTCGGCAGTTGCATGGCGCTTAGTCGTGGTTATGGGCTTGTTGTCGATGACAGCAGTACGGTTTATACATGGGGCGTGCTCACCTTTGAAGCCTTTGCCGGCATTACGGGAATATTGTGGCTGAGGTATTTGTCCCGGCAGGAGAGCCGCTAACACACAGAAAATACAGAGCAGTAATATGAGAATGAAGCAGTCCCTATTGTCGCTGGTAAGTATCGCATTCATTTTACAGTCACTCACCCTGGGCGCCGTAAACAAATACGCCGTGGATGGGCCCTTTTTGTGGACCGCACAGGCACCCATAGATGAAGCATTTGAAAGCGTAACCAGTGGCAATAATATCCAGGATGCCAGCGTTGATTGGCAAAAAGAGCTACCCGAGGGCTTTCAGGCAAAACGTAACTCCTCATACCCCTGGGGAACCACAACATACGGCGAGGAGGAGCTGTGGGTTGGTACCATTGCCCAGGGCTGGTGTGTCTGGCCTGTTCAGAATCTCAATTTTCCGATGTATCTCAACACATACCAAAGCGAATTCACTGGCTGTTCGGCACAAAGTGTTCTCTCTTCTCCCTCCGATATATACGTATTCAACTTTGAAAAGGGCACTCGGGAACTGATACATGAGAAGACGCTGACCAGTGGAGGCGAGGAATATACACAGGCAACACAGCCCCATGATGAAATGTCAGCCTTATCCATTATGGGCTTACGCGCAGCGGGCAATTATGGCGATTTGATTTTTTTTGCCGGCCACCACTTGCACAGTGGCAATGAGGGCTGGCTGCGTATTTTTGTATTTAATGCAAAGACACGATCCTTCCTGGGCTTCCGCGAACTGCGAGGTGATACCACTCGACGATTTGCAACGATAACTGACGAGAATGGTAATGAGGGCTTTTACACCATTCTTGGCGCTGAAACCGGCATGACCCAGAATGGCGAGGGACCAACTGTGATGCTGCGTTGGGTGGGCACTGAGGAGGAACCCTTCAAAGGCGGCAACTATCTTCAAACCGGTAATGGAAAAGGCGCTGGCTGGGATGTCGTATCAGCCCCGGAGCTTGACGGAAACTTTGGCATGATTGGCGACTTCAAGCAGTTCAGCCATGTCGATGGCAGCGAACGGCTGATTATGTCTTCCGCATCCCACCCACATTTGTATGACTCTGATACGGGTAAGCGCGACCCTTCAAAACATGAATCCGTTATGCTTTTGTCTGAACCCATCCCGATAGGTGGCTGGACTCGAGACAGGCCGATGAAGTTTGAAATAATCTTCGGCATGGACAGATACGACCCCGATGTCAAGGGGCGTTGGGGTGCAAAATGGGGAACCACAAATTTCCACAATGGATATATCTACTTCGGCACCTATCATCAGGGCACCAGCGCGGGATATTCCCACTTTAAGGAAGCCGACCCGGACCTGTTTGATCAGTTAACCGACTCCGATGAGGGACTAAGGGATTACATGGCCAATCAGTGGCGTGCTTCTTCCGTATTTCGCATGAAGATCGAAGATGTTGAGGCTATTGCCCAGGGCAAGAAAAACCCGGAACTACTCTATGGCTACGATAACTTCCGCGTGGCGAACAATTCCGGTACCTGGGAGACGGTAAGAAATAAACTTGGCGTCGATCCATTGTTTGGTGAGGCGGGCATGGGTCACCCGGGAAACATCTATTCCTGGACATCCCTGAGTAAAAATGGGCAGCTGTTCTGGGGTTTTTTTGATGCTTTTTCCGGTGCACATGACCTGTTGTTTAAAGCCGATGCAAGTCGCTTGCTTCTGCTGCCAGGATACTATATTCCCGTACCGTATTGGGAGTACTTCAGGGATACCAGTGAGGCGCGGGTACTTTATGATTGGGCCAAGTCTGAAATGCAGGCCAAGGGTATGGCAGCAGATTTTGTACCCGGTGGTGACCTCGTGGTTTTCGAGGGTGACGGGCCGGCGCGTGTACTAACCAGCAAGGGCTTTGGTAACTCCTGCGCAAACGGTGTGCGCAATGTTGAAGTACTCAATGATCGCATATTTTTCGCGACTTCCACCTGGTGCAATTTATCCGACCGGGCGGGGCTTGAGTTCTATGAGTACAAGCGAGAACTCGATAAGAAAAAACCAGTGGATCTCCCTGATTTGGAATAGATCTACAGGAGCTCAATTGCGCTGTGTGGGTTGGTGGTTTCAAAGGGGATATTGAAGCGCTCGCGATAGAACCTCAAGCGCCGCTCTACATCGTTCTGGTCAAGACCGAACTGGGCCAGGCTGTACTTGTGCGCACCGTGCTGGTGCTGCCGGTTGCCATCCAGCCAGGACTGCATCGCGGTGCGAGCCTGTTCTGTAAAAGGCAATTCCAGGAAGTTGTAAACACCTGCTATCGCCCGCTGCCAGTCAGCGGTGATGTCCGCGTACTGGATATCGTACTGGTTGTGCCCGGCGGCCATCTTATCGCGCACCCGCAGGGTTTTATGCAGCATGCGTTCCGTCTTGCTCAGCCACTCCTGGCCGACCCATTCGGCGGTTACTCTGTCACTGTCGCGGACGATGGCATTCCAGGTCATGGAGCAGGCGGAGCCGACGGCCTTAATCGGGTCGCGGTGGGAGCAAATCAGTTTTGCGTTGGGGAAAACACGCAGCAGCGCATCCAGGTCCTGCATGTGCTGCGGCGTCTTGAGTATCCAGGGTTTGTCCACGGGGTCATTGCGGTACCAGGAAATGATCTTCAGTAACACCGCCATGTAGTCATAGGCGGCCCTCTGGTCGTGACTCATGAGCCACTCGGCAAAGGCGGGTATCTTTGCCTGTATCTCGAATAACTGGCTGGAAAACCCATGCTGTATCAGGCCGACTTCCTCTTCCACCTCAAAAGTGCCCAGGGGGTGTACCGCGGCGATCTGGGGCTCATGTACAGCACCGCTTTCAGGCCCTGGTTAAGGGCCTTGATGCGCGGGTCGGGCTCGCCTGCCGCCCTGGCGGCAAAGCATTCGGGGTAGGGCACGGGAAAAACGCTCTCCCAGGCTTTCAGGTGTAAAAAATGCGTGTCCGAGGCCAGCAGGCGGTGCAGTCGGGTGGTGCCCGAGCGCGCGAGGCCGACTATTACCACCGGGTCCGGGGTGGGGCGATCAAGAATTTCGGGGTGACGCTTGAGCAGATCCTGCACATAGAGCCGGTGCTTGAGGATACGCAGGATATTGGCCCGGTTCATGAACCGGCCAACCGGGTTGAGGTCCGCCTCTTCGCGCAGTGCCTGCAGCAGTAGTTGCATTGGCTGCATAAAACTCTCATCGCCGAAATCGCCCAGTCCGGTCTCTTTCTTCGCGCGCGCAATCAGTGCATCCCGATCCAGTTCGATCCTGGCCAGCCCCAGTGCATTGGCGCCGCGCAGAGCCGTGTTGAG
>JADFVW010000398.1 GCA_015222725.1 Pseudomonadota bacterium | reverse complement strand
ATGCAGGGCGATGCGTTCGGTCAGTTCATCCGCCAGGTGCCAGCCATTGTGTGGCATGCCCCGGCTGAAGGCATTGTCCGGCAGCAGCGTATGGGCGATATGGTCAGCATCCAGCCCCTGCCCGAAGAGTTTGCGGTTTGCCCCGATACCACCGACAGAAATACCACCAAAGTTTACGCCGTGGTAACCCTTCGCGCGCCCGATGAGTTTGGTCTTGGCGGGCTGGCCCTTCTGTCGCCAGTAGGCCCTGGCCATTTTCAGGGAAGTGTCGGCGCACTCGGAACCGGAGTTGGTAAAAAACACATAGTCCAGCCCCTCGGGCATCAAGGCCTTCACCTTATTGGCCAGTTCGAAGGAACCCGGGTGGCCAAACTGGAAGGCAGGGGAATAATCCAGCGTCTGCATCTGCCTGTGGACCGCCTCGGTAATCTCCCGCCGGTTGTGGCCGGCGCCGGTACACCACAGCCCGGACAGGCCATCCAGCACCCTGCGCCCCTTGTCGTCAATCAGGTGTACACCCTCCGCCGCCACGATCATGCGCGGATCGTCCTTGAACTGACGGTTGCCGGTGTAGGGCATCCAGTGGGCTTCCAGTTGCTCGCGAGTAAGTTGTGGCTTGATATTCGGCATGCTGGTCATGTGCGGTTCTTCCCGATCGAGAATAAAGCGCCATTTTAGGCTAGCTTATATGTTGCATAAATCATTATCTATAAACATTAAGTTTCAATAGAATGCACCTATATATCAAAGAGGTGAATCACAATGGCAAGAAAAGCCCTGCTGGGAAACGTAACCGACAATGACCTGCGCCTGCTGCGCGTTTTTCGCGCGGTGGTGGCCTGTGGCGGCTTTGCGGCCGCCGAACTGGAACTCAATATCAACCGCAGCACCATTTCCCGCCACATCAAAGACCTGGAAATCCGCCTGGGTGTCACCCTCTGCCGCCGTGGCCGCGCCGGTTTCTCCCTGACCAGTGAGGGCGAACAGGTCTACGCCAGCGCCCAGAAAATGATGGCCTCCATGGAGGAATTCCAGCACGAAGTGGACGAGCTCCACCGGCGCCTCACCGGCTCCCTCAGCATCGCCATATTCGACAAAACCGCCACTAATCCCCAGTGCCACATCAACCGGGCTTTTGCGCGCTTTGATGAGGAGGCGCCGGAGGTACAACCGGAAATCTATGTGGAACCGATCAACGCCATAGAACGCGGCGTCATGGAAGGCCGTTTCCACCTGGGCATTATCCCCAACCACCGGCCTTCCACCAGCCTGGATTACTACAAGCTGTTCGAAGAGCAGATGTACTTGTACTGCGCCGCGGGGCACCCGCTGTTCGATGCCACGGCAGCGAAACTCACGGCGGCGAATGTGCGCAAGTCGAAATACGTGGGGATCGGCTATCACTCACCCAACATGGAGATCACCCGCAAGCTGGGACAACAGCGGCACGCCACGGCCTACGACCAGGAGGCGGTGGCGCATCTGGTGCTATCGGGTAAGTATGTGGGTTATTTGCCGGAACATTATGCGGAGGGGTTTGTGAACAGGGACGTGATGCGTCCTTTATTGCCGGATGTGTTTCAGTACGTATGTGACTTCAGCGCGATCGTACGTCACTCCCCTCCTCCCAATCGCGTGGTGCAGACGCTGCTTGATGCGCTTGTTGCCGCTCATGCTTAAATAGACTTTAGTCTGTGCTACCTGGGTCTGCGGGCATAAGGGACGGGATGTTGCGTTCACGTAGTTTAACCCATTGAATTCGACGACAACAACGCGCAGTTAGCAAGGGAGCTACTGAAACAATTCCTGGTTTCGCCCCTGTGTACTGCCGTTCAGGAATGAACAAATATGGAATGCTATTCCTTTTCGCTATTCCTGGCATTCCACATGAATACAAAGCAACCAATAATGATCGCGATCAACAACGCACCTCGTGGCCACGTTATTTGACCAACAACCCCACCTTCGCCAGAACTTCATCAATCACCGCCGTTGGGGCCTTTTCAATGTAGTTTACACCGCGCGCGACATAATCAATCGTTCTCACCTGCTGACACAATATAGCACCTTGGGTTGTGCAGCCCCGCAATGCAACCTCAAACCCGTGACCCCTCACCCGGCTCGTAATCGGAGCGACCAGAGCCAGTTTAAACTTGCTGTTGAAAGGCTCGGGCGACAGCACAATAGCAGGGCGTTTATGCGCCTGCTCATGCCCTGCAGATGGGTCAAAGTCCGTCCACACCAGGTCCCCACGTTTTGGTGTATAGGCCATCTAAATAAGCTCTCGCCCGACAGGCAAGTCGCCTAGCCATTCCTTGTCCTCATCCGTGAGCTTTACCGCGCTGGCGGACGTGGCCGCCAGCAAATCATCCAGCGAATATTCAGGCGTGTGCGTCTTGATTGTTATCTGCCCATCTTCGGCGATAATATCGACACACTCCCCCAGCTTAAGGCCAGACTTGGCGAGCGCTGCTGCGGGGATAATGGCTCCCGCCGAATTGCCCCATTTTCTGATATTGGTACGCATAACAAGTTCCTGTTTAAACCGATGTATAGACAATACACGGAGCAATTCGATTATACAAGTGTTTAAACTTCCGTCTGGTGCCACCGGCGCCAGATGGAAAGTTCGTGCCAGGTAAAACAGGCTATCAGGCAATGGCAATCCAGCCGGCGATCTTGCTCGCCGCCGGCTTTGGCTCAGGAACGCTCCTGCTACTTGAGTCGCTCGAATAATATATTGCCAATCACTATATTCTGGTTATTTTTTAGATTATTGTTGCCATCGCTAAAGGGAAATGAATATGCATACAACTCAAACAGGCATTTTAGTCGATGTAACAAAAATGGCCCGTTATCTGGAATTTAGCATCGATTCCAAATCCGATATTAAAACTGCCTTGCAGGCGACAGCATCAATAGACGTCAGTGAAAACCTCGTTATAGGGATAGGCCAGTCTCTGCTTGATTCACTGGGCAAAGAGATCCCCGGCTTATATACAATGCCGGCGCAAACGGCAGCGGGTATAGATGTGCCATCAACACCAGGCGCATTATGGTGTTGGTTACGTGGCAATGACCGGGGTAATATTTTTCATCGTTCGCGGCAGATTGAAAACATGCTTGCACCGGGTTTTGTTTTATCTAATGTTATCGATTCATTTCAATATGATGAAAATCGTGACCTCAGCGGATATGAAGATGGCACTGAAAATCCTGAAGGAGACAATGCTGTTCAAGCTGCCATAGTACAAAATAGAGGTGCCGGCCTGGATGGTGGCAGTTTTGTAGTTGTGCAACAGTGGTTGCATGATTTCGACAAATTGGATGAAATGACCAGCAGTGAGCGAGATGACGTAATCGGTCGCCACGTCAGTGATAATGAAGAATTTGATGAGGCACCTGAATCTGCCCACGTTAAACGCACTGCACAGGAAAGTTTCTCACCGGAAGCGTTTGTTCTTCGGCGATCTATGCCATGGACAGAAGGTACGGATGCAGGTCTGGTTTTTGTGTCCTTTGGTCATTCATTCGCAGCTTTCGAAGCACTATTTAATCGCATGCTAGGCAAGGAAGATGCTATTAGTGATGGTCTGTTTACGTTTACGCGCCCCATCAGTGGTTCATACTACTGGTGTCCGCCGGTCAAAGACGGAAAACTGGATTTAACTGTTCTGGATTTTACTGACTCATAACTGATGCCAGGAATAATTGCCGTGTTCCCGTAAGATTGACCTGGCACGTTCCAGCTTTTCTGACGACTCCATCACCCGCTCGTTGGCGAATGGTGCACCGGGGTCGACGATGTATTGCCAAACCACTCCACGATTTGAAACCGCGATTTAATTTCAGGGAACGTATTCCACTTTCGTTTGCGGAAGCGGGTAGAGTTCAGCCATGGATCTGGATACTCCCCCACTTTCAACCACCCTCATATGCTCGCGCTTTAGACCCCTGGGCTCTGTGACACCACAGGAGTGCGCGATCAGACCTACACCATAAACCACTTTCCTGGCGAAGGCGGCCACGCGCACGGCTTTGTCCTCCGGCACCAGCCCGCGCTGTAAATCTGCGTTATGGGTGGTTATGCCGGTAGGGCAGGTATTCTTGTTGCACTGCAGCGCCTGAATGCAGCCCAGGGCAAACATGAAACCTCGTGCGGAAGTACAGAAGTCCGCTCCGGTGCTCAAAGCCCAGGCTACTTTTCCGGGCGTTATCAACTTACCGGAGGCGATCACCTTGATACGTTGTCGCAGTCCGTACTCGTGCAGAAGATCCACCACCAGGGGCAGGCTTTCTCGCAGCGTCATACCCACATAGTCCATCAGCGGTTGGGGAGCGGCACCCGTGCCCCCGTCAGCACTGTCAATGGTGATAAAGTCAGGCGCATGCTCAACACCGCGCGCGTGGATGGCGGTAAAAAGATCGGTTAAAAATGCTTGTTGCCCCACCACCATTTTCAATCCTGTGGGCTTTCCG
The DNA here is from genome assembly GCA_015222725.1 of Pseudomonadota bacterium. Lineage (GTDB taxonomy): Bacteria > Pseudomonadota > Gammaproteobacteria > Pseudomonadales > Halieaceae > JBALVT01. The sequence continues at coordinate 250 of JADFVW010000398.1, read as the reverse complement.
GTTACCTGCCGTACCCGATGGATCATATCGAGCAGGTCGTCCACCGACTTGACATCCTCGTGTCCGTTGGGGCTGATGGAGTCCTGCCCCACGTCGATACTACGAATTTTCGCGATCTCCTCGGTCACTTTTCCACCAGGTAAAATACCGCCCTTTCCGGGTTTTGCGCCCTGACTCATTTTGATCTCGAACATTTTCACCTGGGGGTGGGCCGCCATCTCTTTGAGTTTTTCATCGCAGAGCCTTCCGT
>JADFVW010000397.1 GCA_015222725.1 Pseudomonadota bacterium | reverse complement strand
GCAAGATCAACGTACAGGCCGGCGAATTCATTTTCCTGTGGTTACCGGGAGTGGGCGAAAAACCCTTCTCCGCCCTGACCGACGACCCCTTTTCCCTGGTGGTTATCGACGTCGGCCTATTCACCCATACCCTGATGGACCTGCCCCCGGGCACCGAGGCCTATGTGCGCGGACCCCACGGCATACCGGTAGCGCCCCCTGAAGATGCGAAAATCATGGCAGTGGCGGGTGGTACCGGGCTGGCCGCCGTGTACCAGATCGCGCGTGATTTTGGCAACGCGGAAATTTTCGCCGGGGCGCGCACGGCGCAGCGGATGTACTATCTGGATGAGTGCCGCCAGATCGCCGATGTGCATGTTGCCACTGACGACGGCAGCGCCGGCTACCAGGGCGTTGTTACGGAACTGTTGCGTGAGCGCCTGCAGGACATGACGCCCGTAGAGCGGGATAAGCTGGTATTTTATAATTGCGGGCCACTACCCATGGTCCATGCGGCCATCGCCGTGCAGCGGGAGTTTTGTGGCCCGGCGCAGATTTTCAGCGCCATCGACTATTTGACCAAATGCGGTGTCGGCATTTGCGGTGCCTGCGCGGCACCCGACGGCCGCCGACTGTGTGTAGACGGACCATTTCTGCAGGAGATCTAACACCATGCCAATCGGTAAAGGCGTCTATAACGCCCCCTGGGAAAAATCCTTCGACCGGATACTGACACCCCTGGAAGAATTCATCCACCGCCAGACCACCAGCGGTGTGTTGCTGATGATCTGCGCCGTCATCGCCCTGGTGATTGCCAATAGTCCGCTGCACGATAAATACGAACACTTCCTGCATACCCAGATCAGCCTGGGGTTTGGCAGCGGCGTATTTTCCCTGTCCATACACCACTGGATCAACGAAGCGCTAATGGCGCTGTTCTTCCTGATTATGGGACTGGAACTGAAGCGAGAGCTACTGGTAGGAGAACTCTCCTCCCCACGCCAGGCCCTGCTGCCCATCATGGCAGCCATTGGCGGCATGTTGATTCCCGCCCTGTGCTATTTCGCACTCAACACCTCCGGCACCGGCGCCAAGGGTTGGGGCATTCCCATGGCAACCGACATCGCCTTTGCGATCGGCGCCCTGAGCCTGCTGGGGCCGCGCATCCCCAAAAACCTGATTACTTTCCTGATCGCCCTGGCCATCGTCGATGACCTGGGCGCTGTCGCCGTTATCGCTGTATTCTACACAGCGTCAATAGACCTGCAGGCGCTGGCCTACGCTTTTGCCTGCACCCTGGGCCTGTTATTTCTCAATCTTGGCGGCGTGCGCCGCCCCATGCCCTATGCTTTTGTCGGCATCATGCTGTGGGTCTTCATGCTGGCCAGCGGCATACACGCCACTATCGCCGGCATCGTGATAGCCTTTGTGATTCCCATTCGACCCAAGTTCGAACCAGACATGTTCATTTCCCGGATGAAAGACACCACCAACAAAATGCTGGAGACCGTCGCCGACAACCCGGACATCATTCACAACACCCGTTTCCGCTCACTGGTATCGTCACTGGGGGATGGTGTCCGGCTGGTGCAGGCCCCCGCGCAGCGGGCGGAACACACACTGCACCTGCCCGTGGCCTACCTGGTTATCCCCATATTCGCCCTGGCCAACGCGGGTATCCCGATTGACTTCGCCAACTTCGGCACCTACCTCAACCATCCCATCACCCTGGGGGTGCTGGCTGGCCTGGTAGTGGGCAAACCCCTGGGCATCGCCGGCTTTACCTGGTTTGTGGTAAAGCTGGGCTGGGCTGATTTGCCGACAGGACTGAACATGAAGCACATCTTCGGGGTGGGCCTGCTGGGGGGTATTGGTTTCACCATGTCCATCTTTATTGCGGATCTGGGCTTTGTCAGTTTGGCGCAGGATCTGCTGATGGCCAAGACCGGGATTTTGCTGGCCTCGGCTATTGCCGGGTTTGGCGGGTTTTTCTGGTTGATGTTTTGTACCAGGGAATCGGGCTCCAACGATTACTGAATAAATAGCACGCGATGACGGCCGTTTCTTTCACCTGTCTGTATTACTGTGTTTCGCCCCAGACTCTCGTTGATTCTTAGCTGAAGTTCCAGGCCAGAAATTAAATCGTTGGTTTCGTTGCTGGTATCCTCTACTTCAACGCGGCACCAGTCCGATCTACACACCACTGAATTGACGGAAAATCCTTCTGTAGGATGAAAAGACATTGATACATCGTCATCTGTGCTCCTTTGTGACCAGAACCACTCCTCATCAGTACCGGAATGGCTTGCAGACTGAATAGAATCAATGAGACTTTCCGTGTTTGAGTATTGCTCAGGGGTGCTGGAAATGACCTCCTCGTCAGTCTCTAATACGCCATAAGCCTGCTCCATTGCCTGTAGACGCGAGTTCAGTTCGGTAATCTCCATTTTTAAAGAGGCAATAGCTTCTTCCTCTTCTTTATTGGCCTCCTCAAAGACTGTGGGCTTCTGTGCGGGTGGTGATACCTCAAGCTTATGCAGGACTGCGGTTAGAGCACCAGATTGCTCATCCAACCGCCAAAGTACATACACGTTGAGCGCTATAGAAGCGCCAATAAAGAAACCGAGCAGTTTCATACAATAATCTACTACCTTTTAAGTATCCGGAACATGGAGGCTTGTTCAGTAACGCCCCTCCAGGCCTCGCAATACGGTATTAGGAGGCAAGTTACACTGGATAGCGGGCCAGAATACCTCGTCATCGATGTCCCACGTTTTAGAGTTTACTTCACCTGGACCGACTCTGAGTGTATATGAGTGGGACTTCAATTTTCCATCATCATTAAATACTCTAAGGATACAATCTACGTCCACCACCGTATTACCGCTATTGCCTATGGCGACGCCAAAATTCACGTCCTTATGATCCTCTACCTTTATCGGCATTGGGCACATGACCCAGAGGCTGTTATTGGGGTCTTTGTTGATGAGGCCGGCTTCACGCCATTCCATTTTAGCGCTCTGTGCCGGGGTGATTGCCTCGCAAATAGCGGAATGATATGAAAAAGTGTCTGAAGCAGCCTGCTGAGCATAAAAAACTGAAGTTATTGTAAAGATCAGTAGGGGCAAAAAGGTTTTGTTAGTCATATCGCTTCCTCATAAAGTGGGTTCTTGGTATCGCGGCCATGCTATGCATACCGCTGCTCATTGTATTGAATATAGAGTCTAGCATTAGATGGGATACGGTGCACTCATAGTGGTAAGGCATCTACCCGATTTCCGCTTTGAACTCGGCAGTAACTGCGGGGTGGGATTGAGTGGAGTAAATAGCGGCCGTTCAGAAGCCGTCAATTTCCACTACTC
>JADFVW010000396.1 GCA_015222725.1 Pseudomonadota bacterium | reverse complement strand
GTAGCTTGCTAACCAAAAACTACGGCTACAAGGTTCAGGTTTTAACCAATGGCGACGATGCCTCGGTGCTAAAAGCTCTGAACAAGCTCAATGAAACACTCTCCGCCGAGGACAATTTACTGATTTACTATTCCGGGCACGGTAACCGCCGTAAAACCGGTAATTATGAAACCGGCTATTGGCTGCCCGTAAACGCAGAACCGCCTCCCAATGACACCTATTGGGTTCCCACCGAGCAAATAAGTGGCCACCTGGCCCGAATTAAAGCAAAGCGCATTATCGTTATCGCAGACTCTTCGTTTGCCGGCCTGCTAGCAAACAACCCCGCATTTTTACTGGCCAGCAGCCGGGCCAGCCTACAGAGCGAGGCCTATATCTCGCTGCGCATGCCCAACAAATCGCGTTTGCTGCTGACTTCGGGCCGAGACCATCCAATGGCCGACGATGGGGGCCACAGCACATCGATATTCGCCACAGCGTTTATAGAAGTACTGGAAAAGAATGACAGAGTGCTAACGGCCCCTGCGCTATTTCTCGCCATACTCGACCAACTGGGCGAGGAACAAACCGCCGTGGCACCCGAGTTCAAGGCCATTAAGCGTGCAGGCGATGAGGTGGGCGACTTTTTCTTTGTGGCGCGCTAGTATTGTGCTTTGCAGCACCCGCCATACCTGCATATGCCTCACACCAAAGACCCTATCAAGTCGTCATAGCTTTCATAAGCAATCGACTCCGTCACTTCCCGCCTCCAAACCTCATCCAGTTCATCCTGCACCGCTTGGCTGATACCCTTTTTGCCAGAACCCACCTGCCCCACACGAACTTTCGAGCTGTCGCTGCCTTTGGGGAGACCCGATTTTTCTTCACTAAAGGTGCGCAACAGGCAGTCATCGAACCGATTTTTGTGCTTCAACATAAAATCGAGAGAGGCGTGCTCTTCAGTAATAACCATCAGCTCGTCATCCAGCGGGATGTCGATGAATTCGGCCACCTGCCGTATCGTACCCGGCAAATCCTCCCGCATATGTTCGTACACGAGGTACAAAACATCGGCATCCTTACGCCGGTGCCACCAGGACAGCAGGTGCTCCCAATAGGCGCCCGTCGTGATAAATTGTTGGCGGGCAAACTCATCAACACTGACAGCGCCCGGCTCCAGGAACCAGCCCTCCATAAACTTGTGCATGGAAAACAGCGCATCACCGGGACTGCGGATCGCGTTAATATATTTGCCGCCACGGGGCACGGCATCGGCGTCCAAATGGCTCTTAAAAGCCCTGGGTTCGGCTTTTTGCGGCCCGTTAAGATCGATGCCCAATGCCGGGCTGGCTTCTATCCAGGGCACAACTCGCGAGATGTCATCAAAATCCATATCTCCGCGCGTGCGCAGCGTGTGGACAATCTGTTGCAACCAGGTGGTGCCGCATTTAGCAAAGGGGGTTATCACCACGTCGGTGCGCCTTAACTTCAGGCTCAGCCCCTCGTTGACCTCTTCCTCGGTGAACAACTTCGCCTGGCGGGCTACCATTTCTTCCACAGAGGCGGGTCGGCTTAAACCACTCATGGCTTCACTCCCTGATACATTGCGCTATTGATGCCGTGATTGTGCCTTGCAATGCAGATCAAGCCAATACTACAGTGTCAAATATACAGTTCTGCGACCCCCGTCACACTCTGGGTTACACACCTCAGCCCAGGCTTCTAAGCTATCTGGCAACTTTACAAACACATTACGCGACCACTATGGCCCGCAAACGCAGAACCGACCAAAAAGCATTAATATGGTATCGTACCGACAGGATGATCGAGGACAACTTCGCACTAATGCGCGTTGGGCTTCGCAAAACCGGGTAAACACTATTACACAGCAGGATTCTGGCAATATGCGCACCCTCATGACAGCGCTCGCCTGGATTTCGCTGATGGTATTTGTGGGTTTTTATTTCGAAGACATGCTGAGCAAGCAGCACAACCCCAACCAATCCCTGGAAACACAGTACACCGAGGCGCGCGTGCGCGAGGTTGCACTGCAGCGCAACAAGTACGGCCACTATGTCACCAGCGGCAAGGTAAACGGGCAACCCGTTGTTTTTATGCTGGATACCGGCGCGACTGGCGTTGCCATCCCGGATCACATTGCACGGAAACTTAGCATAAAAAGGGGGCGGCCCTTACAGGTACAAACGGCCAACGGAACGGCAACGTCATACTCTGCCCGGCTGGAATCTGTCAGCGTTGGGGATATTGTGCTGCACGATGTCCGCGCTGGAATCTCCCCCGGTTTTAAAGGCGATGAAATATTATTGGGCATGTCATTTCTAAAGCATATTGAATTCACCCAGCGCGGCGATACACTAATCCTCAAGCAATATTTTTAGAGAGGTTTTCACTTGCCCGAACTTCAAAGTAATTCGCTACCCTTGTTCCAGAAATTTCCTGCCCTGGCACAGTCCGTCCCCTGGATACACCTGGCCAACTTGCCCACGCCGGTGCAGCCCTTCAACACGCCTGAAACCAGCGCCACACCTCTTTCAAACCTGTGGATAAAACGGGATGACAAAAGCAGTGATCTATACGGGGGGAACAAGGTCAGGAAACTGGAGTTTGTCCTGGCAGAGGTAATACAACAAGGAAAAACAAAGCTGCTTACCTTTGGCGCAATAGGTACTAACCACGGCGTAGCCACCGCCTTGTTTTGTCAAAAATATGGCATCAAATGCAAGGTCTTACTGTTTGATCAACCTGTTACCAAAACTGTGCAAGACAACCTGAAACTGATGCAGTGCTTCGAGGCCAACCTGGAATACAAAGGCTCCCTGTTTCGCACCGTACTGCACTTCTACTTGGCCCGCCTGTTAGGCAAGAGCGATACCTACACCTTGTTTGCGGGTGGCTCTAACCTGGCCGGGTGCATTGGGTTTGTTAATGCCGCCTTCGAATTGAAGCAGCAAATAAAACAGAAACTGATCCCGGAGCCCGATTTCATCTATTGTCCCGTGGGTTCAAATGCCACTGCTGCTGGATTAAGCCTGGGCTGTAAGCTGGCAGGTCTGAAAAGCCGGGTAGTCGGAGTACGAGTGGCGCCCGCCTATCTTGGAATTTTCCCCGTTTGCACCAGCGGTGCCATTCATTCGCTGATGGCCAGCACCTACAAATATCTGAAACAACAGGACAGTTCAATACCCGCTATTAAACTTCCCAAAATAAACCTGGAAGAACAATACTTTGGGGCCGGCTATGGCCATCCTCTGGAAGAAGGCACTGAGGCCACAGAGCTGTTTGCTCAGGCCGGCATAACCCTGGAGCCAACCTACACGGCAAAAACGGCGGCGGCGGTGCTCAAGCAGTGTGCAGAGCAGCCCGATAAAAATATTCTGTACTGGCATACCTATAACTCGGCCGACATGAGCAAGCTCTTGTCCCGGGTAGATGTAAAGTCCCTTCCTGTAAATCTGCGTCATATAGCAAAGCTGTAACAACCGGGAAAAGTCATACTATTTTGGCAATTTAAAATGGCGGAAGAGGTAGGAGTCGAACCCACCAGGCACACAATCGGCGCCTCACTGGTGTTGAAGACCAGGCGCCCCACCGGGGACATCGCTCTTCCGTGTTACTCCAACGAGTAGTAAACAATACCGCCCTTTCGCTTCTGACTCAAACCCCTGTCCCTGGCACTGACCCCGGAAATGGCCTGCTGAATATCATCGATGACTTGTTGCTTGGTAGCATAATACGAATGATTTTCGGGAACGCTCCATGGTGATACTTCTATTCCCGTGGCATCGATTACATCGTACTCCGCAATAGGTGTTACGGGCTGGCCCAGGCGTCGGTTGCTATTCACTTCCAGAGAAATACTGAGAGCCATATCGTTGTCCGAAGTATATATGGTCCAGTGAGACGTCAGGTCCCGCACCAGGGGCGCAATCTGGTCTACAAATAATTCCGCATCAAAATCCGGGGCCGCCAGGGTAATCGACTCAAACACCTGGCTGCGACTGTTGTCTGCGAGCATCATCTGTTGCAATGCCCCGATCAGCACCTGATTACCCATGCTGTGGGCAATAATATGTATTTTTTTGCCGGCAAGTTTTGTCACGGTTTTATCGAGAAGCTCGCGAAGATAAGCCACACTCCAGGTGGCATCTTCCCTGTCTGAGGTGTAGCCCAGCAGACTGCCATCCGAAGGCCAGGAAAAGAGCATGGGGGCGCCGGTGAACTCAATGTCATAGGCAATCTGTGCGGTGCGGATCACCGCCTCCGTGAATGGCACGTTAAACCCATGTATAAAAATTATCGCATGCCCATCCCAGTCACCTCCGGCACTCTGCGCCAGGGTATTTCCGATAGCCTCGAAAAAGTGTTTCTCCCCCAGCTCTTCCAGGCTGCTCAAAATAATATGGCTCTGCGGGTCTTCCAGCATTTTCAGGCCCAGAAAAGGTCCCTCCAACATGCCCGACTTATGGCTGGCCGGAATGGTGACAACCGCAATACCATAATCCAGGGACTTGTCGATACTGCGCTCGCCTAAGTATCTTTGCGACAGGTCTTTCACCGTAGAATCATACTGTCGATTGGTGGCGTAATAGACCGTTTGCTCGATGACTTCTTCCTCGACCGAGCCCGGGCCACCACGGCCACGCATCTGCACAAGTATCGTTACCGCCTCCTCCACTTGTAGCGCCAGCTGACACACCGATTCGTTTGAAAACTCCGCGATGATATCCTGCACCTTGTATCGATCTGCAGCGGCGGCATTAATCTCGTAGATAGTCATCGAGTCCGCACCCAATCCTGCAAATTCATCCATCACATTTATCTGGCCCGATGGCACGCCGAGGCGCTGACTGGCTATGTCGATCACCACCTCAAGAATTGATTCGTCCATGATGTCGCAGGCCTGCCTATGGTTTCTATCCACTTTAGATATGTCCGCAAGGGACATCTGCGACACAGCCCACAATGCGGCAATTAACAAATATGATGCTTTCCGGCGACCCATTTCTATTTCTCCAGCACTATTGTTCAATTGATAGTATATCTTCCACAACATTTATGACAAAGAAGCCTTCTCTTTTATAGATATTTCCTAGACTATAAATGCACTTGTAGTATCAGCTAATACACAGTTTCCGCCAAAAAATAAAATAAAGGCTACAAATATGGGCACCCTACCTCGCATTTTTACTACTTTGGTCTTCATCGCCTTTTACAGCACAACGGCATATGCAGAAAAGCACGCGCTTATTGTGGGCGTTACAGATTATCCAGCTCTCAAGAATGCCAACCTGGTTGGCCCGGCCAACGATGCCGCCCTGGTGAGCGCAGTACTGGCCCAGCGCGGCTTCGACAGTACGCACATGGTTGAGCTAAGTGAGCGCCCGGAAGCACAGGGTAAGCCCCTGCGAAAAAACATTCTGTCGGAGCTGGAAAAGTTGGCCAGTACCAGCCAGCCAGGCGATTTCGTCTTTCTGCATTTTGCCGGGCACGGTTCGCGGCAGCCTGCACAGCCAGATGACACTTCCGAGACAGACGGCCTGGATGAGATATTTCTGCCTGCCGACGCGGCAAAATGGGACAGCCATATAGGCTCAGTGGTCAACGCCATCACCGACAACGAAATGGGAGCATACCTGGACCGAATTCGCGACCGGGGAGCAGACGTGTGGATGGTTTTCGATAGCTGTCATTCCGGCACCATGACGCGTGGGGGTGGTTTTGGAGAGGTCAGGTACAGACAGCTGGCTCCCGGAACACTGGGCATACCCGAGTCCAGTAGCATAAAGAGCAGGGGGAAGAGCGCTCTCCCCGCGGATGAGACACAGAGTTTTATCACCGATAACGGTGACAATACCACCGCCAAGCGAGGCTACCTGATCGCCTTTTCAGCCGCCCAGTCCAACCAGACCACGCCGGAGATGAGTCTGCCCCGCAAGGGAGAGCATCGCAGTGTCCACGGTGTTTTCACCTACAATATGATGAATGTATTATCGCGTTACCGCAGCATCAGCTATGAGCAGTTGGGTCAGCAGATTCTCGAGCAGTACCGCACCATGCCCTGGCGAGGCAGCCAACCCATGATCAGTGGCGGCTCAAACCTCAATGCGGCCGTGTTTAATGAAGGCTCAGAAAATACAGATATTTGGCCCGCTACTACAGCACACAAGAGCAGCACCATAGAAGTCAGTGCGGGACGCCTGCAAAATTTCAGTCCAGGGGCCCGCATTAATCTCTACGCTCGCCCGGTCGCTCAAGAGGACGACTATCTGGGACAGGCAGTTGTAGCTTCAGCAGAAGCTCTCTCCAGCAGTGCCACTCTTATAGATACCGAAGCGACCAAACTTCCAAAGAAAGTCTACACCCTGCTAAAAGAGCCGGCCCTGGATTTCACTCTGTCCGTGGCGGCCCTGCCAAGTCGGGGGCTAAAACCTACTGAGTTACGGGGTCTGAAGTCAGCCATTGAGAGTGCCATAGATAGCAATCCCATGCTGGTTGCATGGAAGGAAGGCGAGATAGCCGATTTACGTGTGAGCCTATTTGAGGGCGCTCTCTGGTTTCTCTCCCCCGACCAAAGCCTGCCTTGCGAATACCAGGATCTTACGACAACAGGGAGACAGCGCTGTGATATCGAGAGATCGCCACAAAGACTGCTCACGGTGCCCACACCGCCAACATCACAGCGAGTGGAGGATAGTATCGGCAGTGCCCTCACACGCATCGCAAGAGTAGAAAACCTGCTGAGGATGCAGGCGCATATGGGCAGCAGTGGCACAGCCGACAATTCGCCACTGCAAGTCACTCTGACAGTAAAGCAAGGTGGCGAAACCAGGGATTATCCGCTCACAGAAATTCCGGTATTTGGTGATGGCGACGAGGTAACCGTGCATATAAAAAATGTCTCTCGCAAGCCCCAGGACGTCAGCCTGCTATACCGGGACGCCATGTACGGCATTGTTCAAATATGGCCCGAATCAGGAGACAGTAATCGCGTTCAGGCCGGCGACCAGCTCGCGCCTATTGTGCTTGAGCTCTACCCCGAACCAGAGGGCCTGGAAGACTTTATCATTATGAGCCAGCCGGGCGACGGCATTTCCAGGGACTTTTCCTTCCTGGAACAGGAGCCGCTCGGAGTTAGATCTCGCAGTGGCGGGAGCAACTCAGCATTCAGTTTCCGTGAACAGGAGCAGCCATCCGCACTGCAACTGTTACTTGATACGGCCCTATATTCCAACGAGGGTTCAGCTGAGAAATTTAAAGTACAGAGCCGCGGTGGCCGCAAAAAGTCGAAACCAAATCTGGGAAGTATGAAAATTTACAGTTGGGAGGTAAGGCGGTAGACACTAGTAAACCGTAAAATCGAAATCCAGGTTATAGCTGCGGGTCGTCGGTTTTTGTTGCCCGCCAGTGAGCCGCGACACTTCATCATAGGTATATTTTCTAAGCTCTGCTGTTGAAACTCGCCCGTCATTATTGCTGTCGGCCGCCCTGCCCCTTAGTGCCTTGATGACACTGGCAGTAAAGACACCATTTTTTATTTCACTGGTTTCCAGGGCATATTCCTGCCCCCCCGCCGCGCTAATTACGGTAGCGCCGGTGGACACCCTTAAATCTGTAAACGCCTTTTGCAGCATATCGAATGAAAGACTGAGATCGGCGCCCTTGCGTGGCTTGCTCTTCAGCTTGATTCCCCTTGCCGATACTCCCGCCGCCAGTTTGGTATTCTTTGCCGCCCGGGTTACCTCCCCGGAGTGACAAGTGTCCAGCATCAGAAGCTTACTGAGTGCGGGAATCCCATCCAGAATATTATTTATCTCTTCATAGGCAAGACCGTTCCCTGCGGGGTTAGCCGGGTCAATGTCGGTTGTGCCAAAATAGTAGTTGTTTTCTTCATCGAGAAAGCCATGGCCGGCAAAAAACACAATAGCATGATCGGTGGGTTTGCCAGCCTGCAGAAACGTCCTGGCCTCTATAACAGCCTCGGAGGTAACATCGGTATCCAATAGACTTTTTGCATAAACTCGATTGTAGTAATCACTGTCACTGAGTAAATCCCGTATATCGCGTGCGTCCTTGCTGGCATAGTTCAGATCAAGGCTATCATCGGCATAGTTGGACACCCCAATAGTCAGTAAATACAGGTCCGGCTTTTCACTGGATGTCGGTGTATTGTAGGTAAGGAAGTGAGTTTCAGATTGAATTCCGTCTGCGGTTTTTACATGCAGCTTGATCTTGTTGATACCGGGAACCAGGTCAAGCTGCAGCCTACCGGGGACACCGGTAACTGCCAGCCCGCCACTACCAAAAATTGGAACTTCGTTAATTTTTACATGCAAACTGCCACGATTTTCCTGCAGCAGGTCAGCATTATAGTGGAGATCAAGTTTGCCATCGATGAAGATTTCGTCAGGCCCGCCCACTACCAATGTCGGAAATGTCCGGTCAAAAGGCATTCTTTCCGCCACCCCCGTTTGTCTACGCTGGCGAAACTGGACCATCTTGCGCCACAATTTAAGCGACTCGTCGCTCCCTTTGCCCAACCTGTCCAGAATAATATCAGGTCGATTTAGCCAGTAGTCGTAGCGCGAGAAATCAAACAACTCATCACCATTGAGAAAACTCGCCTGATGAATTGCCCTGGGCGTAGACCAGTAATACCCGTCCGGAGAACTAATAATAAAGTCGCCCTCTTTATCAGTGACGACTGTGGACAGAAGCTTGGGGTTTCTTTTACCGATGTCCCGCCTGATAAATGTATCGTACAAAACCCCCTGCTCGGAATTTCTATATTTTCCTGCGGGAATATCCAGGCGCCACATTTTCAGCGTGCCATCACTGGCAGCTGTCACCATGGTATTCTTATCTAACTGATGAATTTTTGTGATGCTCGCGCTATGGGCGGAATACTCCTCTTTTACCAGCCCCGATTCAATGTCCCTTATTATTATGCCGCCATCATTCGTCGCACTCCACAGTTCGCCATTAGTCGCCACGGCCATACTCCGGGTTTCACCCCAACGAGGCGACATTTCCATGGTCGGCACACCCCGTGTTGAAAATCTCTGAATGACTTCTATGGCAGGATTAAAAACCGCCGAATACCCGTACAAACCAGAAACAAAAAATGAGTTGGATTGTGGGTCGAAAGCCATGGCTTTCGATGCCCCTCCGGCATAGGGCAGCTCCAGGGTTTTATCCAGGTGTGGAAGTGTAAATACCCCGTGGTTCAACCTGGCCACAAGTTGTTCACCCGTACTGTCAAAAACTTCTATCTCGTGCACGGGTGAGTCAAAGGTATAAAGCTCTTTGCTGGTCTTGTCGTTCAGCGACAACTGGAAAATACTGTGGTCGCGCGCATAGACCAGATACTCGGACAACAGAACAAAATCTGTGATCGGAAAATCAAGCTGAATAACATCTGTTGGCCGGGACACGGGGACTACTATCGAAAAATCATTAGAGCCCAACAATAAAAACTCACCGTTTGACTCAACTTCGGTGATACTTCTGTCTATCGCCAGTTTTTGCAGGTCGAGATTCTCCAAATCAAGTAGATAGCCCTGCCCCCCCGCCATATCGCCGGTGATAAACACCAGTGTATTTTCATCGGGAGAATCTATATCAACAACCGGATATGTTTGACGGACTATACGGTCGATAATCGAGCCGTCGTCGCTACTGCGAACGATGATTTCCTTGTCCGTGTAGTTTCCATCGTAGTTGGGCTGGTAGTTAAACAACAGATGGTGATTTTCTGAAAGGGCGGCGCCCGCTGAATAGCTGGAAAACTGGCCAAAGCGTGTAAAACTCCCATCGTCCAGGCGAAAGACGCCATGATCGACAAGAATCTTATCCTGTCCCGCGAAGAGGGCACTGGTAGACCCCGTCAACCATTGCTCGCCGGTACTGTAGTTTATAACTCCGCATACTACCGGTATTGACGTGCAGAATTTGACAATTGGGCGACTGGAATGAAGCTCTATTTCTGAGATGACTGCTGGCTCTCCATCCGGGGAATCTGGCAGAAAATCAGCTTGTATAGTGACTATCTCATCTTTAGATTCTTTAAAGTCCACCGTTGGATAATCACAAAATGATGCGTCAATGTCGGCGTTGCAACCAGACACATCAACGGACAGATGATGTAGATACAATTTGCCTGACGAATCAATCGTCGCAAGGCGACCGTCTCTGGCGGCAGAAATCTGCTCCGGCGCTGAGTGCATGAACGCCTTGCGATAGCTGATTTTGTTGTAACCGGGATTCCATAGCTCAAATTCGTTCTCCAGGTTAATACTTATGGGATACAGACCAATCAGAGAACTACTTTTTACAGATCTTTCAGACTCAAATTCCGGGCTTACAACTTGCCCGAAAGGTTTGTAGCTATTTCCCACCAATCTTTGGCTGTTGATGATTCGCGTCTCTTCATCGAACACATAGATACCGTTCTGGTCATCTGTCATTTTGAGTTCGCTACCGGCCTGTCTGATGGTAATAAGTGCCTTGCGCTGGTGCAGATCCCAGAAACTTAGCCAGGACTGGTCGGACCCCATTTCCCGGGTGAGTATGGCAAGTTGTCCTGTTTTATCGGAAAACTCCATACCCAGAATATCACCATTGGGCTGTAGTGCCGGAAGCGGCTCCGGTGCAATAGTGCTGACAGACAAGTCGCTATAGCTGTAGGCCCGGGACAAATAAGTAAATGCGTGATAGCTCACGTCATCCTTTTTAAACTCCAGTTTGCATTCCACGCTTAGCTGAACAGGTCGACCGGAGCCCACCAATACCCAAAAAAAGTAAGTACAGTGCTCTCTGTTCGAATTAGTGGACGTGCGTATTTCAAACTCCGCCAACTCGCGCTCCCACATGAGCTTCGTAGAATTCAATGTTATCGTGGCACTATCCTGGCCACTCAGGTATTTTTTTATTGTGTCAGCATCCAGCCCTTGCCCAGACCCGGGTGTATAGTCAAATGCCGATGCCAGCATAGTTATAGATTCAAAATAGCTGTTTCCCCGAGCGATAGATTCGACCATGCTGCGTTGCTCAGCGGTGAGACTCAGCAGCTCGCCCTCTTTTACCGAAGCGAGAACGATCTGTTCGTCCTCAAAGTAATAACGAACCTGAATGCCATCCAGTACCGCAGTTTCATAGGACTGACTACTGGACGCTTTATCATCGCTGCGGGTTTTATGTAATGGAACCCACAGTATCCATTCATCGTGCTTGCTCAGACGTTTGTTCTTATCGACGTGAATCAGATTTCGTATCCACAGAGAACTCTCGCTTCCTGTTTGCTGCCTGTCTTTACTTTCCCTAACCCGCCTCTGCTTCTCATAATCATTCGTTATGGTGACAGAGCTTCCCGCAGGCAATTCGAATTCTGGGATGGTCAGGGCTATGCATGGGGCACTCAAACCCAGATAAACCAGCAGAGGAAGGAGCCCGTTTTTCCTACGCGCAAACATTAGACTAGCGAAAATTCCAGACTTCCCTCTGACCGGGAATAACTCTCATAATAGAAAAATTTACAAACTCCTGATTTTCACCACTACAAAGCTCGTCAGCGTCCGCCAGCTCGAAGCTGTCCACACTGTCAACACATAGCTCGACATCTCGACCATAGTACGCATCCACACTCTCACCATGTGCGGCGAAATCACCCATGTAATTGTCCGGTAGACTAATGCTACTGCACTGTCCCATCTCCAGATTAACCCAGCCCTGGCTGACAGGGCTGTCCTCCACTATCCAGGCATAGGCCGCCGCGATAGCCCCCTCTGTCTGGTTACACAAATCAACCTCCGTGGACACAGGGTTTTCTTCCTCATGCTCGCTGGCCGCAGCCTGGAAGTGCAGGTTCACCTGATGGGAATAAGCTGTCACTCTGGCAAAGGGTAGTCTCTGGACATCGGCGGCACAGCTGTCGGATACACTTTTCTGTAGCTCGCCCTTCGAAGTTACACACAGATACTCGTCATTATGCGAGCTGTCATCCGCATAATAGTCATGCACTAGAACCTCAGTGTCTCCGCTGTCACTGACCTGCTGCTCTACACAGTCCCAAGGGCCTATAGGAAGTTGTAAAAGCTCTAACTCCTGGTCCACATATTCTATTGCCAACTCAACACTGCTTACATTGTCATTATAATTACACACGGTAAGATAAGCGTCGTCCCCTCCGGCGCCCTGCACACGCATTCGCGTAAGCAGGTCGCTAAAACCATCTGTTTTTACTGCAACGTTGTATGCCACGTCTGACGAGTACTCCACTGACCCGGAATAACGCATTCCCGTCATCGGGTTGCTGCTCTCCGCGGAATTCAGGGCGACAATCTGGTAATCATCGCCTCGAACCTGGAATAAAGCAGACCCGCTGGAACCGGCCGTGGTATCACAGTCGTGGACGACGATACCGTCTTCATGGATTTCCGTAATAGCACAACCCTGGTGAATGCCCGCTGTTTCACCCTCATTGTAATCACCTGAGAAACCAGCCAGAGTCACCTGTCCTGCAACATAGGTGTCCACGACAGACATCCAGCCAAACTGGTCTCCCAGGGGAACATTCAGGCGAATTAATGCCCAGTCGGCGTACTGTTCCCGTTCATTGCTAAACTGCCTGGCGGCACCCAGGTTATCGAGAAAAATTTGCCGGGCGCCAGAAGAGATACCCGGCCTTTCCTGCCTGTGGTCGGGATAGAAAGTAATTTCTTCCGGTGCCAATATGCGGCCATCTTCGTCATGCACACAGTGGGCGTTAGTCAGTACCAGGTCGCGCCCCACCAGTGTCGCCGTGCAGTGGCCATTTCCCAACCACAGATAGCCTATAGTGGACCATGGGTAGTCGCTGGAAAGCATATCCTTACGGTCGTCCACACCGAACACAGAGCGCTGGACAACACCCTCATAGGTCTCCGGATCAATATTACGCATTGGGGGAATATAGCTGACAGCCAGGGATTCAGCCACTTCCGAATGCGTATGACTTGAAACAATAAAAAAGCAGACCAGCCCCATTGATGCTAAAAGGTAAGATTTTCTCATACAATTAACGATCTCCATTTGACCAGTCTTTACCACTGACAACGAACCCCGCCCAGTAATAGGGTGCGCTCCAGCGCTGGTGTTCCATAAACTCTCTTTGAGTCATTTGTAGTGCTGCCTGGGGCTGACGGCCATTCAGGTAATTTTGATAAAAACGTTCCATAAAGAAACGAGTACCTTCGTCGCTCACCGGCCATAATGTATACAACACTGCTTTGGCACCAGCTTCCAAAAATGAGCGTTGTAATCCATATACGCCTTCACCCACATTAATTTCTCCCACACCGGTTTCACATGCAGAGAGAACCACCAGATCTGTCCCTTCCAGATACAGACTCATAGCCTCCAATGCCGTGAGTATGCCATCGTTTTCATTAATCTTGGCAGTTGAAGTCACTCGCTGGTTAGCATTAGCGAGGGCAATACCGGATCGGAGCAGAGGGTTCTGATAGTAACTGCCACCCTCTAAACGCATTGGGTCTTTTGTTTTCACTGTGGAAGAAACCAGTTTCGCACCCCGGGAGTCCCGCTTCTCGAGCATTTCCTGTGGCGCCAAAAAAAAGCCGTGAGTAGCGAGATGCAGTATCTTCGGACTGCGAGTATTTTTCAGCTGTTCTTCTGTCGCGCTTTCGAGATAGTAATGTTCAGCCACCATTTTTTCTTGCTTAAACAGCTCGACAACCGTCTCTCCCTCGGCTAATGCACCGGGTAGCGCACTAAAGTATAAGTCTTTCATACTGCGACTATAGGTTACAGCTGCATCTTGTTTCTCCACCATTGCATATTGTTGTTTTTGCGATTTGTCATAAAGTGGGCCAGAAAAAACCGTTGGATTACCAGCCGTACCTCCAGGTGGTTTCAGGACTATATCTCTGGGACTGGCGATAGTACTGAGCTTATACGCCTGTGAAAGCATACGCCCTTCCCCATCGCGCAACACTGCAAAAGGAAGTAAGTTCAAGACACCATCGGGTGATATGTAAACATGCTCAATATTATTCAGGAATGGTGTTAATGGCTGCCAAAGTTGTCGATACAGTTTGTGGGAAGCTTGTATTAGTGATTCGCTGTTTGTGCCTCGCTGAGTCATCTCACGATATTCGGTAATCTGATGGAGTATGGGCTCTACTGCCCCCAGGTCTATAACTCGCATTTCACCCTTGATCTGATTATTGGCGATAATTGCCAATAGCTTGTCAGTTTTGCCCTCGCCAGTCTCCTGATCCAAATTCTCATAGACATGAAAATCGACAAGGCTTTCATCATCAGCCAGGCCAGCCAGTAAATCTCCAAACTTTACCTCTGCCTGTGATTTGCCAAGCGCTTGAATAGACTGGCCCAACTCGGCCTGCAGTCTGGCGATTCTTTTCTCCAACTCAAATACGCGGTGCTGCCTGTTTTCATCGGGGCTCTTGGTCAATAAAGCCGCCAGGGCTCCCTTGTTCACGTAAATCTGAGAGAGCCTGTCAGAGACATGTGGGTCGGAAGACGCCTTTGCAATATTCGTAATCTGGGAGGAAACATGCAGTAGCAAACCTTTACGCGCCAAAGAAAAATCCAGTGCCTGGCGCCGTGAGTCGGGGTTATTGAAACGTACGGTTAAACTAAACAGATTATCGCGACTGACTTTCTCCCGTGCGATATAGATTTTCCGGGTATCTTCAGAAGCTCCCCAGATATTACTGGCCAACCATTGGTTGCTGCCTTCGAAATATTGAGCCCAATAGCCAAGGCTGGTAGAAAACCTACCATTGGCCTGCTGTAGCATAGCCATACTAAAGAGTGTTGCTAACGTATAAGGATGACTATCGCCGAATACCTCCCGGCTTCTGGGAAGAACCAGCTGATATAAAGTCTCAGCTTTCTCGAAATTATTCTGGAGCTCATACAAGCCTGCCAAATGATAGAGACTGGCTAATGTTATAGGGTGATTTTCACCCAGCGCTCGCCTGCCTCTACGCACGACAGACTGATACATTGGCTCGGCTTTCTCATATCTCTCCTGGGTTTTGTACAGATCAGCAAGATTGGCTAGGCTTGTAAGTGTATCCGGGTGATCCTCACCCAGAACGACTTCCCGTTTTCTAAGTGCATCTTGAAACAGGGTCTCGGCCTCTGAATAACGACCCTGGCTTTGATACAAAATTGCAAGGCTGTTAAGACTTTCCAGCGTGCTGGGATGGTCTTCCCCCAAAACCAGCTGCCGCTTAACAAGAGTCTCCTGCGCCAGGGGCTCGGCCTGCGCATAGCGTCCCTGGCTGCTATACAGGTCCGCCGTATTGAAAACTATCAGGAGAGTGGTTGCATGCTCGCCCCCCAGAGTTTGTCGAGCTTGCTCCAATGCAGAGAGATACAGTGGCTCGGCTTCGGCATAACGCCCCTGACGTAAATATAGTGTCGCCAAATTATTCATGCTCAAGATCGTGTCGGGGTGATTGTCGCCAAGAACTGCCCTTCGTTTTTTAAGCGTCTTTGCTAAAAGAGCTTCAGCCTCGGTGTAACGCCCCTGATGCGCATACAAGGCAGCCAGGTTATTGAGCGTTGTCGACGTGTAAGGATGCTCCTCTCCCAGGGCCTGCCGACTTTTTGCCAACACAGATTGGTACAACGGTTCAGCTTCTTTATAGCGACCCTGGCTATCATACAAATTTGCCAGATTGTTAAGACTCAAGAGTACGTTGGGGTCATCCTCGTCCAACACCCGCTGACGTTGCTCTAGAACGGATAGATACAGGACCTCCGCATCCTCGTACCGACCCTGGCGAAAGTACAAGGTTGCCAGACGATCGAGAATGGTAACGGTGGTAGGATGGTCTTCTCCCAGAAGCTCTTTGCTCTGTACTAAAAATTGCTGATATAAAGGTTCGGCCTCATAGTACCTACCCTGGCTATCATACAGATATGCAAGATTACCGAGACTATCAAGCGTATCAGGATGGTCATTCCCCAGAACCTGCTGTCGTTGCGTAAGAGCCGCTTGATATAGGGGTTCTGCTTCTGCGTAGAGACCATATTCATCATATAAGTAAGCAAGGCTATTTATGCTGGTGAGTGTGTCGGGATGGTTTTCACCCAGGTTCTCGCGACTATAGGCCAACAACTGCCTACCTATTTCAATTGCAGATGAACTATCACCGTATTCATATGCCATCATCATTTGTTCATTCAGCTTATCCCATTGTTCATCAGCATGGGCCAAGCTTGCACTGTAAATCAGTAAACATGCGAGTACTGTCTTTGCCAGATCAAGCATGCTATTTCCCAAATACCTGCCGGGGCCGGGCTTCATCAATCACTACCCGGCTGTCACCACGGCGCTGGGTAAATCGTAAAACATCAAAGTACTCGAGAATATCTATGGCCAGCTTTCGTCCGGACCCTATTCTACTTTTATAACTGATCACGGTAATACCGTCCTGGCTTTCTCCCAGCTCGACAATTATCTTTGCATGTTCTAATAAATTTTTAGAAAGGCTATAGCGATTATCATTGAGTTTGTGTAATTGCTTTAGTCTCGCTGCAGCCTGGGCGGCCGTACGCGCCTCCTCGAGCTCCAGCCCGGCCGACAACGCGAGCTCTCTAAGCGAGGGGATGGACATACCTCGCTTAAGCAGCACCTCTTTTATTTTTATCCAGTGCCCCTTCTCCGATGCAGACAAAACCGGTTTATAGCTTGTAGCTTTTATCAGCCCACCCACCAGGCTAAGCCTACCGCCACGTATCAGTTTGCTGATCACCGCTTTGAATAGATTTTTCCTGCCTGGGCTGCTATTCATACCCAAAAACAAAGTTTGCAGGTCCAATACGCCGACACCCTGTTTCTGCGGATTCTCCTCATGCCAATGACGAACCTGAGACAGCACCACTTCCTCTGCGGCGCACCAATCTTCTTCCGACAGGGCATACTGTGTAGATTCCACCTCAAATTGCGCTGCCGAGACCTTATCAAACAGGGTCTGCCACTCTTCTTGCCGGAGGTTCCAGGCTTTGCGCAGCTGTGAAATATTCAGGGGGGCTGAACCTGCCTGCAATAACAAGCCAAGTGTCTTCTCAAAAGATGGCTGCTCCATGGCCGCCAGGTAGTTCAGCCGCTGCTGGCGAGACTTACCTGTTTTTGGCGCAAAGGGATCCAATATTATCCCCCCGCCCAGGGTAACACTCTCACTGTCATCTCTTATGATAAACCTGTCACCGCTACAACAGACCGCTGGCTCATCCAGAATGAGCTGTACCAGCGCCTTTCCCCCGGGAGCAAGCCGACCCTCTTCAACAGCCTCTATAAAATACAATTTACAGGCCAACCTTTGGGTACCAATGTATAGCTTCACAGGAGATAAATGCTTAAGTGAGAAAGGTGCGCCTGGCATCAGGAAAAACCTGGCATCCAGATGTCGGCTACAGGGCGTGCTATCAATACCCGCCAGTGTGCTGCCCCTTGATACGTTCTCCGCCCCCACTATGTTCAGAGCACAGCGGTCACCCGCCTGCCCCCGCGAAGCCTTATGGTTTTGTACCCGCAATGAACGCACCCGGACTTTGGTGCCCTGTGGCAGAACTTCGAGCTCATCGCCGGGAATGACAAGGCCCGCCGACACCGTACCGGTAACCACCATCCCCACACCTTTGAGGGAGAATGACCTATCCACGGCTAAACGAAAATTTCCCACCACGCTGCTCGCCTTGAATGCCAGTGCACGCTCATCCAGCCACCCCTTTAATTCAGCCACTCCCTGCCCGCTTTTATTGGAAATAGGAAAGACAGCATGTCGACACTCAGGCACCATCGCACGAACAGCCCGGCTTACTTCTTCCACCCGACCAGCTTCCACACGGTCAATTTTGCTTACCACCAGAACAAACTCGGAAATCCCCAGCAGGCGCATCACCTCAAGGTGTTCCAGGGTTTGCGGCATGGGTCCATCGTCGGCGGCAATCACCAGCAAGCCCAGATCAATGCCGCTTACACCCGCTATCATGGTATTAATAAAGCGGCTGTGCCCGGGCACATCGATAAAACCAAGCGTTACTTCATCATTAATACGGCGATAGGCAAAACCCAAATCAATAGTCAGCCCCCTGCGCTTTTCCTCAGCCAGCCTGTCAGTGTCCACACCGGTCAGCTGTTTGATGAGCGAGGTCTTGCCGTGATCTACATGACCGGCTGTTGCGACGATCAACTGAGCGCTACTCCCAGCTGGGGCAGCTGATTGAGAAGAGCTTTGTCATTCTCCAGGCAGCGAAGGTCAAAAATGAGTACGCCATTGTTAACACGCCCCAGCACAGGCAGGGGCAGTTCTCGAAAGGCTTGCGCCAGTCTGCGTAAACTTGCATCATTTTCTATCGTAGGCTTTATATGTAAACAAACGGTGGAAATGGTTTCTTCCGGCATTGCACCACTGCCGATCTGACTGAAGCCCTCGGCCAACTTTACTGTGTAAGCCTGTGGCAGTGCATTTTGCAGAGGACCCAGCAATCGCACCGCCTGCTCGCTCAGCGCTTCCACAGAACGCGTTAACAGACGCAATCCTGGAATATTCTGCACCAGCGCATCGGGATTTCTATATAGTCGCAGCACAGCCTCCAGAGCAGCAAGCGTCATCTTGTCCAGTCGCAGAGCACGCTTGAGGGGATTTTTCTTTATCTGTTCTATTAATTCCCGACGGCCTGCGATTATTCCCGCCTGGGGACCACCCAGCAATTTGTCACCGCTGAAAGTCACAAGGTCTGCCCCGCTTTCGATCGCATCGGCTACCGTCGGTTCATGGGGTAAACCCAGTGCTGAAAAATCAACCAGGTTGCCGCTGCCAAGGTCAATGACCAAGGGCAATTTATGTTCATGCGCCAATGCTGCCAGCTCTGCTTCAGCCACGGCGGTAGTAAAACCCTCAATGCGGTAGTTACTGGTGTGCACCTTCATCAACAGGGCCGTGTTGCTATTAATCGCCGCACGGTAGTCCTTGAGGTGGGTCCGGTTAGTGGCACCGACTTCCACCAGCGTACAACCGGAGCGCTGCATCACCTCGGGTATACGGAAGGAGCCGCCAATCTCGACCAGTTCACCCCGGGAGACAGGTACTTCCCGGGACAGGGCCAGGGTATTGAGCACCAGCAACACAGCGGCGGCGTTATTATTAACCGCTGTCGCCGCTTCAGCGCCGGTCAGCTCACAGACCAGGGCTTCGATGTGGCTCTCCCGGTCGCCACGCTTGCCACTGGCTAGATCAAATTCCAGATTAGAGGGGAAACTGGCTGCGGCTACTACCGCTTCAACGGCCTCGGGGGGCAGGCAGGCGCGCCCGAGATTTGTGTGCAGCACCGTACCGGTCAGGTTCAACACCGGCCTGAGGCTGGGCTCGTTGGCTTTCACCAGCTTGTCTTGCAACAGTGCCTTAATCGCATCGGTCTTCGTATCAACGACTTCGCCCTTCTGCAGTGCCTGGCGCAGACGATCCAATTCCCCACGCACAGCAGCTGAGACCTGCTCGTGTCCCCAACGCTTAATGAGTTCGGGGGACTGGCGCAACAAATTATCGACACCGGGCAGCTGTCTGTAGCTGTCATTATCTGGCGTTTGCTTAATATTTTTCATCTGGGTATGGTGACTGCTGCAACTGACAGATGCAACCGACAAACCCACGGGCAAATAGATGGCGCGCTCCGACTTATACTGCAACTACAGCGAAAGCCCCTACCCCATCAGGCAAGGCCTGGCCAATGCCCATAAGGCGTACTGGCAAGCGCTGGCTGCACCGGGCAATTGGTTCAACGGGAAACAGCGTGTAGCCATTGCCTGTGAGGTTCGCAACGCCCTGAGCTGCCCATTTTGTGAGCAGCGTAAAAACGCGCTGTCACCCTATACACTACAAGGCGAGCACCTTAAAGGTGATGTGCTGGGCGACGAAGTGGTAGATGCCGTCCATCGCGTGGTCACCGACCAATCGCGCATCACTAAAAACTACATCGACGACAATGCCAAACTCGGTTTTAGTGAAGAGCAGTATGTAGAGCTGGTTGGAATTGTGGTCAATGTATTCAGTATTGACGAGTTTCACCGCGCCCTGGGCTTGCCACTTGAGCCATTGCCAGAGCCGATGGCGGGCGAGCCCGATCACTACCGCCCCGGGCTTACAGAACAAGATACCGCTTATGTTGCCATGATACCGCCCGAAGGCGCGGTGGGAGATGAAGCCGACCTGTGGGAAGCGGCAAAAACCGCAAACGTACTGCGGGCCCTCAGCCTGGTACCCAGCGCCGTACGCGAGTGGATGGGCATAGCGGATGAACAGTATCTTTCCGGCGAGGCAATGATGAATTTTAGTGGCCCCAACGGCCGCGCAATAAATCGCATGCAAATAGAATTGGTGGCAGGGAGGGTCTCGTCCATCAACGAGTGCTTTTACTGAACTACCTCACATGCCTCGATGCTCAGTCTGAGTGCCGATCTTTCCGATGCCACTGTTAATCTACAGATGATTAACGGTGACGAAGCCGCTACCGATGGCGATGTTGCCCACGCCAGGGCACTGATGAAATTTGCCGAAACCTTCGCGCTGCGCGATGAGCAAAGTCTGGCGGATGCCCGTGAGACACTACTGGATGAAGCCGGGCCGGGTGTGCTGGTGGATGCCGCAGCCGTGGCAGCCAATTTTCAGCGCATGGTGCGCATTGCCGACAGCACCGGCATTCCACTGGATACACGCAGTGCGGCGATGAGCGTGGATATTCGCAAGGAGTTAGACCTGCAGCGCTTTGGCTCTGCCAAAAATACCCCGCCCACCAGTTTAAAAACAAAGCTGCTAAGTTATATTGCCAGGCCCATGGCGAAAATCATGCTCAGGCGAATGGAAGCTAAAGCACAAAAAGACAGAAGCTGAACCACAGCCCCGCTCTCTACAAGTAGCTATAAGATCAGCCACCGGAACTTTTACGCGTTTGGCGCGCCACCCACCAGGCCAGTGCTTTGTCCACCAGGGGGCTGCCGCTGGAATCAGACTCGCCGGCCAAATCCAGCTCACTGCCTCCCGCCCGATACTGCTCGGCATACATTTCCAACACTTTCTTCTTTACCATGCCGCGCAGGGGTACGTGGGCGAGCATGCCGTAGGTGGCCGCCCCACCCTGCCCGGCCAACTCCGGGTTGGCCTTGACCGTTGCCACCGCGGTATTCAAGTCCTCCAGATACTGATCGACTACTTTCAAGTGCTGTGCCGTCACCATGGCATGCAGGCCTGAGGGAAACTGATTGCGGTTGACCTGCCAACCCATGCCATCCATTTGGTCGCCCACCGCAAAGATATTCAAGTCCGGGCTGATGGACTTATAGGCGAACAGAGGGCCAACGGGGTTACCCATCACTTCCAGCTCGGGAATTTTCTCCACCCCCGCCTTAAGACGTTTAACCGCTTCGAGCGTGTCGCGCGCCAGAGTCCGGTAACCGGCCTTGCCAAAATACTGCAGCACGCCCCAGGCCGCCGCGTAGGCGCCACCCGGGCGGGTACCCAGCAGGGCAGAGGATGCAAAAACACCACCGGGCCAATCCTGGTAGACAAACATCTGGTATTTCAGATAGTCCAGGTTACGGTAGGTGATGGTTGAAGCGCCCTTTGCCGCGTAGCCGAATTTGTGGATATCGGCCGAGATGGAAGTGACACCCGGCACCCGGTAATCCCACAGCGGTATGTGTTCGCCATTCATTTCCATAAAGGGAAGAATAAACCCCCCCACGCAGGCGTCGACATGCAGCGGTATTTTATATTTCTGGGCGAGCTCGCCCATGGCTTCAATGGGGTCTATTGTTCCGTGGGGATACTCCGGCGCGCTGCCCAGAATCATAACCGTATTGCGGTTAATCATGCGTTTGAGCTTCTTCAGGTTTGGGGTGAGGTCTTCCAGCAGAGGAACCAGACGAATTTTTACACCAAAGTATTCCGATGCCTTAAACCAGGCCACGTGGGCTGTCTCGGGAATAATCATTTCGGGATACTTAACCCGACGCTTGTCCCGGGCCATATCCCGGTAGGTTTTAACCGCCATCAAACAGCTTTCTGTTCCGCCTGATGTCACGACGCCACACACATCTTTGGTGCCGTTAAGAATATCTGCAGTGGCACTGATAACTTCCGTCTCAAATCGCTTGAGACTTTTGAACGCCGTCGGATTGAGGCCATTTTCACAGGCAAATTTGTGGTAGGCCTCCTTCAGGAAGGCCGAGTGATCCTCATCCAGGTAATACACCAGGCTCCACACCCTGCCGTCTTTGTAATTCGGGTCGTGTTCTTTAAAACTATCCAGTTGCCTGACAACTTCCGGGCCGCTCTGCCCGATTTCCGGCATGGCCTTATGCAGGGGTTTATCCATGATTTTTCCTCAGCTTTGCAAAATGAGAGCCAGGCTAATGCCCAGGTAATTACCCAGGGCATAGCCGATAATTCCAGTGGTCATTCCCGACAATAACATGCTCGGATTTCCCATGGATTTCACCAACATGGGCACCAGGGGTGGGCTGCAGATTGCCGAGAATGAGGTCACCATAAAAGTGTCACTATCAACCCCAAACAGCTTGCACAGCACAGCATGCAGTAAAAGGCTTCCGAAAATAGTACCGGTCAAAAATAACACAATCGTTAAACTGAGCCTGCCAAGGTCATCGAGACTGGCAATGGTAGCCACGGCAAAGCAAAACACATAAATCAGGTACATGCCTGTCTTATACGACAACACCATGCCCCGCACCCGTTCACTGAAAGACAGTGACATGCCTAGCACGGTCAATAAAATGATGGTTAGTGCCGATGTATTTTCCAGTGAAAAAAACAGCTTGGCGAGCTCTGCGATACCCGTCGAAAGCAATAGAACACCAGCACTCAGCAAAACAATCTGTAATACCTGCGGCAGGTTGCCGCGCTTGAACAGCGGCGCATAGTTTTCTTCGTCAAAAACATGCGCCGGGCTGTTGTCGATGTCGTCCAGAGCCACCGGCTTTGTGAGTAAAAATCGAAACAGGGGAATGCCCGCTGTCAGCATGAACAAAAGATAGAGGCCCCCAATAATGGTATCCAGCGAATGAAACATAATGTACTGGCTGTTGGGAATATCCAGGCCCGCCTTTATGGCCGCGAGGTTTGGCGTACCCCCGGTATAGGTACCTACCGCCATAGCCGCCAGGTGACTGCGGCTCTCAACGCTTTCCCCCGGCACCAGATAAAACAAAACGGTGGCCAGGGTTACCACCGATGTGGTGGCGAACAACATGGACAATATCGCCTTACCGGCCATTTTGCTCCACTGCCGAATATCCAGGGTAAAAAGTAGCATGGGAAGAGCCAGCGCCACGCTTATGTCCGACACAGATTGTTGAACACCCGCCATCGCATCGGGAATCAGGCCCATATTACCAACCAGCAAGCCGGTGATGTAGCACAGTAGAATCACCCCTACTTTTCGTGCCCAGTTCTGGTGGTGTGCCAGGTAAAGCATTCCGGCGGGAAGCAGAAAAAATATCAGTGTATACGCGATTTCCATTCGCAGCCTCGCATGACAACAGGCACTATTGTATATACTCTGTAGCGCTGCGAAAGGAAAATAAAACGGCCTGATGCCATGAATGAAAAAAGTGATGCCGAATTCCCCGAACTGAGCTGTTACCTGCTGCCGGGGCACACTACAACCCCCGCAGATGCAATTGAAGAGGCCAAACAGGCCGAGGCTCTTGGCCTTGGGAAGGTCTGGCTGTCTGAACGATTTGACGTGAAAGACGCAGGTGTCATTTGTTCGGCGGCGCTGGCGGTTACCGACTCTATTCATGTGGCCACTGCCGGCACCAATATCCATACCCGCCACCCACTGGTGCTGGCTACCATGTGCAGCTCTCTTCATCACATGTCGGGTGGTCGTTTTGAGCTGGGACTGGCCCGTGGTGTGGGTATCCGCAATCAGCTGATGGGCCTGAAAAATGTCAGTAATGCCCAGCTAATCGAGGGAGTGGAGTTGCTCCGCAAACTCTGGCAAGGCGAGAAGATCATGGGGCATGACGGTTTGATGGGCGCTCTACCCTACGCCAGCATGGGTGACTGGATGGATGCGAACATTCCCATACATTTTGTAGGCTTTGGGCCCAAAAGTTTAAGGTTCGCAGGGCGGCACTTTGACGGCGTACACCTGCATACCTTTATTACAGATCACGGCCTGCGTCGTGCAAAGACTTTTGTGCAAGAGGGTGCCATAAAAGCGGGCCGAAACCCGGAAGACATTAAAGTCTGGTCAGTTTTTGCCACCATCCACAAGCCGAAGCCGGAGGACCATTTACGCAAGCTGGTAGCACGCATGGCCACCTATATGCAGGCTCCCGGTTATGTGGAGATGCTAATTGAATTAAATGAGTGGGACCCGGAGGTCCTAAGAAAATTTCGTGCGAGCGACATCGTCTTATCAATCCCCGGTGGTATCGACAGTGTGGCAACTCTGGAACAGCTGGAAGAAATCAGTGAGCTAATCCCCCCGGAGTGGTTGCCCGCCGCCACAGGAAGCGCTGAAGAGTGTGCCCGCGCCTGGAAAAACCAGTTCGACAATGGCGCCGACGGCCTGGTTATCCATGGCTCGACACCGGCTGAATTCGCACCGGTTCTGGATGCCTACCGGACCCTGCGCGATTAAAGTTTTCGATCAATAACTCAAAGAAATTCCTGCGCATTCATGTCGACACAATGCTGCAAGTGGCGCTGTATCATCACCATGAACATTTTATCACTGCGTTCGGCCGCCTCGCTAAACATCGCGCCCAGTACGGTAATCAGTAATCCATTAATGGAAAATTCGCGGTAGAGTTGCCAGCACAGCTCTTTACTTAAAGTCACACCCTCCTGCGCCAGACAGTGTCGATAGTAATCAAGCAGTTCCTCCTCATGATTTCGCCGCACATCAATGTCCAGGCTACCGCCAATAAAATAGGCGACGTCTGCCAAAGCGCAAGATTCAGTTAAAGTCTGCCAGTCAACCGTGGCAACGCGACCATGCTCGCTGAACAACATGTTTTCAGACCTGAAGTCACCGTGAATGAGCGTTTTGGGGCCGGTATAATGTGCAAGCCAACGGGCATGATGGGCGACATAGTTATGGCCGAAGGCAATACACTCCTCACTTAAACCATGACCAAAGCGCTCGACAAACCCCGGCCAATTTTGCTCAAGTAATTCCTGGCCGAATGCAGCGCTTTCAGCATCGGTACGGGTAATGTAATCAGCCCCCAGTAAATCACTTTTTCCATAAAATGCCCCGTGCAGTTTTGCCGCCTCCGCCAATGCTTGTTTGGCGTGTACTAGTGTTTCGCCTACCAACTGATCACCGGGTTCAGCCGGAGCGAGATCTTTCATCAGGATAACAAAGTCGCTGCCGTCATCATCGATTAACGCCAGGTAAATGTCCGGTGTGTTCATTGCGGTTTTATTGGCTAACTCTTTGTAGAACATCACTTCCTTGCGATATGCACCCATACCTCCGGCCATCATTCTGGCGGTTTCATCGGTAGCGGGAAGTTTGGCTACCAGGGTTTCAGGGGCGTCATAGTCACCATCATAGGTCAGCGTAAAGCGCGCGTTGTCACCCATTTTTCCTGTGCCAATCATTTCCCAGCTGGCCCCTACCACGCACCCTTCCCTCAGCAAGCCACCTGCACGTAATACTTCTGTGAGCCACTTTGTTGTTATGAGATTTGGATCTGAGATTAATTCAAGCACTCTCTTTACCTTTCAAATATAGATGATTTTTAAGCCAATTCCGCTAGCGAAAATGCAAAAGAACCAGGGTTTCAAAATGGTAGGTGGCAGGAAACAAATCCAGCAACTGCACTTCGCCAATCCGAAATTTTGAACTCAGGCTGCGCAAATCCCGGGCAAGGCTTGCCGGATTGCAGCTCACATAAAGCAGGTGTTTTGGCTTGATTTTTTTCACCCAATTATTCAGGTCGGGAAAGCCACGTCGGGGTGGGTCGACAAGCAGGGTATCAAACGTCTTTTTCCTGGTGCGGCGAAGAAACAGCTTTAGTGCGTCTTCACCGTACAAATCCAGCTTTATGAAATACTCCGGAGGCTGGGTGTCTCCGCCCCAGTGGCTATCAACCAGCACCCGGTCTCCCCCGGCGCTCGAAAATTCATTAGAGAGGTTACCCCGCCCGGAAAATAAATCCAGGACACTGCTGGCCGACAAACCCCCAAGCTGCGTTTGCACCCTGGCCTGTAACTGGCCATTCATTTCTTCATATACCTGGGAGAAGCCCCCATGCGAATAATCACTGTTCCACTGCTCACTGACGTCGCCGTCCCTCACATACAGTTCGCAATGACCATGCCCCGTATGTTCTTTTGTCCAGGACTTGTCCCGATACAAAGCATCAAAGGCGGGCTGTAGCTCCTGGCGTAAAATTTGGCAGTCTGGAATTTCTACCACCTGGTTGCTTACCGGGTCCAGCATGCCGATATACTTATGCCGATAATGTAACTGCACTCTGTTGCGGTAGGCCAGACGACGCGGCGCGGAAACAAGTTCAATTGAATCTTCAGCTATGCCCAGTGGTGACAGATGCCGTGCCAATGCGGATTTTTTGTACTGCAATTCGCTGCTGTAATCCGTATGCAGGTACTGACAACCGGGGCATTGTTGAAAATGTGGACAACTGGGCTCACAGCGGTTAGCGGCAGACTTTTCCAGAGACTCCAGCCTGGCGAACTGCACGCCCTTACTTTTTTTAAAGACTACCGCCTCGCCTGTTTCACCCGGCAGTGTGCCGGCAATAAAGGTAACCGTTTTACCCGCCCGCGATACGCCCTGCCCAAGGGGGTCCATGTGCTCGATTTCGAATTCGATTTTTGCGACGCGTGGACTCATTACTGCATTATTTCACACGATAGGCGAGCAACATATTACCCGGCAGTTGTCCGAACATACTGTAGCCCGATAAGACATACAGCCAACCATCGGCGACCACCTGCCCAGCCACATCGATAGCGCCGCCGTGGCCTTTTATGCCATTGGTCGCATCAAAGGGGATGGCGGTTTCGACCTGCCAGAGAATTTCCCCGCTGTCGATGTCATAGGCGCGTATTCTGCCATCGAGTCCCGCGCTGAAGGCCAGCTCTGGAGTCACTGTTGCGGCTGAGGACAAACCATAATAGAAAGAACACTGATATTGCTCCTCAAGCGTTTGTCTGCCACCTTCACGCATCGCTGCCAGACCAATCAGCGGACGCTTGGCAGGATCGAAATCACAGGCACGCTGCACGGGTTTTTGCCACAATATCTCGCCGCTTGAAATATCCAGGGCATAGAGACCTGGCCTGGGTGTATAGCCTTCGCGGTCACGCTCGGGATCAGACACCGGTACAATGACACGCTGCCCCGACACTGCCATGCCCCAATGAATGCCACCGTTGGTAGTACCCAGGCTTATCCTGTTGCGCCACAGCACTTCACCATCGGCACTGTCGGGATCTGCACTGAGTGCAAACACTTCACCGGATTTTTGCCCCGCCAGTAACACATCCGAGCCGTCGGGCAATTGGGTGAGAATCACCGAAGCGCCGAAGTCAAAATCACCACCGGCATTCTCGGGGCAATTGGCACCATTATTAAGGCAAGCGGCATTCCACACATCGCCCTCTATTGCCTGGAAACGCCAGGCCAATTCCCCACTGCCCATATCCAGGGCGATAATCGCATCGCTGGTATCCGTTGCGGGGTGAGAGAGGTTTTCCCCTGTACCAAAGTAAATGCGGTTGCGCTTTGTATCGACGGCCGGTGTGGTCCAAACGACGGCGCCCGAGGGCCCGTACTGTTCCTGTCCGTCGGCATTCAGTCCCTGCAGGGACGCATTTTCTGTGGCATGCCACTGCCACAATTCATCGCCATTGCTGGCATCCAGAGCGATGACCCCGCCGTGAGATTTACAACAGATGTGGCTGGGGCTCCCGGAGACCGCTACTTCATAAGAGGATATGGGCACAAAGAGCCGGTTGTTTTCATAGGTGATGGTACCGGTAATAACAGACTTATCAAAAAGGCGCGCCGGTGTCTGCCAGACAATATCCAGGGTTGCAGGGTCAACTGCGAAAACTGTGGCCAGGGAGTCGGCAAAGATAAGCAGCTGCTTACCGTTACTCAACCGGGCGAGGGTAATCGAAGAGCGTACACCCGTGAGGAAATCTGCCTCCCGCAGTATACACCCCGTTTTCCGGTCCAGGGCGTAGAGCTTCTTCGCCTTGTCGCCCACATACAGGGTATCGCCAATAATAACCGGCTGCGAACGCATGTCCGTAACTTTTGGGAAAGCAAAGCTCCAGGCCAGTTCCAGGGTGCCGACATTGCCCCTGTCAATGCCGGCGAGATCACTGCTGACAAAGCGGCGATTGTTATTGCCCAGGCCCCAACTCGTCACATATTCGGGGCCGCTCGCCAGGCCACCATTTTCGACTGGCTTCTGACAGCGCGCCGCCTCTACCCAGTCATAGCTCTGGGTATCGGTTCCCGCCAGGTACATGGCGATCAAACCCCGTTCCTGCTTGCTGAGATGCGCCGCCATGGGCTGCATCTTGCCGAACTCCATGGCTATCATGACGGTCTCTTTGGAGAATCCGCCCAGCGCCTCCCGGGTGGGTGCATGCATGGCCGGGTTATCGTGACAGGTCGCGCAATGCTCATCGAACAGGGAGCTGCCGATGCGCTCCAGTGGCAACCAGTCCGCATGTCGCACGGCGAAGGCCTCCAATGTTCCCATTGGGTCTTTAATTAGCTCACGGCCACCCAGGCCAAACCAGATTCCAGCGGCCAGCAGAACAATCACAAATAGAAATTTTTTCATGGCAGGGCTTACTCCGGCAATGCAAAGGCATACAGGTAATCGCCATAGCCACGTTGGAACATAAAGTGGCCGCCGGCATTAATAACGACATATTGCCGGCCTTTATAGACATAGGTCATGGGTGTTGCCGTGGCGTCATTGGGCAGTGTGTACTTCCACAGGGTGTCACCGGTATCCACATCAAAGGCACGTATCTGCCGGTCCATGGTGGCGCCAATAAAGAATACACCGCCGCCAGTGGCCACGCCGCCGCCCAGATTGGGTGTTCCCCAGGTGATATGGAACGGTGCGGTCACCGGCCCCATTTCGTGTACCGAACCCAGAGCCGTTTCCCAGGCTATAGTTCCCTTAAACAAATCGACGGCAATTAGTTTTCCCCAGGGTGGCGGGTTACAGGGAATACCCAGTGGAGACATCAGCGCACCGATATCGATATTGTAAGGCGTGCCCTGCATGGTCACCTGCATACGCTCGCCACTTTCCGGATGATCGGTTCGGGCCTGTGCCGAATTTTCCGGGGGCGTGGGAATAAGCTGCCCGGTAAATGCCGCATTGTTGATGTTCACCAATAGCACGCCAGAGTCAGCCAACAGCGCGCCACCACCCCAGTTAGCTCCGCCTAAACTGCCGGGATACATCAGGGTGAGCTTTTCGCTGGTGGGCGTGAACAAGCCCAGGTTATTCAGACTGGCGATCTGTTTTGCACAGTTGCCTCTATCCCAGGGTGTAAACCCCCAGGCGTCCGAGGGCATCAGGAAGGAATCGATCAGCGGCGGTGGAGCAATCGGCTTGGGCTGCGTGGGGGATGCACGCTCCCCGGGAATCTGTGAGGGCGGCACCGGCTGCTCAGTAATTTCCCACAGGGGTTCGCCGGTCAAGCGATTAAAAACAAATACGTAACTCTGCTTGGTCACCTGCACCAGGGCGGGAATGGACTCGCCATTTTTTGTCCACTCAAACAAAATAGGCTGGGCGGGTGTGTCGTAATCCCACAGGTCGTGACGCACATGTTGGAAGTGCCAGCGCAGTTCACCGCTTGCTAAATCCAGGGCAACGATACTGTTCGCATACAAATTATCTCCGGGTCTGTCAACGCCGTAGTAGTCTGGTGAGGGAGCACTGGTGGGCAAAAATACCAGACCATTTTCTTCATCGACAGAGATGGGGGCCCATACATTCGCCGCACCGCTATTGCGGTGACCCCGTAGAGGGTCAAACTGCCAGACCAGTTCTCCAGTGCGGCTGTTAAATGCGTTAACTGTCCCCCGGGGGGTGGTGGATCTGGAGAAATCAATAACGCCTGAGCCCACTACCACCAGCCCACCGGCGACCGTGGGTGCTGAGGAACTGCTGATATCGCCGGGAACGTAGCCCTCGTCACCAAAAATCTCAACACGCCCGTTTGTACCAAAGTCCCTACAGGGCTCACCATTTCGCGCATCGATAGCCCACAACCTGCGGTCGTGAGTAGCCAGGTACAAGCGATGTCGGCATTGTGCATTTGGCGCAACCGACATTTCCTCGGCGTAACTCACTCCTCGACAGCGAAAGGTCCGGGTGCCGCGTCTGTCTATTTTTGGGTCGAAGTCCCAACGCTGCTCACCGCTGCCGGGATCCAGAGCGATCACCCGATTAAACGGTGTGCAGTACACCAGGGACTCCCCTGCCGCCTCGGGCAAGAGTATCGGTGTGGACTGGGTAGAGGTGTTTTCCATGCCCTCACCGAAGGTTTTTACATCGCCGCTGCGATGCACCCAGGCCACGTCCAGATCGGAGACATTCGCTTTGTCGATTTGACTGGCATCGGAATAGTGCCTGCCACCCTGGTCACCGCCATAATACAGCCAGCCTTCGTCCGCCGCGGGCACGCCAGTGGAAATAAAGACTGCCATCAAGGGCCAGGCCTTTCGAAAAAACATCACGGCGCTGCCACACCTTCTGGCAACGGCGTAATGCGCAGCAAAGTGGGCACACCACCCTCGGACTGCCAGGTGGGAAAATGGGAGTTGGTGGTATACACCGCACCATCTTCCTCGGAAACTTCAATATCCCGGGTAAAGAAACGCTGTCGTGGCATGGGGTAGACCTTCCACTTCTCTGTGGCAATATCAAAGGACAAAATTGTGTCGGACTGGTTGCCGTTCACCCACACCACGCCCCTGTCCTTGTCGACGTTGAGTGCGTAGGGTATCTCGTTGATAACAGGCAATTCATAGGAACTGTATAGATTGGTGCCGGGGTCATACTTAACCAGCAGGGAGTCCTGGAATGCCACTATCCAGATCATGCCATCGGCATCTATACGCAAGCGCCGGGGACCCTTGAAGGGAAAGTCGATCATGGTGACTTCGTCCGTCTCCGGGTCGATATGGGCAATGTCATTGGCGTACAGCCGCGTGACCCACACACCGCCATCGGGCGCAACATCTATACCATAAGGCATGGGCAAACCCGTGGACACGTCATCCGGACTGGGTCGTGGACGGTTCTCGGGGTCGAAAGCAAAAATCAGGGGCAGTGATTGCAAAATCAACCACTCCTTGACGCTTCTGGCCGGCAGATCGTACAGCTTGAACTCTTCCGTCACCCGATCAAACATCGCCACCTGTGAGGACACCGCCAGGGTAAACCAGACCCGGTCCTGGGCATCGGTTCGAATCGTGTGCGGGTAATATCCCCCCGGCATCTCATGTGTGACGAACTGTTTCGTTTTTGGGTCAAACTCCAGTAATTCCTGCTGCATGGAGGGTGTGATAAAAATATTGCCGTCCCTGGGTGAAATAGCGAACGAGTGAACGCCCAGGTAGTTGTACATTTTGGGGAAAGTCACAAAACGGTTGCCGAGAATGCCCCCGATTTTCTGGTCTGGCTTATGGGGCACTTTGTAAACGGTATAATCGCCAGTCTCGGGGTTAATCTCATACAGGCGATCAAACAGGTTGTCGCCAACATAGACAAAACCGTTGGGATGGATAATAAAGTCGTGCATCTGGGAGAAGCCATCGCCTATCACCCACTCCTTCATTTCTATCTCGGAAAGATGCCCTTCCCAGGGGCGCGGCTGCGGAACCACTTCCGGGTTTTCGCGCAGCTCGCGATACTCGCTTTGCAGTAATTCCGCTATCTTCTGGTGTTCATCCAGGGGTAGCTGGGCGCCGTAGCTGTTCATGCGCTCGAACACGCTGCGCCACTGCTCTACCGTGCGCTCATTGCGCATAAACGGGGATGCCTGTTGGTGACAGAAAGCACAGTTAAGCTCGAAGTGATTCTTGAGTTCCTCATCGCCACCAAAACTCAGTTGCGACAACCAGACATTGGAGGGATAGCTGGCAATGAGCTGCTGCTCATTCATGGCCGTCAGGATAAGGCCCACCACCCGCTCGCCTGTTGCGTCGGCAATAGAGCCGGGCATATTGCCACTACCGACATAGCGGTCAATATAGCCCTGCGCCCTGGCCCGGTATTGCACCGGACCATAGTCATCATCAAAGCGGACATTACCCGCCGTATCGGTGAACCGGGTGAGTGTCGTGTCGGCGGAATTGGTCACACCATTCGGCGCATAGCCGTCATCGCTTAAGTCTGCTTTCGTTTTAGCTGCCGTTGTTCGGGTTACCATAACCTGCGACAGGGGCTCGCCCATCTTGTTTTTAACATGCAGGGTAAAGGCCTGACCCAGCGGTGAAAATGCCAGCAGAACAATAGGCACCAGCAACTGACAAGTTTTACGTTTTAACATAATGATACTCCACTTCTTCCCCGCAATTAGATGCCCGCCTTTTTTCTGGCGGCGTCACGCCTCGATTCCTGCTCAGCCGTCAATCTGTAGGCAATATAGTACTTATAAATATTAGCGACGTACTGCACGGTTTCCGCCCCGATATCCTTTGCTGCAATCATCTCGACATTGTCAAACCATACATCGGGATCGTAGCCTGCATTTTTGGCCTTGCGGCGCATATTGATCATCCGACTGGGCCCGGCGTTATAGGCTGCCAGTGCCAATAGGGTCTGGTTCAATTTATCGTCTTCCAGCTCGGAAAAATAGCGAGTTCGCAGGTAATCCAGATACTTTATGCCCGCGTGGATATTAGGGTCCACTTGATCAATATTTTTAATACCCACGCTGGACCCCGCCGCGGTACTGGGTAGTAGTTGCATAACACCTACAGCACCGGCTCCGCTGCGCACCTTTTGGTCCAGCTGTGACTCCTGGTAGCCCTGTGCGGCAGCAATCAAATAGTTAACGCCGTATTGTTCACCATAGGCCTGAAAAATACCCTCCAACTCCTGGAAGCGCGCGTAGTGATCTTTATCCAGAGCATTGGCCGCCCAGTCAAAATCCCGAACGTACCTATTGGTGAGAACGTTACCTATTAATGTACCCTGGCGATTTTTCTTAACAAACTTGTTCAGGGTAGCTTCCAGCTTGGGGCTGCCTTTGCGAAAGGCCCATGCAATTCGGGCACCGGAGCGAAACACAATATCGTCCCTGACAACCAGATTTTTAAACACGCCATCCCAGAGCTGTGTCTTGTAGCTATCGACAATGGCCCAGGGCAGTAAGCCCGAATTAACCATCTCAATAAGATCATCATCCTCCAACAGTTCAGAAATGGGTTCGATAACAACGGGCGCCTTACCCTCTGACAGGAATCGTTGATTGAGATCGTCCAGGCTTTCCCGGTAGCTGCTGGACTCCCGTACGTGCACAGTCTTGCCGGATAGATCGTCTATTGAGGCGAGTTTTTCCGCCGCTGGCCCGGTGACAAAAATCTCGGTCACAGGCTTGCTGACGGGGTCTGTGAAGTCCACCAGTTCCTGCCGCTCGGGCGTTATTGAAAGCCCCGCCGCAACAATATCTCCACGACCCTCGAGTAAAGCAGGAATCAGCTGATTCCTGGCAACGGGGATAAACACAAGATGCGTGCGTATATGTTTGGTTTTAAGATTTTTGTT
Organism: Pseudomonadota bacterium; assembly: GCA_015222725.1. Classification (GTDB taxonomy): domain Bacteria; phylum Pseudomonadota; class Gammaproteobacteria; order Pseudomonadales; family Halieaceae; genus JBALVT01. The sequence continues at coordinate 12,514 of JADFVW010000396.1, read as the reverse complement.
CAGGTCGTTCTCGAATCGTTTGAACATCTCATAGACCAACCCTTTCTCAGCGGGGCCATCGAGGTAATATCGCCCCACGCTGTATACCGTTAATACTCGTATGGTCCTGTGCTCTTTCATTATGTCCAGATCGCCAGTTCGGGCCTCGATCATGGAGTACACCTCGGGCAGCGCTTCCTCCTCTGGCAAGTCTACGGCCTCGGCCACCACGAGCTCGACAGATGATGATTCCCCTACCTGAACGGCGGGCGTTTCACCGGCGGCTTCTGCCTGGTCTTCTGTTGCCGATTCCCCGCAGGCCGAGATGCAAACCAATATCATCACCAGACCAATTAATCGTGTTGCTACTTTCATAAAACTGCTTTCCTGTGCACTTTAAGATTTTTTCCTGACTAGAATGTTCTTACATTCCGAGCGCCTAAAAAAGGCCTTCAATCTGACCCTGCTCATTCACAAATATGCCATTGGCAGCTGGCACCCTGGGCAAACCGGGCATACGCATTATGGAGCCACAGACAACAATCAAAAATTCTGCCCCGGCAGCCAGCGCCAGTTCCCTGATGGGGACCTTGTGATTGGTCGGCGCGCCCATCAGTTTCGGGTCGGTGGAAAAGCTGTACTGGGTTTTAGCCATGCAGATAGGAAAGTGGCCGTAGCCCTCTCGCTCATACTGGGCGAACTGGTCGCGGATTTTCTTGTCTGCCATAATATCGTCTGCGCCGTAAATAGTGCGTGCTATGAGCCGGGTTTTTTCCCACAAGCCCATGTCATCATCATAAAGTGTACGAAACTGGGAGTGTCCACTATCGGCGATTTTCACCACTGCCCGGGCCAGGTCCTGCGCTCCCTCGCCACCATTTGCCCAGTGCGTACAGACGTGCGCCTCGACACCTCTCTGCTCGGCATAAGCTATGATGGCATCAATCTCCGCCTGGCTGTCACCGCTAAAATGATTAATGGCAACAACCACGGGGAGGCCAAACTGGCCGGTGTTGCGAATATGGCGGCCGAGGTTTTCCAGCCCCTTCTTCAATGCGTCCAGGTTCTCTGCGCCCAGGTCGGCTTTCTCTACGCCACCGTGCATCTTCAGGGCGCGTACCGTCGCAACGATCACAGCGAGAGAGGGTTTCAAACCCGACTTGCGACATTTTATATTAAAGAATTTTTCCGCGCCCAGGTCGGCACCAAATCCGGCTTCCGTGACCACATAGTCAGATAGTTTCAACGCAGTCTCTGTCGCGATTATGGAATTGCAGCCGTGTGCAATATTGGCGAAGGGGCCGCCGTGGATAAAGGCCGGATTATTTTCCAGTGTCTGAACCAGGTTGGGGGCCAGTGCGTCTTTCAACAATACCGTCATAGCACCGGGGGCCTGCACTTCCGCGGCGGTAACCGGCTCGCCATTGCGGGTGTAACCGATAACAATTTTACTCAGGCGCTGCTGTAAGTCTTCCAGGTTTCTCGACAGACAAAAAATCGCCATGACTTCCGAGGCAACCGTAATATCAAAGCCACCCTCCATCGGGTAACCGTTGGCGGGGCCACCAATACCGGTTGTTATCTGGCGCAGCTGCCGGTCATTGATATCAACCACCCTGCGCCAGGTCACCCGGCGCAAATCCAGGCGAACCTCGTTACTCCAATGGACGTAGTTGTCTATGAGGGCCGCCAGCAAGTTGTGAGCTGCGCCTATGGCATGCATATCACCGGTAAAGTGCAGGTTGATATCTTCCATGGGCACGACCTGAGCGTAGCCACCGCCCGCAGCGCCTCCCTTCATTCCAAAACAGGGGCCCAGGCTCGGTTCGCGCAAACAAACAGAGGCCTTTTTTCCTATGAGGTTGAGGGCATCGGTAAGACCAATGGCGGCGGTTGTTTTACCCTCGCCCGCCGGCGTGGGGCTCATGGCGGCCATCAATATGAGCTTTCCCATGGGCCGATCTTTGAGCGTATCAATATAGCCCAGACTTAACTTGGCCTTGTTGTGGCCGTAGGGGATCATCGCCGACGCGGGAATGCCAAGGCTCTCGCCTATTTCCAGCACGGGGCGAACCACCGCCTCCCTGGCAATTTCGATATCCTGTTTAACCATTTGTGCCTCTATTGGACTGTGCCCGTTTTCGGCCACTCCGCTTCATTATTTGCAGCGCCCAGTATACATACACCCGAATCACAATTCGAAAATGCTTTATGGATAAGCATCTCTGTAACAATGTCACAGATACGGGTTTTTGCTTTGACCTTCCGTCTTTGCAGGCGCACCATGCGCCCCTGCCTAAGAGGGCTGACAACCAAGAGACGACGATGACCACTTTAACCCTACATAAACCAGATAGCTGTAGCCAATACGGAACGATTTCCGTGCAGGCGATGGTTCTGTGGGGATATTTAGTGGTTTGACGATGGCATAGCAAAAATTTTTTAAAAGGCCTCCGAGAACCCAGATTCCGGAGGCCTTTTTCGTTTTAAACCTTTCATAGTTTTAACAAAATCACCTCCGCTTTCAGGGAACTCGACCAACCAGGATGAGTACCGTGAAAAGGTCACTGCAAAACAATATCAAAACCATCTATATGATGGGCTTCTTCCATAGCTTTATGGTGTTGATACCCATATTCGTGCCGCTGCTGCAGGGCTATGGCCTGTCCATGAGCCAGGTGCTGCAAACCCAGGCCCTCTTTGCCCTGACTATTGCGCTCTGCGAGGTTCCCTCCGGTTATATCGCCGATATCTGGGGGCGGCGTAATGCGGTGTTACTGGGCTCTATCCTGAACGCCTTTGGCTTCTTTTCCCTGTTGTGGGCAGACAGCTTTGTGGACTTTCTTGTCTACGAATTCATTCTGGGCGTTGGTTTTAGCTTGATCTCCGGCGCAGACCTGGCGCTCCTATACGACACAGAGGTATACCTGAAGGCCATAGGCAAGGGCAATGATGCGGGAAAATCTCTCAGCCGCCTGATATCCATCGAGGCCGCCGCCTCCGGTATTGCCGGAATTGTAGCCGGGGTATTATTAATCTGGTCTCTGGACTGGGTTGTGTGGGTACAGGCATTTACCGGGTTTATGCCCTTTTTTCTCGGCTTGCTACTGGTGGAACCACCCAGGCCTAAATCGCGGACCGATCACAGGCGAAACGCCCGGCATGTTATCTCCTTGCTGCTGTTCGACAAGCCCGTGGTTTGCTGGACCATCTTCGCGATCAGTGTTTTTGGCCTGCTGGCCGTCTACATTTTCTGGATATACCAGAAATACTGGGAGCTACAGGGCATTCCCCTGGGGCAGTTTGGCTACATCTGGGCAGCCTTCGCCCTGACGGTCAGCCTCGCTGCCCGTTACGCTGGCGCCCTGGAGAAAAAACTGGGCTACAGGAACTTGCTGATTCTGGTGGCCGCTCTGCCACTACTGGGTCTGCTCGGCATGGCATTTGGAAAAGGCTGGCTGGGCGTGATGTTCGGCTTTGCGATACAGGCATCCCGGGGCATTAGCATGACTTTGTTCTACGGCGCCCTGAACGCCAGAGTGTCTGGTGATTTTCGCGCCACTGTGAATTCACTGGCGAGCCTGGGCGTGAGAGGTATTTTTATTGTCACCGGCCCGGTGCTGGGTTATTTTCTGGATACCCAGGGGATGACCAGTACGCTGATAGGCCTGGTTGTCATATTTACACCCTTGATGTGCCTGGTACTTGTTCCCCTGATTATCCAGATCAAACGGGAGCCAGCAGGAGAGCTACCGGATGCCGTGGCGCTTGGCTAAACCACATCAGGGCCTCGGTATAAGGTGACAAACCCGGCACATTGACCACGGAGGTAATCGGCGTAAGCTGATTATCTTCTACTTATAGTGCACAGAGATCTTTAGAGGTATTATGAAAATAGAACAATTATCGGGACAGGACGCCATGTTCCTGCACGCCGAACTCGACGGCCTGCCACAGCACATTGGCGGCGTCAGTATTTACAATCAGGCCACGGCTCCGAATGGCGTTGTCAGATTCAAGGAAATACTGGCCATGCTGGACAGCCGGGTACACCTGTCACCCATCTTTCGGCGCAAGCTCGCCACTGTACCGCTGGGGCTGGGCCGGCCCTATTGGGTGGAAGATCCGGACTTTGATCTCGAGTACCACGTTCGGCATATCGCGTTACCCAAGCCTGGAGACTGGCGCCAGCTTTGCATTCTGGCAGCACGCATTCACTCCCAACCACTGCGCCGGGACAAGCCCCTGTGGGAAATATATGTCATCGAGGGACTGAATAATGTTGAGGGCGTGCCAGCCAACAGTTTTGCCATGCTGTTAAAGGTGCATCACTGTGCGATGGATGGTGCCACCGGCGCCCAGTTTATGAACATCGTGCACGATTTAACACCAGAAACCAGCCACCCCGGAACACCACCACCGTGGATTGTAGAGCGCCCATCTACTGCCAGAATGTTAACCCGGGCCTATATCGATGCCTGGAAGAAACCCGGCCAGGTTTACGACATGGCCAGGCAGGCGGGGTCAGCCTTTATGCGCTTACGTCGCGGCAAGGCCTCCCAGGATTTTCACTCGCTGGAAGACAAACCGACAACACGTTTTCAGGGAAAAATATCCCGTCATCGGGTAGTTGAAGGACGAAAATTCGATTTTGAAGTCATCAGGGAAATAAAAAATACGCAACCGGGCACAACAATTAATGACGTCATGCTCACTATTGTCGCCGGCGGGCTGCGCAAGTACCTTCAAAACAAGGACGAATTGCCCGACCAAACCCTGGTGAGTGGCTGCCCCATCGACGTGCGATCGCCGGAAGAGCGCTCTTCAGGCGGCAATATGGTTGGGTTTATGAATGTTGCACTGCGTACAGAAATTGAAGACCCGGTGGAGCGCTTGCGTACGGTTCACGAGGAAGCCGTTTCTGCCAAAGCCTATGCGGAGGCAATGGGACCACGCTTGCTGGTCGATTTAACTGACGTAATGCCTGGCAATGTCCTGTCACTGGCACTGCGTGCCGCCAGTGCCACCGGCTTGTCGGAGGCCAGCGTGGTTCAAAATACCGTTATCACCAATGTACCTGGCGCTCCAATGCAGCTGTATATGTGTGGTGCAGAGTTGGTGGACTCCTTCAGCCTGGGCCCACTGCTACCCAATATTGGCCTGTTCCACATTATCTATAGCGCGGTTCAAAACAAGAAAGGCACCATTACACTTTCGTTCACGGCCTGCCGGGATATGCTACCCGATCCGGAATTTTACGCCCAGTGCCTACAGGAATCATTTGACGAACTGCGCGAGGGAACCCTGGGATAGGCCGACCACTATCGTCAAACTAAATGTTTGATCAACTGGTAGACATTAACATTTGCTTTAAGTCTGCTGGCCAACAGGAACATACCGCCCAATTTGCGGTGAAAATATACCGCATCCGTGGGTGGCGCCTGCCAGAACTCGCTGTGATCTCGAATGGATTCGCCCAGCTCTGACATTCTTGCGGGAATATTCGAACGGGAAAAGTCATAGTCCCGGTCCGCGCACAGCGGCTCCAATGCAAGCATAAACAACTCGAGCACCAGCGTTCGATATTCAGAGTTTTCCTCTCCCATGGAGTAGCCCAGCTGAGTTGCAGCCTTCGCTATTTTTTCTTGATCCCCCGCTACCGCCGCAGCCAATAGCTTTTTGTACTGATTGACGAAACGTGTCTTAAAGTGCCGGGTAGCGCCAAAATCCAGCAGTACTATCTCCCCGGTCTTATGTCGGTACTGATAGTTTGCGAAGTTGGGGTCTGTCTGCACCATTTTCAGTTCAAACAGTTCTCTCAACATCAGCTCCAACAGGGCCGCCATTACTCTGTCGCGCTCGGCCTGGGGCAAGTCGGCCACTTCTTCAATTGGCCTGCCGGAAACATAGGTCATGGCCAGAACATTGCGCCGGGTATGCTCAATCAGCACCTGCGGCAGGACAAAGCGTTCATCATCGGCCAGCACTTCACCGAAGGCCATTAAAAACTCCGCCTCCTTCAGGTAATCCGCCTCTTCGTGCAACTGTAACTTTGCTTCATCCAGCAGGGGTTTAATATCCAGCTCCTTTGGCAGCAGGCCCGACAGGCGCAAGACGGTTGCTATATTATCGACATCACTGTCGATGCTCTTCGCCACGCCGGGATACTGTATTTTCAGGACAATCTCGCGGCCATCGGGAGAAATAGTGCGGTGCACCTGGCCGATAGACGCAGCCGCTATCGGTGTATAGTCAAAGCCGTAGAAGAGAGACTCCCAGTCATCGCCATAGGCCTCAACCAGCGATTGTTGTAACTGCTCTATAGGCATGCCCTTGGCGTCAGAGCGCAAGCGCGCCAGAATATCGGCGAGTTCCCGGGGCAGCATATCGCCAGTATCCATGGACAACATCTGGCCCATTTTCATGGCCGCACCGCGCATATCCGCCAACTGATCTGCCACCCGCCTGGCATTCGCCGGCGTCAGCAACAGGTCGCGGGCTTTCGGCCGATTTCCCGCACGCACCTGCCTGCCGCCCTCTGCCAGCATTCCACCGGCAACCCCCCCGGCCATTTTCACAACCTTGGCAAAACGGTGCAGGCGCCCGGTGGGTATCGCTTTAGTATCCGACTTATCCTTTGGCATTTATTCCTCCAGCCACTGGGCGATGTGGCGATGCACAAGGTCGTGGGCATTAAACTCCGCATTCAGCACCGCAATAAAAGTAAACACACCGGTGAGCTTCCTCGCGATCATGGCGAAATCACGAGAGGGAATGGTAAATTGCAAGCTGGCAGCAGATTTGGCAGCATTTTTCCCCACCCGCCGCAGCAAGCGTGATTTACCCCAGCAGTATTCCCCCTTCTCATTGAGGAATTCCCCGGGCAACTCATTCGGTGGTCGCAGTGGCTCGAGCAGGTGCTCACAAAATTGGCTGAAGCTGTTTTTTGCTTCATCGGCACTGTTATCGTGCAAGCAGCCCAGGCCTATAAGGCTTTCTATCAACAGGGCTCGATCACCCTCCTGTCCCGCCAGGATTGTATTGCCCAGATGGGCGAGAAATTGCGGTTCACACTCCAGAACGGAGCCAAAATCGAGTAACACCAATTCATCATTTTCCCCGGCGCCTTCATGCAGGCGAATCAGGTAGTTGCCGAAATTTGGGTCAGTCTGAAGCAGGCCCCATTGATAGAGCTCACAGAAGAACAGCTCGAGCATATTGACGCCAAGGGCATTGCGCCGCTCCTGGGACAAGCGGGCTATCTCTGCCTGGGTGACAAGATGCCCCTCGATATATTCCAGGGCGAGGATATTGTCGGTGCAGTAACGGGAGTAACGGCGCGGCACATAGAAGGCAGATAAATGCTCACTCGTGGAGCTGCTACCCTGACTTACATGAGCGGCCATGCGGTCGGTCATTTCCGCCTCACGCAGGTAATCAATCTCATAGTGCAATTGCACGCGCATGGCTTCCAGCCATTCATCCAATTCACGTCCCGCCTTAATCCAACGTGCCAGCAACAACATCCGTATGACGGTATCGAAGTCTGTATCAATGACTTCGGCCAGGCCGGGGTACTGGATTTTCAGGCAGATCACTTCCCCCGTGGAAATAATTGTCGCCCGGTGCACCTGGGCAAGTGAGGCCGCAGCGATAGCCCTTTTCTCGATACGCAGCTCCCCGAATCGATCACCTAGCGATTTCATGACGGCCGGCTTCATGGTGCTCCAGGGTAGTGGCTCGGTCTGGGATTCCAGTTCGTGCAGGGCTTCCGTCAGTACAGGGGGAAGGAAGTGTTCACCCAATAACGCCAACATCTGCCCTATCTTGACGTAGGTTCCCTTGAGACGACCCAGCTCCGCGACAAAATGTCGGGCCTCCCGCCTGGCGAAGGTCGAGGGGGTCTTATCTTCGCCTGGTTTTAATTTTTGCAGTAGACCATCGATGGCAAAAGCACCCCCCGCTCTCGCACCGGCCAGGGAGACGCTGAGACTGCGGGCCAGGCCACCGCGCTTGAGCGCTGATGGTTTATCCGTCATAGAAGTGAACCCAACAAAATACCGAGAGGGTAGTTTACAGCAATTCGGCCGGTACCTTAATACGGATCGACAGTAGCTGCTGCGCCAGGGACTTGCCCTGGGCATCGGCGCGCAGTGAGGCTGTACCACCGCCACCCAGCGCTTCGGTCATAAAAAAGTTATACGCATTAAATCCCGGCAGCTCAAAGCGTTCCACATCGCCCTGTACCAGGTGGGCGAAATAATCGTCCACCACCTGGGCTGTTAACTGCGCGTGGAGGTAGGGCAAATATTCGGGCTTACGCGCTATGATACCGACATTGGCGTTATTGCCCTTATCGCCACTGCGGGCATAGGCCAGCTGTTCCAGGGAGACCTCGGCCCAGTCTCCCCCGAGTTCGATTTCATCCATGTCGAAATGCCACTTCGGTACCGAGGCTGATTGTTCCGTCTCGTAGGTTTTCCTGTGGAGAATATTTTCTCCCAGCTGTACCGTTACGCTCACGTAGCTTTTGTCCAGTAGTGACGAGTGTATCTGGATCAGGCCAGAAGGGCGCGGCCGCCCACCCCCCAGCCCATACATACCGGGCGCACCAGAGGTCCCAAGATACATCATTTCATTCGCGGCAAACTGCAGTGCATTGGGGTCATCGTGATGCAGGCCGAACTTGGCGACCACCTCCCGGGTATTCATTGCACCGCTGTTAGCGTGGGGGCCGTAGCTGTGTTCGGCGCCTAAATATTCAAAATCGACTGCGCGAAAATCCGCAATATTGTTAGCTTTAAAGTGCCTGCGCACGCGCTTTACCCAGGCTTCATAACAAGTTTGCGCCTTTTCCCGGGCCCTGGGGCCACCGTAGATCGCCATGCCCTTGACCTGGAAACCATCGCGCCAGGTCGCACACACCTTATATTTATTTCCAGGAGCCCGGCCAGCAGCCCCACTGACGAGAATCTGGTCTGCGGCGATTTCTTCAAGCGTCACCTGGCTGAAATCACAGGCTACATCGGGCAGTAAATAGTTGGCCGGATCGCCAATTTCATACACAATCTGTTCACCGACCGAGCCCACTGTGGCAAGCCCGCCACTGCCGGGCGTGATAGAAACAACAAAACTGCCGTCGGCTGACACCTCTGCTACCGGGTAGGAGATGCAGGAAAAATCCGGCACGGTATGCCAGTCGGTATAGTTTCCCCCGGTGCACTGGGCACCGCACTCGATGACGTGCCCGCACAGGGAACCCTGGGCGAGCTGATTGTAATCGCTCTCTCCCCAGCCAAATTCATGCATCAGGGGACCCAGCGCCACGGCACTGTCTACCACTCGGCCGGTAACGACAATATCAGCACCGGCATCCAGGGCATCGGCAATCGGCCTGCCGCCAAGATAGGCATTCATGCTACCCGGCTTGTCTGGTAGACCAGCACCGCTCTGCATCTCGGTCATTTCTTTTCGGGGTAGATCATCCCGGCCCATCAGGTCATCGCCGTAGACGCCCGCTACCTTCAAGCTGAGCCCGGATTGCTCACACAATGTTTCCAGGGCCGCGATGCAGCCCGGCACATTAACGCCGCCGGCGTTGGCGATCACCTTAATGCCCTTCGCTGCACAATCTGCCAACACATCTTTCATCGCAACCGTGACGAAGTCCACGGCAAAGCCCGCTTCTTCATTCCGCGACCTGGCCTTGGCCAGTATGGCCATTGTAATTTCAGCCAGGTAATCGAAGACCAGGTAATCAAGATCGCCGTTATCGACCAGTTGTCTGGCGGAGAGTTGACTATCTCCGTAAAAACCCGAGGCACAGCCGATTCGAATTTTTCTGTTTGAATTATCTGTAGATGTATTCGTAGACATAAGCGGTATCCTATTATTGAGCGTCAGCTATGGAGATAGCGGATTCCGGCAAAACCGTGACCAGCACCTGCCTCTCTTTTACCTGATCTCCGAGTTTGACACTGACACTTTCAACAACCCCGTCTGTATCGGCTTTTAACTGATGCTCCATTTTCATCGCCTCCAGAACGACCAGGGTCTGCCCCTGACTTACCACATCACCTGCATGGGCCAGCACATCGATAATGGCGCCATCCATAGAAGCCTTGACCTGGCCACTGCCCCCACCGCCGACTGCACTGGCCGGCTCCCGGGTCACATCCTCGAAGCTGTAGTGCCCACTGCCATCATCCAGGTGTAGCCGCGCACCATCAAAGGCATAGGGGACTCGTTCACGGACACCATTTCGTATCACCGTACAGTGTGTCAAATCCAGACTCAGCAGACGTAATTCCACCTTCTCGCCAGCTCCCGGGTCACCGCTAGTGCCACAAACTACCGTGGTCAGATCGCCACGCTGGTGTACAGACACGGCAATGTCCCGGCCCTCCAACCGCAGGCGATAATTATGTTGTGCACCGGTGGAATTACGCCACCTGGCACCCTCTTTGCCGACACGGGAATAGTACAGTAGCGCGGCCAGCGCCAAAGTCCCGGCAGCGGGTCCGCTCTCGTCCATACAGGGCGCGCTGTGAAAATGTTGCTCAATAAATGCCGTGGTTGCCTCGCCTGCCAGAAAAGCCGGATGACGAAGAATTTCCTGCAGGAAGAGTTTGTTGTTATTGACGCCCAACAGGACAGTATCCTGTACAGCACTGGCGAGCTTGCGGCAGGCCTGCTCGCGGCTCTCACCCCAGCTGATAATTTTCGCCAGCATGGGATCATAGAATGGCGAAACAATCTGGCCCGGCCGCACCCCGTGATCAACGCGAATTCCCTCCCCGGCTGGCAGCTGCCACTGTGCGACACTGCCCGTCTGGGGCATAAAGTTTTTGCGTGGATCCTCCGCGTACAGGCGAACTTCCACCGCGTGACCAGACAGCTGAATATCGCGTTGCTGCAAGGGTAAAACCTCCCCGGCAGCCACCGTTAATTGCCAGGCAACCAGGTCCAGCCCGGTGATCATTTCAGTTACCGGGTGCTCAACCTGTAAACGCGTATTCATTTCCAGGAAATAAAAATTCTTATCGGCGTCTACTAAAAACTCCACGGTGCCGGCACCTCTGTACTCACAGGCTCTGGCGACATTAACCGCCGCCTCACCCATACGCTGGCGTAATGCCTCATCGACAAAGGGCGAGGGCGCCTCTTCCACCACCTTCTGGTGTCTGCGCTGTATGGAACAATCGCGCTCTCCCAGGTAAACGACATTGCCATAATTATCGGCGAACACCTGTATTTCAATATGACGCGGCTGCAACACCGCACGCTCCAATATCAGCTCACCGCTGCCAAATGCATTGAGCGCCTCGGACCTGGCGGTCTTGATGTGTTCGGGCAACTCAGCGGGTTCCAGCACCAGGCGCATGCCGCGTCCGCCACCCCCGGCCGACGCCTTCACCATCAGGGGAAAGCCAACTCCCGCCGCCTTTTCCAGCAGTGTTTCATCGGACTGATCCTCACCCTGGTAACCTTCAATACAGGGCACGCCCGCTTCCAGCATCGCTATTTTTGACAGGCGTTTGCTGCCCATTAACTCAATGGCCGCAGCCGAAGGCCCGATAAAGACAATGCCCTCCCTGGCACAGGCACTGGCGAAATCCGCATTCTCGCTGAGAAAGCCATAACCGGGATGGATGGCATCCGCCCCGCTGAGCTTTGCCGCATCCAGTATTTTGTCAGCGCACAGATAAGACTCCGACACCGCCGAAGCACCGATAGCAACACCCTGGTCTGCTTCGTGCACATGTAGTGCATCGGCATCGGCTTCGCTGTACACCGCCACCGTCCTGTAGCCCATTTCCCGGGCTGTGCGGATCACCCGAACCGCAATTTCACCGCGATTGGCTATTAATACCTTTGTAAATGCAGTCATAACGTCGTCCAAATAAATTCCATAGGGTGGAGTGTCCAGCCGCTCTACGACCCATCCAGTAACAAACTGGCCAGATGCTTCCGATGGTGCTGTGCGTCCCCGTATTGTTGCTGGGCCCACTGGGCCCGACGGATATAGAGCTGGGCATCACACTCGTAGGTGAAGCCCATGCCGCCGTGAAACTGTACCGCCCTGTCTCCGGTATAAAGTAGCGTCTCGGTAGCCTGGACCTTGGCCATGCGGCAGGCAATTTCAGCGTCCTTATCAAGGGGCTCATCCGTAACCAGGGTCGCCGCGTGATAAACAAAGGAGCGTGAAGAATCTACCGATGTCAGTATTTCGACGGTCGGGTGTTTCAGTGCCTGATAGGAGCCGATCAATTTGCCAAATTGTTTGCGGGTTTTCAGGTACTCAACAATAGTGTCCAGCCCGGCGGCGGCCGCACCGGTCGACTCGGCGGCGACCAGCAAAGCACCCAGCAATCGAAGGTCTCGAAGTGCGGACATCACTCTATCGCCGGTAATCAAATTTTCTGGAGCAATTGTGATGCCTGAAAAATCCACAGTCGCCGCACGCTTGGTTTCGTCAATTAGGGTGTTTTCGCCAATCGCTTCCACGCTTAACTGATCCCGGCTAACAATCGCC
>JADFVW010000395.1 GCA_015222725.1 Pseudomonadota bacterium | reverse complement strand
CCAGAATGCCGTTGCAATGCAGTCGCCGAAGCTATCGCTGAGCTGGATTAGGGCAAAATAAGAATTAATGGCTATGGAAAAGAAAATAGCTTATGCAAGGGCGCATATTTATTTTATTATCGTCCCCTTTGAATTGAAGAGAACATACCTCCTATGGATCTGAAGACAATCCAGCGCTTGTTAAGCCCCGAAGCCTTTCCCCATGCGGTCAAAAAACTAGAATTACTCGAAACTCATATATCGTGGGTAATACTGACAGGCGACTTCGCTTACAAGATAAAGAAACCCCTGGATCTCGGCTTCTTGGACTACAGCACACTAGCCCAACGACAGCACTATTGCTCCAGGGAAATTGAACTCAACAGGCGGTACACACCTGAGCTATATCTGGGCGTGGTGCCTGTGACAGGCTCAAAAGAGGCGCCCAAAATGGATGGCAAGGGGCCTATTGTGGACTACGCTGTAAAGATGAAGCAGTTTGACAGCGACAGTCTTCTTGGCACGCTTAGCGAAAAGGGAGAGCTGACAGGAGCGTTGGTACATTCAATTGCATCCGAGTTGGCCAAGTCCCACCGCGATTTTTCATCGGTGAACTCGGCGACGGGTAACCCGGGCGCAATGCAAGACGCCATGATTCAGAATTTTGATCAGATGCGGGAGTACGCGATAGACGATGATGCGATAGCTCAGTTAGATAGCCTGGAAGCCTGGACCAGGCAACAGCTCGCGAAATTGCTGCCCTATATGTCTGAGCGTGTAGAGCAGGGCCATGTTAAGGACCTTCATGGCGACCTGCATTTAAACAATATGATAGTGATGGACGGCAGTGTTCGGTTTTTCGATTGCATTGAGTTTAACGAGAATTTTCGCCTGATGGATACGATGGCTGAAATTGCCTTTCTGGCCATGGATATGGCGGATCGGGGTGAACGTGCGCAAAAAATACTGAATGACTATCTGGAATACACGGGTGACTACGCCGGCTTGCAAGTATTGGATTTATATCGCGTGTATTTTGCGATGGTGCGCGCCAAGGTTGCTTTGATGCAGGAGTCAAATTCCAATAAAGACATTCAGCAAACCCCTTGCTACCAGGTCTTTACACGCTTCCTGCAACTGGGGCTTTCTTTTATATCGGCCAGGCCGCCCTTTTTAGTTTTAATGCACGGTGTGTCCGGTTCGGGGAAGTCGACGGTCGCAGCGCAAGTGGCGGAGCACTTTTCGGCCATTCGATTGCGCTCTGATGTCGAACGGAAGAGGCTGTTTGCTTTGCTGCCGGATAGCTCGAGCGACTCGATCGAGGAAGATATCTATTCGGCGGATGCAAGCAGAAAAACCTTCGAGCACCTGGCTGACGCAAGTAGGCGTGTTATAGATTCGGGGTCCCCCTGTATTGTAGATGCAACCTTTCTGGACAGCTCAGTCCGCAAGATTTTTATAGACCTGGCAGAGGAACTGGACGTCCCCGCTGTTATTCTCAGCTGCAGTGTCTCTGAACAATGCCTGATAAACCGTTTGCAGCACCGCGGGCAGAATGAAAACGATGCCTCCGAAGCTGATATTGAAATAATGCGTCAACAAGTGAAGCAGTTAGAGCCGTTTAGCACGTATGAGCAGCAATATCTTGTGACGATTGACAGCGAGCAAGCTCTCGATGGCACGCTTTGGCAACAGTTAGCGCAAATCACGGCAGCAGTCCCAAATGTGGCAGCGCAGCTAGAGGAATGTAAATAAAATCTCGATCTTGATCAGGCAATGAGCATAGGCGGCTAACTGGAATATCGAGATCAGTAGAGGAGCGCAACTAGGCGAAGCTATGATCAAATTTCTACTCAATGAGGTCGAGAGCCAGTTAAGCCCGGAAGACCCGCACGGCAGCGTGCTCGACTATCTGCGAGAGACCTTGCAGAAAAAAGGCAGCAAAGAGGGCTGCGCCTCGGGCGACTGCGGTGCCTGTACGGTTGTGATAGGTGAGACGGTTGATGGCGGCATGCAGTATCGGGCCATCAATGCCTGCATCACGCCAATGGCGACCTTGCACGGCAAGCAATTGATTACCGTGGAGCATCTTAAACAGGGCGACACGCTGCATCCGGTACAGCAGGCAATGGTTGAGTGTCACGGCTCTCAGTGCGGCTTTTGCACGCCGGGCTTCATCATGTCGATGTTTGCGTATCGAAAAAGCCATGCTCATCCCGACCGCGAGGCTATTTGCGAGGCGCTGGGTGGGAATTTGTGCCGCTGCACGGGTTATCGGCCCATTATTGATGCAGCCGCGCAGATGTTCGAGTCGCCGTTGGAGGATCAATTTACAAGCGCTGAGGAAAAAACGCTCAGCGCGCTGCAGGCGATTGCGGGTGGCGGGGATGGTGCTGAATTGGCGCTGAACAATGGAGAGAAAAGCTATTTTTCGCCGACCAGTGTAAGCAACCTGGCGTACTTGCTACAGCAACACCCCGAGGCGAAGCTGGTAGCGGGCGGTACCGACTTATGCCTCGAATTTACCCAGTTTTTGCGGGAATTCAACACGCTCATCTATACCGGGCGGGTTGTGGAAATGTTGCGGGTAGAAGAAACCGGGTCGGCCATTGAAATCGGTGGCGCGGTGTCATTCAGCGACTGTGCCGAAGCCCTGGTAAGGCATTATCCAGATTTGGAAGAGCTGCTGGCACGGCTCGGTTCCCTGCAAATTCGCAACCAGGCGACGATGGCGGGCAACGTGGCTAATGCCTCCCCCATCGCTGATATGCCGCCGGTGCTCATTGCACTGGATGCACAACTGCTGTTGCGCTGTGGTGAGGAGACCAGATTGCTTCCTGTACGGGACTACTACAAGGGCTATAAGGAGACCGCGCAAGCGGTGTCAGAATTTATCGAGCGAATCATCATACCCAAACCAAAA
Organism: Pseudomonadota bacterium; assembly: GCA_015222725.1. Taxonomy (GTDB): domain Bacteria; phylum Pseudomonadota; class Gammaproteobacteria; order Pseudomonadales; family Halieaceae; genus JBALVT01. Next base: position 2,286 of record JADFVW010000395.1, on the reverse strand, counting down.
GCAGGGTATGACTTTCGTGTCTATAAAATCAGCAAACGTTTGGAGGACGATATCTCGGCGACCTGTGGGGCCTTTTATATCAAGATAGAAGGCGGAGTGGTGAGCGATGCCCGGGTAGCCTTTGGGGGGATGGCGGCCATACCCGCGCGGGCCGGCAATTGCGAACAGGCCTTGATCGGACAAGCCTGGAACGAGCAAACAATTGAAATTGCCATGACTGCCCTGGCCGAAGATTTTCAGCCAATCTCTGATTTTCGGGCAAGCGCAGAGTACCGCTTGTCGGTGTCGCAGAACCTGCTCAAACGATTTTACCTGGAGCTTGAATCCACCGCCGATCAGCTCAGGGTGACTCACTATGCGTAATCTCCCGAGTGTAGAAAACCCCAGTACCGGGCGAGACAAAATTTTGGGTGATGCCGGAGCCGGCTTGATCCATGAAAGCGCCCATAAACATGTCAGCGGCGAGGCCATCTACACCGATGATCAGCCGGCGCCGGAGGGTGTGCTGCATGCCTATGTGGGTTTATCTACCGTCGCGCATGCAAAGATCAAGAAGTTGGATTTAACGAAAGTCGCAGCCGCGCCTGGTGTGGTCAGCGTGCTGACCCTCGCCGATGTACCCGGGCATGTCGATATTGGCGCGGTGGCGCCAGGTGACCCGGTATTGGCCGATGGCAAAGTCGAGTTCTGGGGAGAGCCACTGTTTGCTGTAGCGGCGACATCCTACAACCTCGCGCGCAAGGCAGCGCGACTGGCGAGCGTGGAATATGAGGAGCTGGAAGCCGACCTCACCATTGAGCAGGGTCTGCAGAAAAAGAGCTTTGTACGCCCTGGCCATAGTCAGAAGCGCGGTGATGTAGAAAAGGCGTTGGCGCGCTCTGGCAACGTCCTGAGCGGTGAGATGAATATCGGCGGCCAGGAACATATGTACCTCGAGGGGCAGGCTTCACTGGCGATACCCGTTGAGGATGGGGGTATTTTACTCTATACCTCCAGCCAGAATCCGAGTGAGGCACAGAAGCTGGTTGCCGAGGTGCTGAATATTCCCATGAGCCGGGTGACGGTAGACGTCCGACGCATGGGCGGCGGCTTCGGCGGCAAAGAGACCCATGGTAATCAATGGGCCTGCCTGGCGGCGCTACTTGCCAGAAAAACAGGCAGGCCGGTCAGAATCCGCCTGGCCAGAGCCGACGATATGGCCACTACCGGCAAGCGCCATCACTTCCATGTACGTTATCGGGTCGGGTTTGACGACAAGGGGCTTATTGAGGCGCTGGATATGGAATTGTCCGGGGGCTGCGGTAAGTCACCCGACCTGTCAGATGCCATTGTGGATAGGGCGATGTTTCACGCAGACAATGCCTATTTTCTGCCCGAGGTCCACATCGTCGGCCACCGGGTGAAAACCCATACCGTCTCCAACACCGCCTTCCGGGGCTTTGGCGGACCCCAGGGAATGGTGGCCATTGAAAATGTGGTAGACAATATCGCGCGAGCGGTGGGGCGCGACCCGCTGGATGTGCGCAAGGCAAACTTCTACACCGATGAAGGTGAGCGCAATACCACTCACTATGGCCAGAAAATCGAGCAGCACATTATCCCCTCCCTGGTGGAGCGGCTGGAAGGCACTTCTGATTACCGCAGACGCCGGCAGGATATACGCACTTTTAATAATGGCAGCCCGGTGCTCAAAAAGGGCATCGCCCTGACGCCGGTTAAATTCGGTATCTCCTTTACCGCGCAGCACCTGAACCAGGCAGGCGCGCTGATTCATATATACACTGACGGCAGTATCGCGCTCAACCACGGTGGCACGGAGATGGGGCAGGGGCTTTACACCAAGGTAGCCCAGGTAGTCGCTCATGAGTTCCAGGTAGACGTAGATCGCGTCCTGTGCACCTCAACCCGTACCGACAAGGTGCCAAACACCTCGCCCACTGCGGCGTCTTCCGGTTCAGACCTCAACGGTATGGCGGCGCGGGATGCAGCCTGCAAGATCAGGTCCCGCCTGTTGGCATTTGCCGCGGAGCACTTTGATGTGCCCCTGGAAGAAGTGCGGCTGCACAACAGTTGCCTGCATGCCGGGGGCCAGGTCATGGGCTTCACCGAGTTTGTGCAACTGGCTTATATGAACCGTATCTCCCTGTCTGCCACCGGCTTTTACCGCACGCCCCGGATTTTCTATGACAGGGACAAGGCCCGGGGTCGGCCGTTTTTCTACTTTGCCAATGGTGCGGCGGTATCTGAAGTTCTGGTAGATACCCTGCTGTCTCTTATACACATCTG
>JADFVW010000394.1 GCA_015222725.1 Pseudomonadota bacterium | reverse complement strand
GCCGAAATGAAAATACGCTCACAAGTCGGCATGGTGTTAAACCTCGACAAATGTATCGGGTGCCACACCTGCTCTGTCACCTGTAAAAATGTATGGACCTCCCGCGAGGGGATGGAATACGCCTGGTTCAACAATGTTGAATCCAAGCCCGGTACTGGCTATCCCAAAGAGTGGGAAAACCAGGACAAGTGGAACGGTGGCTGGAAACGCAAGAAGAATGGCAAGATTGAACCCCGTATAGGTGGCAAGTTGAAGGTGCTGGCACAGATGTTCAGCAACCCCGACCTGCCCATTATCGATGAGTACTACGAGCCCTTCGACTTCGATTACCAGCACCTGCACACGGCGCCTATCAGCAAGCACCAGCCCACAGCGCGGCCCCGGTCCCTGCTTACCGGCAAGCGTATGGAGAAAATCGTATCCGGCCCCAACTGGGAAGAAATTCTCGGCACTGAATTTTCCAAGCGTTCCAAGGACAAGAACTTCGACAACATCCAGAAGGAAATTTACGGCGAGTTCGAAAATACGTTCATGATGTATTTGCCGCGCTTGTGTGAGCACTGTCTTAACCCCACTTGCGTTGCGTCTTGCCCCTCCGGTGCGATATACAAGCGCGAAGAAGACGGCATTGTGCTGATAGACCAGGACAAGTGTCGCGGTTGGCGCATGTGCATCTCGGGCTGTCCCTACAAGAAGATCTACTTCAATCACAAATCTGGAAAATCAGAGAAATGTATTTTCTGTTATCCGCGTATTGAGGCTGGCGAACCCACGGTTTGCTCCGAAACCTGTGTCGGGCGCATCCGCTACCTGGGTGTGTTGCTGTATGACGCGGACAGGGTTGAGGAAGTGGCTTCCACCGAAAATGAGCAGGATCTGTACAAGGAACAGCTGAGCATATTTCTGGACCCCAACGATCCAGAGGTCATTGCCCAGGCGCTCACCGATGGTATCGATATGTCGGTCATCGAATCAGCCCAGAAGTCACCGGTCTATAAGCTCGCCGTGGACTGGCAGTTGGCTCTGCCTCTGCACCCGGAATATCGCACATTGCCCATGGTTTGGTATGTGCCACCACTGTCGCCCATTCAACAAGCGGCAGACGCGGGCCACATCGGCCGCGATGGTGTTATCCCGGATGTCGACAGCCTGCGTATACCCATCAAGTACCTCGCCAATATGTTAACAGCGGGTGACGAAGAGCCGGTTAAGCTTGCGCTCAAGCGCCTGCTGGCGATGCGTGCCTACAAGCGCGCAGAAACCGTTCACGGTGAAGTGGATTTGCAGGTGCTGGAAGATGTTGGCCTCAGTGAAGCTCAGGCCAAAGAAATGTATCGTTACCTGGCGATTGCCAACTACGAGGACCGCTTTGTCATCCCAACCGCACACCGCGAAGAGGCCATGAGTGACGCCTTCGCCGAGCGCGGCGGCTGCGGCTTCAGCTTTGGCAACGGCTGCTCGGGCGGCGAGAGTGAAACCAATATGTTTGGTGCCAAACGTACTGATAGGCGCGATCTCATCCAGACGGTACAGGTAGAGGAGTGGACGCCATGATTGAGTATAAAGTTATATCCCGTTTGATGGACTACCCCACGGCGGAGGTTCACCAGAACGTTGCAGAGCTCAAGCAGATTTTGCTGGACTGTCCCGCCTTTAGTTTCAAGCTCAAGGCGCGACTGGAGAACTGGTTGACAGAGTTTGAAGCGGGTGACCTGATGGATATTCAGGAAACCTACGGTGGTTTGTTTGACCGGGGCAGGGCGACTTCCCTGTTATTGTTCGAGCATGTACACGGTGAATCGCGCGACCGCGGTCAGGCCATGGTAGACCTGATGGACTTGTACAAGACCCACGGTTTTGAGATAGATGCCCGTGAGCTACCAGACTATATCCCCATGTACCTGGAATATCTGTCCCACAGGCCCCAGGAAGAGGCGGAAAACGGCATTTTGGATGTTGCCCATATCATCGCCCTGGTGGGGGCGCGGCTTGAAGACAGGGACAGTGGTTACGGCCTACTGTTCCGCGCCCTGCTGGATCTCAGTCAGGCAGATATTACTGTCGATGAATTCCTCACCGAGGTGTCGAAAGAAGAGCGCGACGACTCCCTGGAGGCCATGGATAAAATTTGGGAAGAAGAAGCGGTGAAATTCGGTGCCGATGATGACACGGAAGCCTGCCCATCGAGTGGCATTTCGCCAAATCCTAACGAAAACCAACAGACTACGCCGCTGCATTTTGTTGATGCCAGCGCCCCCGTAGCTGCAACCAATCCTTAAGGAGTCGGCCATGAACACAACTAATTTTTTATTATTCGGAGCCTATCCTTACATTGCCATTGCGGTTTTAATCGTGGGCAGTTGGGCTCGTTACGACAATGCACAGTACACATGGAAGGCGGGCTCTACACAGATGCTCAATGACAAGGGTATGCGTATTGCCAGCAATCTATTTCATGTGGGCGTGATATTTATTATCTTCGGTCATTTTATCGGCTTGCTGTTGCCTGAGGCTATTTATCACTACGTGATATCGACACCGAACAAGCAGCTACTGGCAATGGTTTCCGGGGGCTTTTTTGGCACACTGGCATTTTTTGGATTGACGATGCTTATCAAGCGTCGCTTTACGGATGATCGAGTGAAGGCAAATGGCAGTCGGGCAGACCAGATGGTGTTACTGATGCTGTATGCACAGTTAATCCTGGGGCTAATATCGATTGTAATTTCCGCCGATCATATGGACGGTTCGGTTATGGTTCTGCTGGCCACCTGGGCCCAGAGCATTGTGACATTCCAGCCCACTGCAGCGGCAGAGGCAATCGCCAGCGTACACATCATTTACAAGCTGCATATTATCCTGGGAATGACACTGTTTGTGGTGTTTCCGTTTACGCGTCTTGTACACATTGTCAGCGGTTTCGCCGCACCGGTGAAGTATCTTCTGCGCAGCTATCAGATAGTGCGTAGTAAATAATCTCTGTTCGGTATTAGTACCGGTTTGGGCATAGAAATCAGGTTTTATTGATCTATGTCCGAGCCCCCCTCAGGGGGCAATGGTACAAAAGAATTATAAATAATTGTAACGGCGGCCACCCTGGCGCCGGCATCAAAATAACCTCGAAAACATAATCGAGGATAAGTGATATGAAGAAAACCCAATTTATGGAGAAATTGAAATGAAACATTTAGCAAAGAGTTGTTACATATTACCCCTGCTATTAGCAGCGGCGGGCACAGTGCAGGCCGAGGACACATGGGGAGACGGCCTGTCTAAAGCGGTAAGCGATGGCAAGGTGTCACTGGACTTCAGGTATCGCTTTGAGAACGTCGATCAGGACGGCTTTAGCAAGGATGCCACGGCCAACACCTTGCGCTCGCGCATAACTCTGGCCACAGCACCCTGGGGTGGATTTTCCGCACTGCTTGAATTTGACGATGTTACCAACATCGGCTCGGAGAATTACAACTCCCTGGAAAATGGCAAGACACAATACCCTGTTATTGCCGACCCTGAGGGCACCGACCTCAACCAGGGCTACTTCAAGTACGCCGCTGAAGACTTCGCGGGCATGCTGGGTCGCCAGCGCATCGTTCACGGCAACCAGCGCTTTATTGGTGGCGTTGCCTGGCGCCAGAATGAGCAGACTTTTGACAGTTTGCGCGGTACCTGGGATCCCATGGAGATCCTTAAGCTGGACCTGAGCTATGTAAGCAATGTGAGCCGTATCTTCGGCCCCGAAGATGCTGCACAACCCGCCGACCTGAAAGGCGATAACTACTTCTTCCGTGCCGACTACCAGATGGCTCCCGATCAAAAACTTACCGGTTATGGCTACTGGTTGGATTTTGACGCGGATCGCGATTATGCCTCTGGCAAAACTGTCGATAACTCCGGCGACACCTACGGTGTTGAGTACAGCGGAAAGTTTGACTGGTTCTCTATCAATGCGGCTTACGCCACGCAGTCGGATGCTGGCAGCAGCACCCTGAAATACGATGCGGATTACTACCTGGTTGAGCTGGGTGCGAAGTTCGGCGGTGTTGGTTTTAAAGGTGGTTACGAAGTACTGGGCGCTGGCGACGG
>JADFVW010000393.1 GCA_015222725.1 Pseudomonadota bacterium | reverse complement strand
GGCACCTGAAATCTTTCTCCTGCAGCATCCGAAAAGGCCAGGTCAAGCGTCAGGGCTTGCTCAACAACATCACTAAGCAGGTGCTGGGTAAGCACGGAGAGCCGGCTAGGGTCGAACCAGCGAGTGGCTGGCAAATAGCATAGCTGTAAACGTCACGATGGCACCGCCCTGGTGGGCTACTGCCACAGGGACCGGAACATGAAGCAGCAAGGTGCTGATACCAAGCACCACCTGAACAAGCAAAGCCAGCATCAATACCATCACAGCCGTTGTGGCCTGCGTACTCACCCTGGCCTGGTAAACCAGCCAACTGAAACTGGAAATCAGAGCCAGTAACAAATAGGCAAACATCCTGTGATTGAATTGAATGGTAGTAATATCTTCGAAAACAGACAGCCAACCCGAGTACAGCCCGTCGGGTACAAAGGAGTTCCCCATCAAAGGCCAGGTGCTGTAGGCAAAGCCGGCCCGGGTTCCCGCCACCAGCCCACCTGAAAGAATCATAAGGTAGATTAACGCAACCAGAACAAGCGACCAGCGCGCGTATTTGGCGACAAGCTCACTGCGCTCGCCTGCTCCGGGAAACAGCAGGTCGAAAGCAACCCACAACATATAACCGTAGATCAATACCGCCGCACCCAGGTGCGCAGTGAGGCGATACTGGCTGACATGGGGGTCATTGACCAGGCCACTTTTTACCATATACCAGCCCAACAACCCCTGTAATCCACCGAGGAAAAACATCACCACCAATTTGGGCATAAGGCCGGATTTGATACGACCTTTGAGCGCAAAAAAAACAAAGGGCACGAAAAAGAATATACCAATCAGGCGACCCAAAACCCGGTGTAAGTACTCATACATGAAGATGGACTTAAAACCCTGCAAATCCATGCCGAGGTTTTTCTTTTGGTATTCAGGGAATTGCTGATACTTTTCGAACACGCGAACCCATTCCGCCTCCGAGGTAGGCGGAATAATACCAACCAGGGGCCTCCACTCAACCATGGACAGACCAGAGTGAGTTAGGCGGGTCACACCACCCAGTATGATCATACCCAGCACTACCGCGGAGCAGAAAATAAGCCACATAGCTATCTGCCTGTCATTGCGCGTTTGCTCCATTGATCTCATTGCCCTACTGCCCGCTCCTGTAGAAGGGTGGCATGATAACTGAAAACACCAGCGAATGATCGACAAAGCGCGCGGCAATGCTAGCTCTGCGCTGTGGTAGTATCATCCCATCGTGAGGGACGGGTGCACCAAGGGAGGCAAGAAATGAAATTGATGACAAAAATGCTGGCGACCATTTTTTTACTGGGCAGCAGCCATCTTCTGGCAGGCGACAAGCTTACCGACATCCCCAATTATCGCGCCTATTCTCCATCATTCTCCAGTTCCGGGCAGCCCACTGCCGAGCAACTGAAAACCGTCGCCGAAGCGGGCTTTGAGCGGGTGATCTACCTGGCATTTTCCGACAACCAAACCGCCATCGAGACAGAGGACAGGGTGGTCAAAACACTGGGCATGGACTATGTTCACATCCCGGTAGACTTCGACAAACCAAGCGTGAAGGATTTTGAGGGCTTTGCAGCTGTCCTCAACCGGGATAAGCAAGAGCGCACACTACTGCACTGCCAAATAAATTTGCGGGCATCCTCTTTCAGCTTTTTATACCGGGTAATTTACGGCGGCATTCCTATGGCCACCGCCAAACAGGACCTGGATGCCATCTGGGTGCCTGATGAAGTATGGTACGCATTTATTGTGAAGGTTCTTAAACAGCATGGATTGTCCCACCAGTGCGCCGATTGTGACTGGGCTGAGAACGAAATGGGGGAATAATTCCCGTCACAAAATGCCGTAATTCTGCACTTTAAGACAGGCATGGCCATCCACACCCCTCATAGCGTAAAATGCGCGCCCAGCCTCCAACGCCATCTATAAAATGCCACTACTACGACTCGATAAAGTTGCTCTACACTACGGAACCCACGTCCTGCTGGATGATGTTGACTTCACCATGCACAAGGGAACCCGCCTGGGCCTGCTGGGACGCAACGGCGTCGGTAAAACCACCCTGCTAAAAGTGCTGGCAGGCGACATTACACCCGAATCGGGAGAGCGATGGATACGGCCGGGCACTAAACTGGCGTGGCTGCAACAGAGCCTGCCCGAAGGTGACGAGCAAACCGTCTACGATGTAGTCGCCTCCGGGCTTGCAGAGGCGGGCGACTTACTCAGCCAGTACCATCACATGCTACAGGATCCCGACCTGGACATGGACGCCCTGGCCAGGGTGCAGCACAAACTGGAGGCAGTCGATGGCTGGATGCTACAGCAGCGGGTAGAGACCACTATCACCCAGCTACAACTACCCGGTGACGACCGCATGTCCACGCTTTCCGGCGGTTGGCGCAAGCGGGTCGCCCTGGCCCAGGCACTGGTTAGCGAGCCCGACATCCTGTTGCTGGACGAGCCCACCAACCACCTTGATATTCCTGCCATTCGCTGGCTGGAAGAACAACTGCGCAATTTCAATGGCGCCATCATCCTGATCACCCACGACCGGCGCTTTTTGCAGAATGTTGCCAATACCATCGCCGAGCTGGACCGGGGCCACCTCACCGAGTGGCTGGGCGACTACCAGGGCTTCCTGCGTCACCGGGAACACCAGCTGGCCGCCGAAGAGACCGCCAACAAACTGTTCGATAAACGACTGGCGGAAGAAGAAGTGTGGATACGCCAGGGCATCAAAGCCCGGCGCACCCGCAATGAAGGCAGAGTGCGCGCCCTGGAAGCCATGCGGGAGAAGCGCGGTGCCCGCAGGGAACGTACAGGCAAAGCGACCTTCGGCGCGGAAGACGCGGTAAAGTCTGGAAAAATCGTCGCCCAGCTGAAAGGCGTCAGCCTGAGTTTCGGTGACAAGTGCATCCTTGATAATTTTTCAACCCTGATACAGCGTGGCGATAGAATTGGCATAGTCGGCGCCAATGGTGCGGGTAAATCGACACTGGTGAAAGTCCTTCTGGGAAAACTGGAACCGGACTCGGGAGAAGTGAAGTTCGGCACCAAACTGGAAATAGCCTATTCCGACCAGTTGCGAGGCCACCTGAACCCCGAGTCAAACCTGATTGACAACGTCTGCGGCGGCCAGGAATTTATCGATATAAACGGCAAGCGCAAACACGCCATCTCCTATCTGGGAGATTTCCTGTTCAGCCCCGAGCGCGTACGTACACCGGTAAAAGCCCTGTCGGGTGGTGAACAAAACCGGGCAATTTTAGCCAAGCTGTTTAGCAAGCCCGCCAACCTGCTGATACTCGATGAACCAACAAACGACCTGGACATCGAGACACTGGAATTATTGGAGGAAATCCTGATCGGCTTCGATGGCACCGTATTACTGGTAAGTCACGACCGGGATTTTATGGACAAGGTCATCACCAGCCTCATCGTGGTAGAGGGCGACGGTGTCGTCAGCGAGTACGTGGGTGGCTACAGCGACTGGGAAGCCCACGGCGGTCGCCTGCTCGATATTCAAGATAAAAGCCCGGCGAAAGCAGAGCTAGCTGTTACTGCAAGTGCTACACAGCAGAACACCACCCCGACAAAAGCACGCAAACTGTCCAACAAAGAACAGCAGGAACTGAAGAAACTACCCGCCCTGATCGAAAAACTGGAGCAGCGCCAGCAGAAGCTTGAGAACACCATGGCGCAAGGCAATTTCTACCAGTCTGATCGCGAGAATATCGATGCTGTTACAAAAGAACTGGCCACAGTACACGGTGAACTTGAGGAAGCGATCGAGCGCTGGACTTCATTGGAGGACTAGCGTCAATCTGTCGTACACCTTTTCAAGACCGTCTGCCGCAGGGACGCGGCAGCCGAGCCTACATGGATGTATTTACGGCGTGTCTTGAAAAGGTGTACGACAGATTGACGCGATGAAATAGTCAAAGAACCTTCGCAACTGCATCCGCCAGATAGTCAATATTCGAAGCATTCACCCCCGCAACATTTATCCGCGAAGAATCCAGCATATAAACCCCGTACTCCTTGCGCAAGCGAATCGCCTGCTCCGCACTTAAACCGAGAAAAGAAAACATCCCCTTCTCATTCTGGATAAAATTGAAGTCTCGGCCGGTACTGGCATTCAGCTTGCCGACCAGTGCAGCGCGCAGACCGTTGATGCGCTCACACATGGCAACCAGTTCGCTTTGCCACAGGGCATTCAGCGTCTCATCTTCCAAAATTCGCGCGGCAATAATGGCACCGTGCGCCGGTGGCATGGAGTAAACACGTCGGGCCGCCACTTTCGCCTGGCTAACCAGTGCCGCAGCATTGTCGGCATCTTTACAAACAAAAAGCGTGAGGCCGGTACGCTCTCGGTACAGCCCCATATTTTTTGAACACGAGGCGGCCACAATAACTTCCGGCAATTGATCTACCAGGGTTCGCAGCCCCGCCGCATCCTGTTCCAGGCCATCTCCCAGGCCCTGGTAGGCGATATCCACGAAGGGGATAAAACCCTGCTGCTGCGCCATGTTCGCGATGGTCTGCCACTGAGTGAGGGACAGGTCAGCACCGCAGGGGTTATGACAGCAGCCGTGAAGCAATACAATCTCACCCGCCTGGGCTCGTTTCAGGTCTGCAACCATACCGTCGAAATTTACGGAGTGGTCACTGGGCTCGTAGTAACGGTAGGTCTCAAACTGAAGCCCCACGCTTCCCAACAGGGGAATGTGAACCGGCCATGTGGGGTCGCTCACCCACACTCTTGTCCCGGGTGCAGCAGCTTGAATAATTTCTGCGCCAATACGCAGGGCGCCACAACCACCCGGTGTTTGTATGCTGCCCACGCGCCCGTCGGCCAGCACGGCACTTCCCTCCCCCAGTAGCAACTTTTGCATACCGAGGTTAAAGGCCGCATCACCCGCCGGTGGCATATAAGCTTTGGTCACTTCCTGGGCCATCAAAATCTGTTGGGCCTGCTTTACGGCTTCGAACACCGGGCAAATTCCCTGCTCATCCATGTAGATACCGATAGTCAGGTCTACCTTGTTCGGATTGGGGTCTGCCCGGCAGGCAGCTGCCAGTCCAAGAATGGGGTCATCGGGTAAACGTTCCAGGGATTCCAACATAGCTAATAATCTCCAGTATTTGGTAAATCAGTATTTTACATTTGTGACAGCAGTTTTGTCAGAAACTGCCAGAAAGGCGGCACGGTTTCTATCAGCACGCGCTCTGTAGGTGAATGTGCACCCCGTATACTCGGTCCAAAGGATAGAATATCAACGTCGGGCTTTTTGCTTTTTAGGATGCCGCACTCCAGCCCCGCATGTATTGCTTTTACGGCGGGTTCACTGCCGAACAGTTTTTTATGCAGGGCAGCTGCCTGCGCCAGTAGGGGGCTGCTGAAATCCGGTTGCCAGCCCGGGTAGCCCACAGTGATGTTTACCTTCAAATCAAACAACTGAGCCAGGGCCAACACCGATTGCTGCAGTGGAATACTCTGGGCGTCGTTAAAGAATCGATAGCTGGACTCCAGAAAAAGCTCGCCCTGGTCCAGGTGGATATTGGCCAGGTTAATGCTCAGGTCTACCAGGTCGGCAGGCTGCTCGAGGTTGTAGGACTGGGCCCCGTGAGGAAACAGCGTAACAAGCTGAATAATTTTGTTCGTGTCTGCCACAGACAGCACTGCTGTAGCATCGGCAGTGCTCAGGGATAGCTCCAGGGCGTGATCCCCTGCAGGCAAATATGCCAGCCACTGATTCCGCAATTCTGCCAGGGCGTTCAACAATGCCTCTTTCTCACCAGTGGGGCAGGAAAAGAGAACAAGGCCTTCCCTGGGAATAACATTGTGTGCCACCCCCGCGCTGAACGACGCCAGTTGCACACCAACGACACCCTGCAAAAACTGCGCAAGCAATTTAATCGCATTGCCCAGTTGTTCGTGTATCTGGATGCCCGAGTGGCCTCCTCCCAAACCTTTTAACGACACGGCCCAATACTCAGATGGGCCCGTCGGCGGCGCTGTGTCGAAATCGCGGGTAAATTCCCAGCCGCCACCACCGGCACAACCAATATAAAGCTCATGCCAGTCCTCGGTATCCAGATTGAGCATACGAGAGCCACTGAGCATTGCTGCATCAAAGTTAAGCGCACCGCCCAGCCCTGTTTCTTCATCGACTGTAAACAGCAGCTCCAGCGAAGGATGTACCACGGTTGAATCTGTCATCACTGCCAGCGCAGCGGCACAGCCTATCCCATTGTCTGCCCCCAGTGTTGTCCTGTCGGCCTTTAACCAGCCGTCTTTAACTTCGAGGCTCAGGGCCTGGGTGTGAAAGTTATGCTCCTTGTCGCCGGTTTTTACCGTCACCATGTCCAGGTGGTTCTGGATAACAACTGTGCCGCGTTTCTCCATACCCGCAGAGGCAGGCACGCTGACTACCAGATTGCCTACATCATCCATACGCCAGCTGTGGCCACACTTTTCCACCTGGTCGATAACATACTGACGCACCGCCGCCTCTTCTTTGGAGGGCCGGGGAATCTGGGTAAACTGGTAAAAATGCTCCCACAGATGGGCGGGTTCAAGGGGGTAATCAGTCGGTTTCATTTTTTGGGCTCCACTGTTGCGGGGCGATTATACGCCAGCCAGAGTACAGCTCGCCACCATAGGCGGCGATTAAACCGAGCTTGCCACCCGCTGTGCTAAGCTGAGCGTTTTTTGAAGAGGCTCAAATGGACAAAGTCTATATTAGCGCACAGCAATTGCTGAAGGACTCCTTCTCTCTGGCTATACAAATTTTTGAGAGCGGCTACCAACCGGACTACATTGTAGGTGTCTGGCGCGGGGGCGCACCGGTGGGAATTGCAGTGCAGGAGCTCCTATTACTGCTGGGTGTAAAGTCCGACCACATTGCCATTCGCACATCATCCTATACGGGAATTGGCCAGCGCAGCCGAACGGTTAAGGTCCATGGCCTGGCTTATATTGCCGAGAAAATCTCAACGGGGGAATGCATTCTCCTGGTGGATGATGTTTACGATACCGGCTTGTCACTAAAGCAGGTCATTGCCGATATTGAAACCCTGTGCGTGGATAGCAGACCCGAAATTCGCATCGCCACACCCTGGTTTAAGCCGGGCAACAACCAGACCAACCGCTCGCCCGACTACCATATTCATGAATCGGAGCACTGGTTGGTCTTTCCTCATGAATTGGCCGGTCTCAGTCTTGAGGAAATACGCAGGCATAAACCCGAGCTCGCCGAGCACATCAACAGCCTTGAACTTTCCCTAAAACCTGCTGACTAAAGCTTTACAGGGTGTTGCTGCGCGGTTTCATATGTGACATTTTTCACAGCTTTAACGCGTATTTTTTACACCTTTTTTAGCTCTGGCGGCGTTACACTCCGCGTGAGAGGACATTTTTTTAATCGAGAGCATTATGACTAGACGCGATGAAGGCAAAGCAAGCCTGGTGGAGTTTCTCCGCAGCATCAAATTCACCCACCAGAACAATGCAGTGGCTGAGGTTGCGTGCCCAACGCACTTTGCCCACTTCAACCAGCGCGCCCGCAATACTCGTAAAGATGCCGTGGAAGATTGCCAGCTGATTCGCAGCGCCAACTAAACACGCCTGCCGGCTTCCGCCCCCTACGCCCTGATCAGGGCGTGACGATATAAATTCTCGTAGATTCTATCTGCCTCTTCACATAAGGCCTCATAGCGCTGTGGAATTTTTACCTCTGACAGGGGTTTTCTCTCGACAGGCTGGAAGCGGGTTGATCTATTTACTGACTCATACCAATGGGAAGCCCAAATGCCATCGCTGGCCCTGGGCCCAGCCGGCCACTGCAACATCTTGGCAGAAAACTTTATTCCCACAGCCTCGCACAAGGCCCGCAGGTTTTTCTCGGGCGCCCGCAACACCTGGGCAGAATCGATCACCGGCGGCGGCCCGCCCAGTTTATCGGCAACACGCTGAAACAATTGCCACTGCTGCGGAAAACCCAACTCCTCCAAAGTAAAGTCCGGGCGCACGCGCAAATAAGAGGCGATGATGCGGCGCGGTTCGCGAATCAGAAAACAATTACGCAAGCTATCACTAAAGCCCAGTTCAACTTCTGGCAGGAGATGGTGGGTCATATGCTTTTGATAATAAACCTGACAGGGCTCGGGCTCTCTATGGCAAAGATCCCGCACAACTGAACGCCAGTCGCAATCCATTGAGTGGATAATTTCATCACCAACCGGGTGTGCGAGGCCAGTGCGGCGTAGGTAGTAACCATACAGGGGTTCATCGACAACGCTGCAATCAGGGCGATTTTCAAAAGAGCGCATCAAGGCCGTGCTGATATTGCGCGGGCCGGACCACATGGCAATTCGAACAACTGCCACATTAACTCCGCTGGTGTTCTTTACCCGGGCCGTCGATATAGGCCGTGACCATGTCCCGAAAACTGGCCTGTAGGCGACGTTCCAGAAACAGCACCGTATTGCTTTCTACTCGCAGGCCTTCCCACACGCCGTCGCCAAGAATAAAGCCCGAGTCGAAAACAGAAACCTTTGCCTGGTCCCGGTGAAAATGCTCACCATTGATATCAATAAGAATATCGGCGTTGCGCACATCACCGATGGTTTCGTGAGTTCCCTGCATAAATCCGCCTGCCTGAATCAGTTGACGTGTACGAATGGCCTGATGCGCGGACTGCTGCAGAGGCTCCAACGCTGCTCAGGCGGAACAAGGTGATTGGCTATCACTGCAAACACCAGGGGGTTAAAAGGAAAGCCAACATGACTGGCCATCACAGCCATATTCGTGACATAGCGAGGATCGGCCGCACACTTTGCGATGCCCGCGCCAACGATGCCGTCCGACTCGCTGTACAGTACCAATATTGGCACCCGCAAGTCTCCACCCCGATATGTGTGCGCTACCCAGCGGGCCAAGGACGCCTCGTCCACCGCATCGCCGTTATCATACATTCTACCCATTACAGCATAGAGCGCCGTGCCCCGTGGATCACCGTAGGGCGTTCCCAGGGTGATAACCTGACGAATCCACTGTGGGTATTGGTGGGCCAGGGCAACGGCATACAGGCCACCCAGGCTCCAGCCAATGAGCGTCAGCTTGCGCCCGGTCTCTTCAAACTCCTGTTCGATGCGCTGGGAAATCAGCTTTTCTGTTTGAGCCCGCTCGGCGAGAAACTTATCCAGCCCCTGCTCGCCCTGGGCTACCGAAGCATTCTGACCCAGCCCCCAGGGAATGGCCTTATAGCCCCTATTTTTGAGAAACCTGCGCAGCAGCGAGGTGGAGCCGTCGGCCCCCATAAAGCCGGGAATGGTCATAATGCTGTGGCCGTCCCCCTCTGGCAGGGTTTTGAACAGCGGGCCCAGCAGTGCACTGCTGCCCATCTCCAGAAACACCCGACCCAGCTCCATGATGCTGTGGCTCAATTTGGGTGGTGTTAAGTCAGCCGTGAAGGTCTGGGATGTAACTGGCATAGTAACTCCGCTGCGCACTTAATATCCCAACATAATGGCTACTAATGGGTCTGGAATACAGTAAAACCTGCGATGGCTGGTTTAATTTTTTATGCTAAAATCTGCCGACTGGCGCAAGCCCGGCGCTACAAAGTGCAATTATCAGCGTCAAAACTCGCCCAAACCCTTTTATATCGCCGCCCAGAGCCCAAAAGCCATACAGTGACCACAAACCGCGACAATATTTACGTG
>JADFVW010000392.1 GCA_015222725.1 Pseudomonadota bacterium | reverse complement strand
GAACCAGTATCCATAACGCCCACGGCACAGGCGGCGCGGTAGCGACGTCCCGCCCGAAGGGCGATCGTGCCCGTGCTTATGCAGCATTTAGCTCTACTTTACTAACCTTGTTTAGTTTTACATTCTTTTTTGCCTGCCATAGATCATAGGCATCCTGCATGGCTAGCCAGCTTTCAGGGCTACGCCCCAAGGCTTTTGAGAGGCGCAACGCCATTTCAGGGCTTACGCCGCTCTGCTGCTTTAGCACACGGTTGAGAGTAGAGGCGGCGACATTCAGTTGCTCTGCCAG
Organism: Pseudomonadota bacterium; assembly: GCA_015222725.1. Lineage (GTDB taxonomy): Bacteria > Pseudomonadota > Gammaproteobacteria > Pseudomonadales > Halieaceae > JBALVT01. The sequence goes on along the minus strand of JADFVW010000392.1, from coordinate 3,099 downwards.
GTAACGGCAACTTAACCCAAAAGGCTCCATGTATGTTGCCTGCATAAATTCACCAGGGTGAGGGGGATTGTGCATACGCATTAGTGATAATCCTCGTAATTTACCATATAGGCGTTCCCGTCGGTAAATTCAAACGTAACCCGCCAATTAGCATTCACTGTAATTGACCATAGACCCTTACGAGCACCTTTGAGGGAGTGCAGTCGATAGCCTGGAATGTCAATATCCTCAATTGTTTGGGCTGTATCCAGAGCGGAAAGCTGCATACGGAGCTTTCTCGAATGCTTCGTTTGAATTCCACGAGTACTGCCAGACTCGAAGAACTTCTCCAAACCTTTGTGTTTGAAAGATTTGATCATTTAGATAGTGTAGCACGTTGCGCAACGCGGTCAAGCCGCATAACCCCTGCAGGCATAACGCCTGCCGCAGCGGCGGCGAAACCGCGCAGCGGTTTTGGCGTCCGGCCCCGCAGGGGCGCACTGCCGGTTCTTGTTATGCGGCAAGAACAGCTTACTAACGCAAGTCATATTTCAGCTCCACCTTTTGGATAGCGTCGTAAATAGCGTCAAATTGGTTCTGCATTTTTCTATCTTCGCAGTGGTTTGCCACCGCAGCAACATGCCCGTTGAGATCCTCGAGGTCGTGCAGTGTGAACAGTACCTTAATTCTACGCCCTACAACCTCAGCTACTCGTAATGCATCCAAGAGGTCGTCTTCAGCAAACGTATGTTCAATAATGAGATCAATCTGGTCCTTAGACAGAAGTAGTGGCACCTTCTCGTGCTCCTCGATCGACTTTTTCATCGCACGATGACCATTGCGGCATAACAGCTAATTCGTTTGACTAAGGCAGAGATAGAAACCGCCCTTTGATAAAGCATAGTATTACTCCGTCATTTAACAAATTCTTTCCGATTTCAACGGCATGACGATCCAATTGCTTTCCTCTTTCCTGCGCACACAGATTATATCGGTGTGCGCAGGCCAATTTGGCGGCCCATTGTTCAAGTTGAGCCAACTCGGTACTCTCATAAATTCAGCCGCTTACAATAACAGAGCCACATCACATTCGACTAATTCCAATGAAAAACCGCCATTGAATTGACGCCACCCGTCAGGCGGCAGGCGCGGCGCCACCGTGTCCCCCTCCACTCAGCGTACCGCACTCAATGCCTTGATGTATCTTTATACTAAATACTATGGCCGAGATCCGGAAACACTCAGCTTTCACTACGCCAAGCCTTCCAGGCGCCTGCCCGTTGTTTTAACGCATGAAGAGGTCAAGGAAGTTCTCGGTCGCATGTCCGGCATACCCAAGCTGATGGTAGAGCTGCTTTATGGTAGCGGCTTGCGTTTGCAGGAATGCCTGAACCTGCGCGTCAAAGACATAGATTTTTCTCTTCACACAATCACTGTCCGTCAGGGCAAGGGTGACAAAGATCGCGCAACCTTGCTACCGTCTTCAACGGAAGGTCGGCAGCAAGCACAAATCCAGAAAGTCCTGGCTTTACACCAGCTGGATATGGCCGATGGCCATGGCGAGGTGTACATGCCACACGGCTATTACAGAAGGGCTACGATATTCGCACCATACAAAAACTGCTCGGCCACGCAGACGTAACCACCACCGAGATCTATACCCACGTGCTGAACCGTGGCGCCATGGGGGTCATCAGCCCGGTAGACGATTAAAAGGACAGACTTGATCACCGGGTTTGACAAATCTGATAATACTGTATATTTATACAGTATATGTTAAACTACGCCGAACTCCATTGCCTCAGCAACTACAGCTTCCTGCGGGGGGCATCGCACCCCCATGAGTTGGTGGAGCGCGCAGCCGGGCTGGGCTATGCGGCCCTGGCCATTACCGACGAGTGCTCACTGGCCGGGGTGGTGAAGGCCCATGTGGCAGCCAAAGAGCTGCACATCCAGCTGATCATCGGCAGTGAATTCACCCTGGAAGAGGGCATCAGGCTGGTGGCGCTGGCACCCTCCCGGGCCGCCTACAGCGAACTGTCTGGCCTGATCAGTATGGCCCGGCGGCGCAGCCCCAAGGGGGAATACCGGGCCAGCCTGCGGGATGTTATTTTTCATCTCAAACGCTGCCTGCTGATCTGGCTGCCGCAACATGCCAGCGAGACCAATCGCGCCTACGGCCTGCAACTGAAGCGGCTGTGCAAGGGCCGGGTGTGGTTGGGGGTCAGCCATTTACTCGGCAACAATGAGGTGCGCCGCTACAGTGTGCTGCGCCAACTGGCGAATGAGTTGGACATACCCATGCTGGCCTGCGGTGATGTGCGTATGCACTGCGCCGCTCGCAAACCCCTGCACGATGTATTTACCGCCCTCAGGCACAATACCAGCATCGATCAGTTGGGACGAAAACGTCTGGCCAACAGCCAGCAACACCTGCGCTCGCTGGAAAAACTACAGCAGCTGTACCCCCCCGCCCTGCTGGAGGAAACCCTGCATATTGCCAACGCCTGCGACTTCAGCCTGGATGAATTGCGCTACGAGTATCCAGAGGAGGTAGTGCCCGAGGACTGCACGGCCACCCATTACCTGCGCAAGCTGGTGACGCAGGGCTGTTCTGTGCGCTGGCCACAGGGCGTGCCAACGCGGATCCAGCAGCGTATCGAGCGGGAGCTGACGCTCATCGAAGAGCTCAACTACGAATACTACTTCCTCACCGTATATGACATCGTGCGCTTCGCCAGGGAGCGCGATATCCTGTGCCAGGGCCGCGGTTCGGCGGCCAACTCTGTGGTGTGCTACTGCCTGTTTATCACCGAGGTATCTCCCGAGCAAATCTCCCTGCTGTTTGAGCGCTTTATCTCCAGAGAGCGGGACGAACCGCCGGATATCGATGTGGACTTTGAGCACGAACGCCGCGAGGAAGTCATCCAGTACATCTACCGCAAGTACAGCCGCAAGCGCGCCGCCCTGGCCGCCACCGTCATCACCTATCGCTCACGCAGTGCGGTGCGGGATGTGGGGAAGGCGCTGGGGCTGGACCCGGTGTTTGTGGACGACCTGGCCAAGTCCCTGGCCTGGTGGGACCGCACGACGGACCTGGCCAAACGCTTCGAGGAGCAG
>JADFVW010000064.1 GCA_015222725.1 Pseudomonadota bacterium | reverse complement strand
TCGCAGGTCTGACCATGCCCACGCTGTATTTACAGGCCGAAAGCGGCCTCGCACAAGACTCAGCAGTGATGGAACATGCAAAGAACCATATTATCAATCTTCAGGCGGAGATTATCCCCGGCAGCCATCATTTTCATATGGAAGGTGATGTAGCGGCTATTGCGAACCGCATCGGACGATTTTTGCAGGACCAGCCCTGAACTATTGCTTAACGCCTCAGTTGCAGCAGCGAAAGAAACTCATCGCGGGTCTTCTGTGAGCTGCGGAAAGTGCCTAGCATGGCGGAAGTTTTCATCAGGGAGTTCTGCTTTTCGACACCCCGCATCATCATGCACATGTGTTGGGCCTCGACGATAACACCCACACCCTGGGCCTGGGTTACCCCCATGATGGCCTCGGCAATCTGGCGCGTGAGTGTTTCCTGGATTTGCAGTCTGCGGGCAAAAACATCGACAATGCGCGCCACTTTGGACAGGCCCAGAACCTTTCCCGTGGGAATATAGGCGACGTGGCACTTGCCGATAAAGGGCAGCATATGGTGTTCACACAGGGAATACATTTCTACATCCTGTACCAACACCATTTCATCCGAGTCGGATGGAAATAGTGCGTTATTAACGACTTCTTCAACCGACTGTCCGTAACCGCGGGTTAGAAACTCAAAGGCCTTGGCGGCCCTTTTTGGTGTGTCGACCAGGCCTGGGCGGCTGATATCTTCACCAATATCCGTAATTATCTTGGCCCAGCTGTCTTCCACGAAATGATCTCCTGAGTTCGGCCCCGGTAGGGGAGGGGATGGTATCAACCCCGTTCGTGCAAGGCAAACGCTTGACTGGCCATCACAGCTGCTGCGACACATAGCTCAGCTATGGGTTAGAATTGCAGTCATGACAGACAAAACATCAACTGCTGGCCTGCCGAACACCGTCGGGGAAGCCCTGCAATATTGCGCTGAGCGCCTGCAGGCGAGCGACGCTTTCTTCGGACATGGTACGGATAACCCCTGGGATGAAGCCGTTGCGTTGGTGCTCAGTATCGCCGACTTGCCTCTGGACGCTGACGATGGTGTTTTACCCCACAAGTTCAGCTCTGAGGACGCGGTACGGATGCACTCTCTTTTGAGCCGCAGGATAGACGACCATGTGCCCTTGCCCTATCTGCTGGGGCGCGCCTGGTTTGCCGGGCTGGAGTTTGTCAGTGACAGGCGGGCTATTATTCCGCGCTCGCCGCTTGCGGAACTTATTCTGCATGAGTTTAAACCCTGGTATCAGGGCCCGGAACCCCGGCGCGTACTGGACCTGTGTTGTGGCGGGGGTTGCATTGGCCTGGCTGTCGCTTATTATTATCCGGCTGTGACAGTTGACCTGACTGACCTGGATAAAGATGCCCTCGATCTTGCTGCAGAGAATGTAGCCTTGTTGCAGTTGTCTGGCCGAGCCTCCGTATTATATTCAGATTTGTTTTCCTCACTGCCATCACAGAAATACGACATCATTCTCAGTAACCCGCCCTATGTTAACCGGGAAGACCTGTCGTCCATGCCCGCGGAATTTCACCATGAACCACCGTTGGCTCTTGGTTCGGGGCCGGACGGGCTGGCTCTTACCCGTAAAATTCTGCAACAGGGTGCGCAATATCTCACGGAGCAGGGTTTATTGATTGTAGAAGTGGGCAACAGCTGGCCGCAGTTGGAGGCGCTTTACCCGGATGTCGCTTTTACCTGGCTGGAGTTTGAGCATGGCGGCCAGGGTGTTTTTGCCATTACTGCGAAAGAGTTGCAACAATACAGCGCCAGCTTCACGTGATAAGCGGTATAATAATAGCCACTTTTAGCGGCTGTCATAGCCTCACAATTAAAGGTACGACCAGATATGGCCGGTAACTCTATCGGAAAACTGTTCACGGTAACCAGCTTTGGTGAAAGCCATGGCCCCGCATTGGGCTGCGTAATCGATGGCTGTCCCCCGGGATTGGAGCTTGATAGTTCAGACCTGCAACGGGACCTTGATCGCCGCAAGCCCGGTACATCTCGATTTACCACTCAACGCCGCGAGGCCGATGAAGTAAAAATTCTGTCCGGTGTGTTTGAGGGAAAAACTACAGGAACGCCTATAGGCCTGCTGATAGAGAACACCGATCAACGCTCCAGGGACTACTCAAATATCAAGGATAGCTTTCGTCCCGCCCATGCAGACTACACCTACACCCAGAAGTACGGCGCCCGGGACTATCGCGGTGGCGGCCGCTCCTCTGCCAGGGAAACGGCCATGCGAGTGGCAGCGGGCGGTATCGCAAAGAAATATTTGAAAGAAAACTATGGCATTGAGGTGCGTGGTTACTTGTCAGAATTGGGTCCGATTAAAGCCGAGGTGCTGGACTGGGCTGTGGTCGAGGGCAATCCATTTTTCTGTCCCGACGAGGCAAAAATAGCCCAGATGGAAGAATTTATGTCGGCGCTCAATAAAAGTGGCGATTCCATAGGTGCGAGAATTAACGTGGTGGCGTCGGGTGTAATGCCCGGCCTTGGGGAGCCTATTTTTGACAGATTGGATGCCGATATTGCCAGCGCCATGATGAGTATTAATGCGGTTAAAGGGGTCGAAATAGGCGCCGGATTTTCCTGTATTGCGCACCGGGGCAGCGAGCATCGCGACCAGATTACTCCCGAAGGTTTTCTCAGCAATAACGCGGGCGGTATATTGGGAGGAATTTCCAGCGGCCAGGATATTACGGTAAGCATTGCGCTGAAACCAACATCCAGCATCCGCCTGCCGGGCGCCTCAATCGATGTAGACGGAAACCCCATCCAGGTGGTTACCCATGGCAGGCACGACCCCTGCGTGGGGATTCGCGCAACACCCATTGCCGAGGCGATGCTCGCCATCATTCTGATGGATCACCTGTTGCGCCACCGGGCACAGAATATGGCCGTGCAATCGAGCACGCCAATAGTGCCAGGCGCAGTTGAATCAGCGGGTGCAGATAGTACCCCGCATACACTGGGCTAACCGGGCTCGGCAAATGAGTAAGGCAAACAGGCGATATATCCGAACGATTATTATAGCCATGCTGGCCATGAGCAGCCTTATATGGGCGGCCATCGATCAATTTGGTATTTCACCCCAGGTAATGCTGGATCTGTTTTTGGCGACCGCGATCGGTACCGGAGGTATTATCCTGGCGGCGGCGATTGTTGTGGCGCTCGTGGCGGGTCTGAAAAAACTGGCAGGGCGCAAGCAGGGCGATCGCGACTAAGTCGACTCCAGTGAGATATCCAGTGTCATGTGATTGGCGATTTCGTCGAGCATATCGGAGAGGTCATCCAGTTGTGTATCGAGTGGGATTTCTGCATCGATACGTGCCTGAAATAACATTTCAGCGCTCATGGGAGCACTTGTCACCTGGCTGTCCATCTCCACCACGTTAACCTGGTGACTGGCCAATGCCTGGGAAATTTCCCGGACTATTCCCAGTCTGTCCGGGCCTATGATGGTTAGAGTGATTTTTCTGGCAGAGCGTATGGTCTGTCCGCTGCCAGTGGGTGTAACACGCACGCTGAGGCCGCTGACTGAAAGTGCCTTTAACGCGCTCTCCAATTGCGCCGCACCACCGTCGGGTATCGAAACGAGTACCAGGCCGGCAAATTTTCCGCCCAGTTGCGACAGCTGACTCTCGAGCCAGTTTCCGCGGTTTTCTTCAATCACTGTGGACAGTTGCTCGACTAAACCGGGGCGATCGTCACCGATAAACGTTATGATATAAGAAGATTCCACTAATTAGGCTCCACATTCGTTTGCGCAAGTCGTATATTAACGTGCATTGATAAATTTCAGAAGGAGAACGTCGTGAAGTATAGCATTCTATTTTTAATGGCAGCGCTGGTCTTGCCAGTACAGGCTGATGATCTGCCCTGGCAGAGCGCGCTTAATGGCAGCAATCGTAGCGTTGAAAACAAGGCCAGGGATAACTATCGGCACCCGCAGCAGACGCTGCAGTTTTTTGGCATATCGGCGGGCATGACAGTCGTCGAAATTGCACCGGGGGGCGGCTGGTACTCTGAGATTCTGGCACCGCTGCTGCAGGATAACGGTAGGTATTATGCCGCCCATTATTCCGCCAATGGCCCCGGTGGGTACTATCGCAAATCCCTGGGTGGCTATTTACAGAAACTGGGAGAAAACCCGGGTGCATATAAAAGCGTCATCGTTACAACACTGCAACCCCCGGAAGAGGTCACCATAGCGCCTGCCGGTAGCGCTGACCTTGTTGTGGCTTTCAGGAATGTACACAGCTGGCTGCGCGCCGACTCTGGCGATCAAACCCTGTCAGCCATTTACACGGCCCTCAAGCCCGGCGGTACATTTGGCGTTGTCCAGCACCGGGCAAAAGCCGGGGTGGATATTGAAAGCATGAAAAAAAGCGGCTATGTGACTGAGCGCCAGATGATGGACATGGCAGAGGCGGCGGGTTTTGTGCTGGCTGGAAGCTCCCAGATTAACGCCAACCCCAAGGATACGGCCGACTACGCAGAAGGCGTTTGGACATTGCCGCCTTCACTTCGTTTGAAGGATAAAGACCGCGAGAAATACATTGCCATCGGTGAGAGCGACAGGATGACGCTAAAGTTCATCAAGCCCCAGAGCTAGATGGCGCACTTCGTTGAGGTCCCGCTGGCGCGGCTCGACAGGCCAGTGTTAGAAGCACTACTGGAAGAGTTCGCCAGCAGGGACGGTACTGATTACGGCGCGCAGGAATACACTTTGGAACAAAAAACCACTCAATTGCGTAGACAGCTGGAATCCTCGGACCTGTTGATTTTATATGATACAGATAACGAGGAGTGGGATCTGGTGGAACATGAGCAGGCCGCCTGTATGTTGGCAGGCTGAGCCGGAATATGAGTAAACCGCCAGAACATATATTGGATGTCTGTGGATTGTTTTGCCCCGAGCCGGTGATGATGTTGCACAATAAAATTCGCGATATTGCCGCGGGTGAGCGCATCGAGGTCACGGCGACCGACCCAGCCACGACCCGGGATATCCCCAAGTTTTGCTCCTTTCTGGGCCATGAGTTGCTAGCCCAGGACGAAAGGGATGGCAAATTTATCTACCTCCTGCAGAAGCGAGCAGCACCCGAATGAGCGCTGCAGGGAGCGTAGCGTCGACACAGGATGTTTCCTCGCCTCTGTGTGTCAAAAGAGTGGAAGCCGTATTCTCCCGCTGCTTTTTAGCGCGCGCCAATACCCGCCTGTCCGGGGGCTATGCTGAGCCTTTGTATCTGCCCGCTGAAAAAACCGGACAGATGAATGTCCTGCGCTACCGTGAAGACTTTTTTGCCAGTGCCCTGCACGAGGTAGCCCATTGGTGTATAGCGGGCAGCACCCGTCGGCTACAAACGGATTTTGGCTACTGGTATGCCCCCGATGGTCGAAATGTCGCACAGCAACAAGCATTTGAAAATGTCGAGTACAAGCCTCAGGCGCTGGAGTGGTTTTTTGCCCGGGCCTGTGGCCACAATTTTCGTATCAGCGCAGACAACCTGGATGGCAGTGCCGCAGGGCAGGGCTTGAATGACGCCTTTGAGCTGAGGGTATTAGTGCAGGCGAAGCACTGGTGCCGGGTTGGACTGCCGCCCGACGGCAGCTTGTTTTTTCGTGCTTTGTGCCGGGAGTTTGGTGCAGAGGGTAGCTTGAACTGCCTTGAGTTCTCTCTGTCAAGCCTGAAATAATGAACAGATGAACCTCACTATTGTCGCCGATGAAAACATGGAAGCTGTCGCCGAGACCATGGGCGAATTGGGGTCTGTTCATCTGCTTAATGGCCGAGAGCTACAACGGCGGCACTTACGAGAAGCCGATGTACTGTTGGTTAGATCGGTTACCCAGGTAAATGAGGCTCTGCTGGAGTCTACCCCGGTACGTTTTGTGGGCACGGCCACCAGTGGCTTTGACCACATCGACAGAGTATACCTACGGCAAAAAGAGATAGCTTTTAGCCATGCCCCCGGCTCCAATGCCAACTCCGTGGTGGAGTATGTGCTGGGCGCGATAGCACTGGTTGACGATAAGCTGGAGCAGCTTTTTGCGGGCGGCTCGGTGGGAATTATCGGCTATGGCAATATTGGAAGGCTATTGGCCTCACGCCTGTCCGGCCTGGGTATTACACATAAGATTTATGACCCCTGGCTGGATAAGAAGCAGTTGTGCGAGCCCGCGTCCCTGGCCGAAGTGCTCGCCTGTGACGTCATAACGCTACACGCCGATCTCACTCACCAAGAGCCCTTTGCCAGTTTTCATCTGCTGGCAGAGGCTGAATTATCCAGCATTTCTGCCAACAGTCTGCTTATTAACGCCAGTCGTGGAGATGTCATCGATAACCGGGCTCTCGAAAAACTGCTTGGAGCCGTGCATGCACCTACTGTCATTCTGGATGTGTGGGAAGGGGAACCTTCAGTTTCCGAAGGTCTGCTTTCAAAGGTGCAGTA
>JADFVW010000391.1 GCA_015222725.1 Pseudomonadota bacterium | reverse complement strand
GATCAGGCTTTGCTCGACCGCAACTTCATCACCCACGGCAACCAATAGCTCGATAACCTCTGCGCCTTCGGCACCACCTATGTCGGGAACTATTACTTGTTGCTTCGCCACGTGAAATTCCTTTATACGGTTACAGGATCTATTTTATCGGCTGATACACCCAGTGCACGCATCGCCTCTGTAACGACTGTTTTTTCAATGGTTCCCTCATCGGCGAGAGACTTGAGGGCTGCGATTACAATGTATTCCCGGCTAACCTCAAAGAACTGACGCAACTTGTCCCGTGTGTCACTGCGCCCATACCCATCTGTGCCCAACACGGTGTAGCTACCGGGGATAAACTCCCGCAACTGGTCCGCATAGACCTTTATGTAGTCTGTTGCAGCAATACATGGGCCACTTTCAGTGCCCAGTAACTCGGTCACATACGGAACTTTTGCCTCGCTTTCAGGATGAAGCATATTCCAGCGGGCGACCGCTTTACCCTCGCGCTGAAGCTCATTAATACTGGTCAGGCTCCAGATGTTTGATACCACATCGTAGTCCTTTTCCAGTATGGCAGCGGCGGCCTCCACTTCCCGCAGGATGGTTCCCGAACCCAGCAGCTGCACCTGTGTTTTTTGCTTAGCTGCAGCGCGCTTGAGGCAGTACATCCCTTTGATAATACCCTGCTCGACACCTTCGGGCATATTGGGCTGAACGTAGTTTTCGTTCATAGTGGTGATGTAATAAAACTTGTTTTCACCTTTCTCGAACATTCGGTGCATGCCGTCCTGGATAATAATGGCCAGTTCAAAAGCATAGGTGGGGTCATAACTGATGCAGTTGGGAATGGTGCTGGCCAGCACATGGCTGTGGCCGTCCTGGTGCTGCAGACCCTCACCATTGAGTGTGGTCCGGCCTGCGGTGGCACCGATAAGAAACCCTCTCGCCTGACTGTCGCCCGCGGCCCAGGCCAAATCACCAATGCGCTGAAAACCAAACATGGAGTAGAAAATATAGAAAGGAATCATGGGGTAGCCATGGGTGCTATAGGATGTGGAAGCGGCCAGCCAGGCCGAAAATGCACCCGCTTCGTTAATCCCCTCCTCCAGAATCTGGCCTTTTATGTCCTCTTTATAGAACATCATCTGACCGGCATCCTGGGGTGTATAGCGCTGCCCCACCGAGGAATAAATACCCAATTGACGGAACATGCCCTCCATGCCGAAAGTGCGCGCCTCATCCGGCACAATAGGCACTACCCGCTGGCCAATTTCCTTATCTTTTACCAGGCTGGAAAGGATGCGCACGAAAGACATGGTGGTCGAAATCTCGCGCTTTCCACTGCCCTTGAGCTGGTTACCCATGGCGGACAGTGGCGGAATGGTCAGCCGCTCCATCGCTGAGCGCCTGACCGGAATTTGCCCGCCCAGGGCCTTCCTGTTTGCATTCATATAGCGCATTTCAGGACTATCGGGGGACGGTCGGTAATAGGGCACATCTTTCAATTCAGTATCACTGATGGGAATACCAAAGCGGTCCCGGAAGGCCTTAAGGCTTTCTATATCCAGCTTTTTCAGCGAGTGTGTCTCGTTGTTTGCCTCACCCGCCTCACCCATGCCATAGCCTTTTACGGTCATGGCCAGAATCACCGTGGGGCGTTTGCGCTGGGCCGCCGCCCTGGCGTAGGCAGCATAGACTTTATAGGGGTCATGGCCGCCGCGATTCAGGTACATAATCTCGTCGTCGGAGAGGTCTGAAACCAGCTCCAGCAACTCGGGATACTTGCCAAAGAAGTGCTCGCGGGTGTAGGCACCCCCGTTGTATTTATAATTCTGCAACTCACCGTCGCATACCTCATCCATACGCTGTTGCAGTAAACCCGTCTGGTCTTTTTCCAACAAGGGGTCCCACTTGCGGCCCCAGATGACCTTTATAACTTCCCAGCCGGCGCCGCGGAAAACACCCTCCAGTTCCTGGATGATTTTCCCGTTGCCACGCACTGGGCCATCCAATCGCTGCAAGTTACAATTCACCACGAACGTCAGGTTACCCAGGTGCTCGCGACCAGCCAGCGAAATTGCCCCCAGAGACTCCGGCTCATCGCACTCGCCATCACCCATGAAGCACCACACATTGCGGTCGCCGTGGTCGAGCAAGCCCCGATTTTCCTGATACTGCATGACCCGGGCCTGATAAATAGCCTGTATCGGACCTAGCCCCATGGAAACAGTTGGAAACTGCCAGTAATCTGGCATTAGCCAGGGGTGGGGGTAGGAAGACAAACCTTCGCCATCTACTTCGCGGCGAAAATTGTCCAATTGACCTTCATCGATACGCCCTTCCAGATAAGAGCGTGCATACATGCCCGGCGCACTGTGGCCCTGGTAGAAGATCAGGTCGCCCTTGTGCCCGTCCTCTATGCCACGGAAAAAGTAGTTGAAGCCAATATCGTAAAGGGTCGCACTGGAAGAGAAGCTTGAGATATGCCCACCCAGGCCCTCATCGTTATCATTCGCGCGCATAACCATGGCGAGGGCATTCCAGCGCACCAGGGAGCGAATTTTTCGCTCCATAAACAAATCTCCGGGCATGCTTTTTTCTTCGGTGGGAGATATGGTGTTACGAAATGGAGAGGTAATCGCCGTCGGCAGGCGCATACCCACTTCAACAGCATGCTTGGAGAGTTCGGCCATCACGAAGGCCGCGCGCTCGGGACCGCCCTGCTGTAATAGCGAATCCAGGGCGTCTAGCCATTCCCGTGTTTCTAGGGGGTCATTGTCATCCATCATGCCGGGCTAATCTCCTGGTCGGTCGTCCATATCGGGCAATGGACAAATTGGCTAACTGCGTGTCAATTTAGAATGCACAAAAGCCAGTGATCTGAAGAGTATAGTCGAAATTACAGAATTTTCCACCCTGCTTTCAAGAAACCCCAAGATGACACAAGATAAAAGCCCCCCGAAGGGGGCTGGAAACGATTAGCATAGTTCTATAATAGAACTATTGATTGGTGATATAGGTCTCGTGCCCCTGCTTTACCGCCGCCGGGGTGTTGTAACGCAGGGACTCTCCCTGCGGGAAGCGTCCCCACTTACCGGGGGCTACAACTTGTAGTGAATGCCTGTCCTGCAGAAAGACTCGATTGTAGTACGCCAGCCATGTTTCAAGAGTCAGTGCGTCTACCGCCTCCGTCAGGGACTGGCGAGCGTCAAAATTGTCCTGGTGCTTGGCGATAGATTGCCAATAAAACTCCGCCCGCTCCCAGATATTCTTGTCCGGCCTTTGGATATCGCTCATCAGGGCCGTCTTGTGACGCTCAAACTGATCCTTGTCCAGCTCAGACTCCACCGCCCGCATAAACGTATCCATCGCTGCGGCCACACCCGCTGCATCGGTGCCCGGTGACTGAACTAACAAAACCAGGGCCGGCACGTCGCGCTGAGCCCAGGAAAATGCACTGACTATGTAGCCCAGCTGCTGCTCGGTGCGCAGTTGCTGGAAAAAACCGGACTTCATGATCTGTGCAGTGAGCGCCGTCGCCGCCCGGTCGGACCAATCGTTGCCACCGCCCTGAAGATACCAGGCGACCACCGAGTCATCGTGTGGCACATCGGCTGCTAAAAGCAGAGACTCACCCCCGGCGAGTTTTAGCACTTCCAGGTCGGCCAGCTTCGGAGCGGTACCGGCGGACAACAACGTCGCGACCTTGGCAGATATATCCTCAACAATTGCCCTGTCGTAGTTGCCGTAAATCATGATTTCGGCCTGGGCATCGCGCCAGAACAGCACCGCGTACGCCTGCAACCCAGCCAGGTCTATGGCCTCCAGGGCGGTTATCAGGTCGTCCTCTCCCCATTCGCCATAAAGCAGTGCTTCGCGCAAGTCATCGATCACCTGGCTACTGGGGCGCTTGGCTACAGAGTTTTGCAGGCTGCGAATCATGTCTTTGCGGATATCATTAAAACGCTGCCCTGCAAATGTTGAGGCTCTGATGGTATCGAGCAACTGATCGAGTAACAGCGCCTGTTTGTCGTCGTAGCCACCAATACGCAAGCTGATACCCTGCGCGTGCTTGTAGAGGTTGAAGTTCAAGCCGGCCAACAGTGCCGGGTAGGCAAACTCATTCACAGAATCCTTCAACAGTGCCGCGTATAGAACTGCGGCGGCAGTCTGGTCGGCGCTCTGGCCCACATGTGGGGAGCGGAAATTGATATAGGAGGCTCCTTTGGGTACACCAAATTCTGCGTCTTGCATAAACCAGATTTTTTGGCGTTCACTTTCGAGCACTACTGCCGGTACTGCCGGCTTACCGGCGGAAACAGCCTTGAGAGACACATCCTGCGCAATAAAATTATTGGCCACAGGCAAATGGAACTTGTCCACATCTACTGCAAGCTTCCAGTTGGCGAGCGTCTTCCCGGTGACCGTTTCGCGCGAGTACGGGACCTGGTAGTGCACCGAGGTTTCATCGGTTTCCACATTTGCATCGTCCAGTGTGACAAGCGCGTTGCCCGGCACGATACTGTTCAGCAAAGCGCTCAGCATTTGTGAATCGTACTCGGTCATCAGGTAGGGGCCACGCAAAATATCATCCGCCTGGTAGTAGTGCATCCCCTGGGCCAGTGCGCTGACGTAGCTCATGGGCTCAACATCTTCCTTAAAGCGAAAGCCCAACTCAGCAAGCTGAGACTGTTCATCGTACAGGCGCTGCTGCGGACCCTCTTTTCGCACCATGTCCATATAGGAGTACAACAGCTGCAGCACACGCAGGTAACTGTCAACGCCCTTTTCCGTGAGCGTTATATTCACGCTGAACAAGGCGCCACCGCGCCACGCCAGGCCCGACCCGGCTGACAGGCTCTCGGCCAAGCCTTCCGCCTTCAATTGCGACAGCAAACTGCCGCCGCCCTCATGCCCCACCAGGTTGCCCAGATAGGAGACCGGTTTAACGTGATATTCACCGCGGTAGTCAGCGATGGGAAAAGACACGCTCAGTTGACGCAAAGTGGCCTGGGGCTTTACCTGCACCAACATGGGCAGACTATCGGCGGTGAACATCGGTGCGCCAATAACACTGTGCGTAAAAGACTTATTGGGTACCGGCGTAAACATGGGGACCACCAGCTTCTCCAGTTCATCCAATGACTGGGAGCCCAGCACCACCAGCCGCATCACATTGGCGGAGTAGTGCTTGTCATAGAAGGCGAGCAATTCATCGCGTACCGGTGAATCCGGGCGATCGGCCAGGCTCTCCAGGCTACCCACAGAAAACTGACTGAAGGGATGTTCGGGGTTCATCACCTCCTGTAACACGTCCAGCCCCCTGCGACCGTCGCTCTTGAGGCCCATCTGATACTCGGCCTGCACCGCATTTTTCTCCCGATCTACATATTGGGCATCAAACTTCGGGGCAATAAAGAACTGCGCGAAGCGGTCCAGTGCCTCCGGCAGAAACTCCTCGTTGATATCAAAGAAATAATTGGTGTGCTCAAAGCTGGTGTAAGCATTGCGCCGCCCCCCGTGCTCTGTGGTGTACTGCTCGTACTCCGCTGCATTGGGGTATTTCTCTGTACCCAGGAACAACATGTGCTCCAGAAAATGGGCCAGACCACCCCGCCCGGGGGGATTATCCCCACTGCCGACCATAACATCCAACGCGCCAGCGGCTTGCCGGGTATCGGGATCGGAAATCAACAACACCTGCAGTTCGTTTTCCAGCACCAGGAACCGGTACTGATTCTCGTCATTGGGGCTTTGTGACGGGGCCAGGCCGGCACTGGGAACAGTGGCGCAAGCCACAAGAATGACAGCGACAACCACACTTAGCAGTGTCCGCTTCATGAATAACACAGGCATTGATTGCTCCATTAAATCGATTTTTCGGGTTTACCCTGTACGTCGGGTTGTGGCGTGGGCCAGGCATAGATGATGGCCTTGATCAGGGTTGCCAGGGGGATAGCAAAAAACACGCCCCATATTCCCCAGATACCGCCAAAAAACAACACGGCCAGAATGATGGCCACCGGATGCAAATTAACCGCCTCAGAAAAAAGTAGCGGCACCAGCACGTTGCCATCCAGCGCCTGGATCAGGGCATAGACAGCAAAGAGGTAATAAAATTCACTGGTAAAGCCCCATTGAAAAAATGCCACCATCACCACCGGCAGGGTAACCATAGCCGCACCAATATAGGGGACAATAACCGACAAGCCCACCAGCAAACCCAGCAGGGCGGCATAATTAAGCCCCATCCAGGCGAAACAGAAATAACTCACGCCACCAACAATGAGCATCTCCAGCACCTTTCCCCGGGCGTAATTCGCGACCTGGGTATTCATTTCGCCCCAGATTCGACGCAGCAGGGGCCGCTCACTTGGCAAGAAATGACCGAGCCAGTCCAGCAGTTTCTGCCTGTCCTTGAGAAAGAAAAAAACCAGAATGGGGATAAGAACCATATACACCATGACAGCCAACACACCGGGAATTGAGCTAAAGGAATAGGTTAAAAGACTCTGGCCTGCCCCCGCCAGCTCTACCTGCACCAGGCTGAGCAGGTCATTCAATTGCTCCTGGGTGAAAATATCGGGATATCGCTCGGGCAGCACACCCAGCAACTCGCGTCCCCGCTCCAGCATGCGTGGCATTTCAGTCGCCAGGCTTACCAACTGGCGCCAGGCGAGCGGCAACAAACCCAGGGAGAAACCAAAAAAAGCGCCTATAAAAACCAGGAAGGAGAAGCCAAAACCAAACCACTGTGGCAGACCGTGTCGCTGCAACTGGGTTGCCATGCCCTGCATTAAATAGGCGAGCACTATCGAGGCGAGTACGGGCGCCAATACATCACCCAGGGTCATCAACAAAATGATTGATAGCGTTAGCAGCACCAGAAGCAGTACTGCCTCTTCCTCAAACAGGTAGCGCTCATACCACTTCTTGAAGATGTCCAGCATTTAAAACCTCTATTCCCGTGATCGCATGCGATAAAGCTAATTTTTCAGCAGCAGGTGAATGTATACACCGTCTTTTTCGTCACTGGCCAGCAGGGCGTTGCCGGATTGTTGGGCAAATACCTGAAAATCCCGCACGGAGCCCTGGTCGGTGGATAACACCTTCAATTGCTGACCTGCATCCATATTATTGAGCGCACGCTTGGCTTTTAACAGCGGCATAGGGCAGCGTTCACCTATGACATCCAGCTCTATAATATTTACATCTACCATCAGATCCCTGTACCAGCCAGTTGGCCCCAGCCGCTCTCAATAAGTTCGACAGTATAACGACTACGCAATGATACTGTTGAACTTTACGCTGAAAAATAACTCCATTTTATGGGGCAGGTATTATGTTCCGATATCGTGCGCTTGGAGTACAATGCAGCAGCACGATTCTTCTAATCTCTCTTCGACAACAGGTGTGGTTTCATTTCGTGGTGAAAATAGAGTCAATAATTAATTGGGGGCGACGGCACAGCTTTCCTGCCCTGTTGTCCTGCATGCTTTTCATTACCAGTGCAGCAACATCCAATGAGCTGAAAATTCCCAATCTGGGCGAGTCCAGCACCAGTTTGTTTTCCGCTGACGTCGAGCATGAACTGGGCAGAACCTGGCTGCGTATGTTTCGCAGCCAGGTGCCCACTATCGATGACCCGCTACTACAGGATTATCTGGAAAACCTCATATACAAGCTGGTGACCCACAGCCAACTGGATGATCGGCGCATCGAGGTCGTTATTGTGGACAACCCCACCATTAACGCCTTCGCCGTCCCCGGGGGCATTATTGGAATTCATAACGGCCTGTTGCTTTACGCCCAGACCGAGGACGAACTGGCCACGGTTCTGGCCCACGAAATAGCCCACCTCAGCCAGCGACATTTTTCCCGCCGCGTGGAATACCAACAAAACCAGCAGCCCATTTATCTCGCCTCCATGCTCGCCGGGCTGGTTCTACTGGCCACTACCGGAAGCGGCGCCGGCATGGCGGCAATCTCTGCAGCCCAGGCGGCAGCCCAGGATTCCGCCCTGCGATACAGTCGTAGCAACGAGTCCGAAGCCGACCGCGTGGGCATGCAGACCATGGTAGAGGCAGGTATGGATCCGCATGCCG
>JADFVW010000063.1 GCA_015222725.1 Pseudomonadota bacterium | reverse complement strand
TGTGTAATTGCGGGCCGTGATACGTGTCCCGGTTATTTTCCACAAACAACTTCCAGTTACACTTTATCGACTGGCGTTGATAGCCCACTACCCGCAGGGGCTTGCTGCCTATCATAGCGATACGTTCCCAAATGGCTTCGCCCAGATAGTCACGTAGCGGTGGCGTTTCATCACTGAACGTCGCGAACAACACACCCGCATGGGATTCGATGCGGAGTTTCCTCAGGCCATTACATTCCTTGCTGAAATCTTCACTATAACCCCCCTTGCCCCTGAGGCCCTTCTCCATCGAGACACCCTTCAGGTTGCCAGTGATGTCATAGCGCCAGTTGTGATACGGGCAGGTGGGGAACGGGTTGTTGCCGCGCAACTCCCGAATCACTCTCGCTCCGCGGTGGGCGCAGCGATTGACGAACGCGTGCAGGTCCCCGCTGGGCCCGCGTGAATATACAATGGGGGTATTGCCTATATAAGTGGCAACAAAATCCCCCGGTTCCACAATCTCGCACTCAAGGCCGATCAAATGCCAGCATGGGCCGAGAAACAGTTTCTCCTGCTCCAGGTTGAATATGTCCTGGTCTACATAGGCCTGGTATGGCACGCGGGTGTAATCGCTGGGCCAGGTTATGTCGGCCGGGGCATCAGTACTGATGATTTGGTTCACGAACTCTCTCCGCTTTTTATTGATTCATATCAATATTTGACTGCATGGGTACACTATAATGAAATAACACATGAAATATCAAGTGTTATTATATGCCAATTGGCAATTAGAATGCAGAGCCTTAGTCCAACGGATTATTAGGGGGTGTGGGTGGCGCTCGCCTTACGTCACTCAGGGGCTGGCAAAGGGTGAACGGTAGGTGTTCTCTTTCATGCGCTGTACCATCTGGTTCAGCTGCTTGCGCTCCTCGGGGCTAAAACCCTGTAGCGTGCTCTCCAACTGCCGCTCTGCGATTGGAGCCAGGTCTTCGAAGATCGCCCTGCCCTTGTCGGTCAGTTCAATCCTGGTATAGCGCTGGTCTTCAATACATTTGGCGCGCTGCACAATGTCACTGTCTTCCAGTTTCTGGCAAATCCGACTGAGCCGGGAGTTCTCCAGCAAAACTTCCTTTGAAATTTCACTGATGGTCATACTGTCGCGCTCATGCAATATCATGATGACCCGCCAACTGGGGGCCTTGATCCCGTGGACACGCATGGCATCTTCTATTTTATTCTGGCTCTCCATAACGATATGCCATAAATAATAAAATAAGTATTTGCTGTACTTTAGCTGACTCTTCTCGCCGCCCATTGAATTCCCCTGAGGTTAACTTCGCAACGCAGTGCTGCTTTCAATGGGGTTATATTACATGAAAAAACACATATTTATGTATTCTTTCCCCTGTCCCTCCTGAATATTCAATCGTGTTGATATTCCTGGCAAGAAAAATCACCTCAAGGCGAGTCATCGCGATACTCGCCCGGCTCCACCGGTTTCCCCAAAAACAAGGCAGCGCTGACCAGCAGCCGTTCGGCAGAACTCATTGCTGCCCTCTCGCGCAGTACTTCCCCGGCCAGGGCCGGCTCATCGGTTATCACGCCGTCAACGCCCATGGACATCCATTTGGACATGGACAGCGCGTCGTTGACTGTCCAGACCAGAACACGCTTGCCGCTGGCATGAACCCGCCTGATAAAACGGGTAGTCGCCATACGCGCACTGACCGCCAGAAAATCCACATCGACTTTAGCCAGATCACCCACCGCTGTGGCAGCCAGTAAACCCACTTTCCAGTCCGGGCGCAGTGCCTGCAGCTTTTGTACGCCTTGCAGCTTCAACGACATAATGGACACTTCATCTGCCATACCAGCCGACTCGACAATATCCACCACACGCTGCTCCAACTGCTGGTCATGTCCGTAATATTTGAGCTCGATCATCAGTCCGGCCCGCCCCCGGGTTTCCTCCAGCACCTGCGCCAGGGTCGGCACTTGTTCACCGGCAAACTCAGGGCCGAACCAACTGCCAATATCCTGCTGCTGAATATCGGCCAGATCCCCATCCCAGATCTTTAACGGGTTGCCGGACAGTTTCATAAAGTCGCTGTCGTGGAACACCACCACATGCCCATCGCGGCTCTCCTGCACATCGATCTCCACCCAATCGGCACCATCGGCGATCGCCCGTCGTACGGCTGCCATGGTGTTTTCTGGCGCCGCACCCGCCGCGCCGCGATGGGCAATGATCAAGGCAGTATCATCCAGTCGAACGTTGGCCAGCAAACGACCACCGGCAAAGACCGCCATGCCAGCCACTGCCAACACTACAAGCGTGATTCTCCCCACGCCCCAGTCAAGCGCGAGTCGCGGTAAGGCATTGAACTCTGTTTGCACCCCATCTTTATCTATTTCCGGTCCGAGGCGGCAGTAGAACTTCAGCGTTACGAAGGCAAAGCTGGCCAGGCCCAGCGCAATGGTGAAGAAGTTGATTACCAGCCAGGCGACAATCAAACTACCCAACATGAAGATCAGGGGTGCCAAACGATCATAAGGCGACCCGACAACCCAGCCGCCGAAAATATCGAAAAGCAGGTGCGGTATCACCCCGATCAAAGCGGCAACAGCCAGGCACACGACAAAGACGCGAACTAACTCTGGTATCTCCCCGGCGGTCAGGCGTTCGCTTTCACTCAAAGCCTTACCGCGCGGTAGATCACCAAACAGCACCAGAGGTAGAGCCAGGCACCAGCGCAGCAACTGTCGGCCCATAAACCAGGCGTACAGTGCTAACGAGAGCAGGCCAATTGATATAGCCCACCAGAGCTCCGGCGGCCTTTGCTGGAGATAGAAGTTGATATCGTAATCGGTAAGAAAGTACCAGGCAGTTATGCCGACAACAACAAGGAAGGGGGTGGTGCGCACCACAATTTGAAACGTCAATTCCAGTGTCAGGCGCAGCAGGCTCATCCCATGGCGAATGGAATACCAGGTCGCCTGCAGGGGAGTGCAATTGAGCGAATGCTCTGCGGCCATGGCCACCGCGAGCAGAGCGCCCATCTCCATCGCACTAATGGCCAGCAAGACACTGATAAGCAGCACGGTAAAGGTCATCCCCAGCGGCGTTAACAGCAGGCGGGCGATGTCCTGGTCCGCAACGGCCGGATTACCCGAAAGCTCCACAGCGAACTGCAGCAAAATGCCAAAGAGCGGCCCCAGGATAGCGACACCGAGCAGGACGAAGATCAGGTGCACCTGCAGTAGCGTTAGCCAGTGATTACGCATTTTCTGTAGAAAATCAAATATCATGACTTGCCTATACCCTCGTCAGTTCAGGATGCGGTCATTGGCTTGCGTCTTATCACCCGAGCACTTGCCGATCTTAGCATTGCCCACTACCCACTACCCGCCGCCCATTATACAAGAACAGTATTTCGGCTTTGAACCGGCCCGGGAACTCCAAAGCATTATGTAAATTATACTTGACCATGAGTCAACATGACTTTACTATTCTGTCCATAATGCAATTAGCGGCAATTCCCACGGCATGTCACCGCCCGGGGCCGACTGCTACTTCCCCGGACAACAACTGAGAGGTAATCGCTGTGTGGGTTACAACACTGTCCGAAAACTATAACTGGCTGGGCGCTCTGGTCGCCCTGGTCGGCATTGTTGTCCTTACCAAGGTGAGCAAGTTCTTTATATTCAAGGTCACCGCGCTGGATAAAATGCGCGATATCAACAGGGAGCAGGACAAGGAAAAGTGGAAGAAGCCGAAGTATCCCCCCATCGTAAAAG
>JADFVW010000390.1 GCA_015222725.1 Pseudomonadota bacterium | reverse complement strand
TTGAGTGATCTACGGCGGGCGGGGTTGGTTGGGGCCCTTTCGATTGTTATAGGTGTGGTGTTGTCCTTTACCGTTGGGGCCGCAGTTGCTGTTGGTTTTGGCTACACCGACCCCGTTGCAATCAGTACCATAGGGGCGGGCGCTGCTACCTATATTGTGGGTCCGGTAACCGGGGCGGCCCTGGGTGCGAGTTCTGAATTGATAGCGCTGAGTATAGCGGCGGGGTTGGTGAAATCTGTTCTGGTAATGATTGGAACGCCATTGATCGCCCGGCGGATTGGCCTGGATAATCCCAAATCTGCTATGATTTTCGGTGGGCTGATGGGCACTACCAGCGGCGTGGCGGGCGGCCTGGCCGCCACGGACCCCAAACTTGTGCCCTATGGGGCAATGACAGCAACATTTTATACGGGTGTTGGCTGTCTACTGGCGCCGTCGATACTTTTTCTGCTGGTCAGGGCTATATTCGGCTAAGGTTTGGTCACTCTGATGGAGGTTATACATTAAAAGCACCCCGCGGCACGTTGCATCTGAGAGGACGATGCGCATCCTGCGCTCACCTGTGGCCAGGCTGATTGCCCGGCCCTGGCTCGATTTCCTGGCGCTGGGTGCAGGACGTCGTTATTTCTTTCCGGTATCGCGATTGTGGGCGATGGCACGAGAGGCGGAGGGCAGTGTTGATCATTTTATGGAAGCACTTCCCGATGCCAAATTGAAACCGCGAAAACTGCGCAAGCTTTCGGCGGCCCTGGATCTGTTCGAGCACTGTCGCCTCAAGGCCAGTATGACAGAGCAACTTTGGGATGAGTATTTATTTGGCTCTGCAGAAGTATCATTGGAACATTTGCTCATGGCCGAGGAGATGCGCCTGGATGTGCGCACCGCCTATAATATGACCCGCAAGCGCTTCGCACCCTTTCGCGGTCTGTTGCACACCTCGGTAAAAATGGTGGCCACCACGCCTGAACAGGTGGTGCAGCGTTTCGGTGAACAGGGTGAACATTTGGCTACCCTGTTTCGGCTCCCTGATTCATTTCCAGCGGTGGAGGTCTCCCGTCGTATCCCGGTGCCTCGTGGCGAGGACTACTGGATTCGCTTCCCATCGCCCTCTGCAGCGATGGCTGACATGGTCTATGCCCGGGTACATGAACCACCGGGTGTGACTAATCCACCTACCCTGATTTTCGGTCACGGCATGTGCGTGGAGTTCGACCACTACCATAATCTGGTGGACGAGGTCGCCGGGCTGGTTGAGCAGGGTATCCGTGTGGTGAGGCCCGAGGCACCCTGGCATGGTCGCCGCGTATTGCCCGGTCATTATGGCGGCGAGCAACTGCTCTCTACCGCGCCCACGGGGATGTTTGATTACCTGTCGGCACAGCACAAGGAGTGGGCGGTGATAATTGACTGGTGCCGGAAAACCAGTAGTGGCCCCGTTGCAGTGGGTGGTGTCAGCCTGGGGGCGCAGACGGCAAAGTCAGTTGCCATGGCGGCCAATGACTGGCCTAAAGCACTGCGACCGGACGCCGTATTTGCGGTTATTCACTGTAGTCATATTGCCGAGGCTGTGCTGGATGGCGCACTGTCTGATGTATGGAATTTTTCCGGTGCTCTGCGAGATGCGGGCTGGAGTCGCGATCTGGCAAGGAAGTGGTTGCTGCGACTGGACCCCATGCGCCAGGCTTGCGTGCCTCCCGAAAGGGTAGTGAGCGTTACCGGCACCCACGACGTGGTTACCCGGCAAAGCTGGGCTTATCGGCAGATGGATTACTGGCAGGTGCCAGACGAGAATCGATTCAGTTACCGGCGAGGGCATTTTTCTGTACCCCTTGGGATGATCCGGGATACCCAGCCCCTAATTCGTTTGCGCGAAATATTAAGTCAATGCTGAGTTTTCTTAACCGGTGTATTTCATGACATCGCCGGTCGCGATGCCGCTGTGGCTGTTACTGCCAACTCTGTTATTTGCAATGCTGGGTCTGTGGTTGGTGGTTATTGTTCCGCTGTTAAGCAATACGATGTACCGCCGCCGCCAGCGATCCCTGCGCAAGCTCGACGAGCAGCTGGAATTTGGGGTCTCGGATTACGCGCTGGCAAAGCGTTCCGACTGGCTTGACCGGCTGCTTGTCGATCCACAGGTAGTACAGGCTATTGAGTCGATAGCGGCCGAGAGTGGAGAGCCCGTTGAAGATGTGAGCGCGCGGGCCCGCAGGGATGCCGAGGAAATTGTGCCATTCTTCAATGTATTGTTATATTTTCGCCTGGGCTACTGGATTGCCCGCTGGATGCTGCGCATGATGTACTGGATACAAGCAGAATTCAGTGACAGGGAAGCTTTGGCTGGTATTGAAAAAGACTGCTGTGTTGTATTAGTATCCAATCACCGGTCCAATATAGATCCCTTTCTGTTGATCTACCTCGCATCAAAGCGTTCCGCTATCTCCTACTCGGCGGGAGAGTGGGCCAGGGGTTGGCCCATTCGTTATCTGCTGCATGCTATAGGCTTTTACATCGTGCGCAGGGATGGTGGTGGAGACAACTTGCACCGCACTTTGCTGGAGCGCTATGTTTATCTGGCCGCGTCCAACTGCGTTCCCCAGGGTTTGTTCCTGGAGGGGGCACTTAGTCGCGATGGTGAGATGCAGCCTCTCAAATTGGGTTTACTAAATTACCTGCTCAAAGCTCACGGGCAGGGGAACTGCAAGGATATTGTTTTTGTACCGGTAGGCTTGAGCTATGATCGTATACCGGAAGACAAGACTCTCATCGAACACGCGGAGGAAGGTTTCCGAGAGAAGAACCGGTTTTATGCCATGTTTTCCCTACTTCGTTTCCTGGTTTTGATCATGCCCAGAATGATAGGGCTCACCAAGCCCTACGGTAAGGTTGTGGCGAATTTCGGTACCCCCCTGTCATTGTCAGATTGGCAGCAGCGTACAAACCAGTCCCTGGCAATCAGCGACCCTTCACTGAGGCGCGCGAGAGTAGCTAAACTCGGCGAAGATATAGCCATGCAAATACAGTCTCTTATCCCGGTATTGCCTGTTGCCCTGCTTGCGCGGGGCTTGTTGATTGCCGGGGAGGCGGGTATTCCGGAGTTACAACTAAAACGTGATGCACTCTCTCATGCGGAAAAGCTCAGGGACAGCAAGGTGCTGGTGGCGCTTGAACAAAACCAGGAGGAGCGCTCTTTTAGCCAGGCACTGTACCCATTGATGCGGCGCAACCTTGTAGCATTGGGTGGCGACGGCCGTTTGCGTGCGAACGCCAGGGGCATGGCATTGCTGCAGTACTACCGCAACGGGATTCCCCTGGCCCTGCGAAGCTAGTCCTGGGCCGCTGGCTGGTGCGGCATACTGGGTGCTTTTGCATCTTCATATGCTTTCCAGGCAAGCTCAATAAGGTATTTGTGCACCGCCTCGGCCTGCTCCTTTGACAACAGATCACTGAAATTCCCCATGCCTTTGTCTACCCGGGTGCCTTTCATTACAATATTGCTAAATTCGTTATGAGCCAGGGCATCCATCCGTCTCAGATCGGGAATTCCTGCGCCGCGGCCATCGATATTGGCGTGGCACTTGGCGCAGTGTCGCAGGAATATGTCTGCCCCAGCTGTAATTTGTTCTTCGCTGCCACTTCGCAGTACGGGTGGAATGGGGAAACCATCGCTATCGTTATGTTCCTTCTTTTCCCGTTTAGGCACATCGCCGCCGCCCAGTCTTAATACGATCAGGCGACCCTTGTTGCCGTATTCATAGGCGGCGCTGCCGGGTATGTGAACCTGGCCAATGCCGCCGCCCACGCCGCTGAG
>JADFVW010000389.1 GCA_015222725.1 Pseudomonadota bacterium | reverse complement strand
GTTAACCTGATTTCCCATCTTTTCGCGGGATATGCGTCTGTGAATTCTCGGTTGAGTTAGGCACCGAAGTTCACCATTTGTACATTTCGCGGGTCTAGAAAGACAGCCCTTTATACAGCGGCTACACAACGACTAGTACAAGGTAATAGGTTTTTCATGACGCGTTATGTTTTCGTCACAGGTGGTGTGGTTTCATCTCTCGGTAAGGGCATCGCAGCCGCCTCTCTGGCCGCGATATTGGAAGCGCGCGGAATCAAGGTGACTCTGCTCAAGCTCGACCCCTACATCAATGTCGACCCCGGCACCATGAGCCCTTTCCAGCACGGGGAGGTTTTTGTCACCGAAGATGGCGCCGAGACCGACCTGGACCTGGGTCACTACGAACGCTTCACCCACACCACCATGCAGCGCCGCAATAATTTCACCACCGGGCGCGTGTACAGCAGTGTCCTGAAAAAAGAGCGCCGCGGTGACTACCTGGGAGGTACGGTCCAGGTTATTCCCCATATTACCGATGAGATCAAGCGTCGTATTATTGCCGGGGCAGAGGGCGCCGACGTCGCTGTTATCGAAATAGGCGGCACCGTTGGTGATATTGAAGGCCTGCCGTTTTTGGAAGCGGCCCGCCAATTGCGGGTTGAATTGGGCCCCACTCGCACTTTGCTGATGCACCTGACCCTGGTGCCCTATATCGCCACTGCCGGAGAAATCAAGACCAAGCCCACACAGCACTCGGTTAAAGAACTGCGCTCTATCGGCCTGCAGCCCGACATATTACTGTGCCGTTGCACGGTTGATATCCCCGACAGTGCGTGCAAGAAAATTTCCCTGTTTACCAATGTGGAAGAGCGCGCGGTTATCCCCCTGCTGGATGCCGATTCCATCTATCGGATTCCCGGCATGTTACATGCGAAGGGCCTGGATGATTTCGTTGTCGAACGATTCGGTATCGATTGTCCACCGGCCGATTTATCCGAGTGGGATGTGGTTATTGAGCGGGAATTCAGTGAACCCGTGGAGCAAGCGCGCATCGCCATGGTGGGTAAATATATGGACCTGCTGGATGCCTACAAATCGCTCAACGAGGCCATTAAACATGCGGCGCTGCGGACCGGTACAAAAGTCACTATCGATTATGTCGATGCCGAGGATATTGAGAGGGACGGAACGGGCATTCTCGAAGGTGTCGATGCCATCCTGGTTCCCGGTGGCTTTGGCGACAGAGGCGTAGAGGGAAAAATTACTGCCGTTCAGTATGCCAGGGAAAACAAAATCCCCTATTTGGGTATTTGCCTGGGTATGCATGTAGCCATGGTCGAGTTTGCCCGGAATGTCTGTGGCATGCAGGACGCAAACTCCACCGAAATGAACAAGAACACACCCTATCCTATCGTAGCCCTGATCACCGAGTGGCAAAATGTCGATGGTTCCACCGAGCAGCGCGATGAGTCATCGGATATCGGTGGCACCATGCGCCTGGGTGCACAGCCCTGTCATTTGGATGAAGGCAGTAAGGTGCGTGAGCTTTACGGCGCCGAAACAATTTCTGAGCGTCATCGCCATCGCTATGAAATCAACAACAATTATCTTGAATCCCTGGCTGAGAAAGGCATGCAGGTTGTGGGTTGGTCGGGCGATCGCTCTCTGGTAGAAATAATTGAAGTGCCAGATCACCCCTGGTTTGTAGCCTGCCAGTTCCACCCTGAATTCACCTCTGATCCACGCAGTGGACACCCCTTGTTCACCGGCTATGTTCAGGCAGCAGTAGCCCATTCCAGGGCTGCGGCCGAAGGTTAATATTATGACCGGAAAAACCCTGGCGGTAGCGGATCTCACTATTGGCAATGCGGCCCCCTTCGTCCTGCTGGGTGGCGTCAATGTGTTAGAGAGCCGGGACTTCGCCCTGGAGGTCGCACAGCACTATGTGTCAGTGTGCAAGAAGTTGGATATACCCCTTGTCTTCAAGGCTTCCTATGACAAGGCCAATCGCTCGTCCATCCATTCTTTTCGGGGGCCTGGGTTGGATGAGGGCCTGTCTATTCTGGCTGAGGTTAAAGAAACTTTTGGCGTGCCGCTGATTACCGACGTGCATACGCCGGAGCAGGCTGCTCCGGCGGCAGAAGTTTGCGATATTATTCAATTGCCCGCTTTCTTGGCCAGGCAGACCGATCTGGTTGCGGCCATGGCGGCTACAGGTGCGGCGATCAATATTAAGAAGCCACAATTTTTGAGCCCTTCGCAAATGGCCAATGTAGTGGAAAAGTTTTACGAGTGTGGCAATGATCGCCTGCTGCTTTGCGAGCGTGGCAGTAATTTTGGCTACGACAACCTGGTGGTCGATATGCTGGGTTTCGGCTTGATGAAAAAAGCGTGCAACGATATCCCGCTTATCTTTGATGTGACCCATGCCCTGCAGTGCCGCGACCCCATGGGGTCCGCTTCAGGTGGGCGGCGCTCCCAGGTGGCGGAACTCGGTCGTGCCGGCATGGCCCTGGGACTGGCAGGCCTGTTTTTAGAATGTCACCCGGAGCCCGATAGGGCACTGTGCGACGGCCCCAGTGCTCTGCCACTGGACCAGCTGGAGCCATTTCTGGCGCAAATGAAGGCCGTCGACGACCTTGTTAAAAACCTTCCCCCTCTTATTATCGAGTAGATTAGTTTCAAGTACACGGAGTACCCCAGATGAGTAATATAGCGAATATTCAGGCCTTTGAAGTAATGGATTCCCGCGGCAATCCAACCATAGAGGCGGAAGTCACTCTGGAATCGGGAGAGCTAGGCGCAGCCTGCGCGCCCTCTGGT